>JAZQJO010000045.1:0-43407 GCA_045541695.1 Faecousia sp.
GCAAGGCGTGCGGGGGTTCAAATCCCTCCATCTCCGCCAAAAACCTCCACACCCCAACCGGGGTGTGGAGGTTTTTAACGTCGATAGAAGAGGGATTTGAACCCATCTAAATGCAACAGTCCGGTGGACTGTTGCGCGCGACGGCTCGACGGAGCGCAACAATGATTAAATCAAATCCCTCCATCTCCGTTATTGAAAATGATGGCAGAGCATGGTATTGTTATACTGAGGTGGTTTATAATGAAGGTTATTAATTGGAATATTAGTTATGCTGGTGATATTGAGCGCAAAGCTGCTTTTTTGCGAACATTTCTTAGTGAAAATGTGATTGTTATGCTTCAAGAGGTGAAGCCTCATGCATATGAATATATACAATCAATCTTGGGAGAGGACTATAGGCTCTTTTACTCCTTGGATTATAGAAGTCCCAGCAAATTTGATTCAGATGCGAGAAAACTGGGTGTTTTAATTATTTTAAACAAAAAATATGAGGTGTTGGAATCTGGAGTAATCAATAGAAGTCCATTTCCGGATAGGACGATGTATGTTACTTTACAATGTGGTTGTCATGTGATCAAAGTGCTTGCGTTGCATTCGTTGACCGGTTGCGGTTATTTTCGAGCAAAGTCAGTACAATACGATTCTTTTGCAGAATTTATTAATGGATATATGCCTGATATCATTGGGATTGATGCGAATGAGCCGCAGGTCGACCATTGTGATATATCACAAATGCAGTTTTTTGATAATGGACCAGGAGCAAAACATTTTTTTGATGAAGTTGTGCATATCGGTCTGTCAGATGCATTTGTTCAGTGTAATGGCACAGGTGAATATGAAGCAGGAAAACCATTGACAAAATCACACAGCATCCGTAGAAGAGGTGCAGTTAGGTATGATTTTGTGTTTGTGAGAAATTCTTATAGGGTGCATGAGCTTCGTTATTTATATGATGAGGCAGTTGCTTCCGGAAGCGACCATGCAATTATTGTGGGAGAGTTTGTTTTAGAGGGTTAATCTTAAAGCCCACCCCAAACGGAGTGGGCTTTCTAGCTTACAAATATCCTCTCATATCCGCTGCCAGCTGGGCTTCCAGCTTGATCAGCCGCTTGGTGATATCCTTGCTTTTTTCGTCTGCAGCCTTATACTGATTCAGATACTTACTCAGTGACTTGACGCCCATGTTGCAGCCGTCGGTCATCAGGTCAGCAATGACAGCATCGGATTCGTCCAAGTTGAGCTTCATGTTGGTCTTCATCCAGGACATGCCCTTGGCGATGGGGTTGGGGTCTTTGCCGTCGTCATGGAAGCGGGAGAGCTGGGTTTCCACTTCGGTTTTCAGTGCGTCGTGTTCGTCCTTGCAGCGGTTGAGGTGGTTCAAAAGGTCGCCGCTTTGCACGTGATCCAGCACGTCATCAATGGAGGCAACACCCATCTTGATGCCGGCGTCGCATTCCCGCAGCAGCTTAATTGTATCTTGTTCAATCATATCGTCACTCCTTAATTTTGGTGTTTCCAGTATTTGCGTTTTTCGCAGAAATATGCTATGATATGGAAAACAAAACAAAGGAGAACGCCATGCCTTCTATTTCTGAAATACTGTCTGCGGAATTGGGACAGAAACTGCAATATGTGGAAAATGTCATCGCCCTGATGGACGAGGGCAATACCATTCCTTTCATCGCCCGTTACCGCAAGGAAATGCACGGCGCAATGGACGATACCGTGCTGCGCACTCTGGAAACACGGCTGACCTATCTGCAGAATCTGCAGGAGCGCCGTGACGAGGTGAAAAACGCCATCGAAAATCAGGGTAAGCTCACCGAGGAGCTGGCGGCCGCCATCGACAATGCCGCTACCTTGGCTGAGGTGGAGGACCTGTACCGTCCCTATAAGCAAAAGCGCCGCACCCGTGCGTCCATTGCCCGGGAAAAGGGCCTGGAGCCGTTGGCAGACGCTATTTTTGCCCAGGACGGACAAGACCCTGCAAAGCTGGCAGAAGCCTATGTCGATCCTGAAAAGGGTGTCAATTCTGTAGAGGAAGCACTGGCAGGCGCATCGGATATTATCGCAGAGAATCTTTCCGATGATGCGGATATCCGTAAAAATCTGCGCCAGCTTTGCACCCGCAAAGCGGTGCTGGTATGTAAGGCAGAGGATCCGGAAAAGGACAGCGTATACAGATTGTATTATGATTTCTCCCAGCCGATCTCCCGTCTGCTGGATCACCAGATCCTTGCCATCAACCGTGGCGAAAAGGAAGAGCTTTTGAAGGTCACGGTGTCGCTGCCCGGCAATGACGGCGCAGCGCTGGTATGCCGTGCGGCGCTGAAGCCTACGCAGTTTGTTTCTGCGTTCGTCCGTGCCGCCGCTGAAGATGCCTATGAACGGCTGATCTTCCCGTCCATTCAGCGAGAGATCCGCAGCGATCTGACCGATCGGGCAAGTCAGGGCGCAATCCATAATTTTGCCCTGAATCTGAAGCCGCTGCTGATGCAGCCGCCTGTAAAAGGCTTTGTGACCATGGGTCTTGACCCCGGATACCGCAACGGCTGCAAGGTGGCTGTGGTGGACCCCACCGGCAAGGTGCTTGCCACATCTGTGGTTTATCCTACCTTCAATGAACGCAAAAAGCAGGAGGCCATCGATACCCTTTCTGTGCTGATGCGCCGCCATAAGGTGCAGCACATCGCCATCGGCAACGGCACGGCCTCCCGTGAAACAGAAGCTATGACCGTGGAGCTGCTGCGTTCTTTCCCCGATGCAAGCTATATGATCGTCAACGAAGCCGGCGCATCCGTTTATTCTGCTTCTCCTCTGGCAGCGGAGGAATTCCCGGAATACGATGTGAATCTGCGCTCTGCCGTGTCTATTGCCCGCCGTCTTCAGGATCCGCTGGCAGAGCTGGTGAAGATCGATCCCAAGGCCATTGGCGTAGGCCAGTATCAGCATGACTGCCCCCAGAAGGAGCTGGACAGCGCCCTCAATGGCGTTGTGGAGGACTGCGTCAATGCCGTTGGCGTGGACGTAAATACCGCATCCCGCAGCCTTCTGCAGCAGGTTTCCGGTCTTAACGGAACGACTGCTAAGAATATTGTTGCGTTCCGTGAGGAAAACGGCCCGTTCACCGGCAGAGCCCAGCTCAAGAAAGTGCCGAAGCTTGGACCGAAGGCTTATGAGCAGTGCGCAGGCTTCCTGCGTGTGCCGGAGAGCAAGGAGCTGCTGGACAATACCGGCGTCCATCCGGAATCTTATACCGCAGCCAAAAAGCTGTTGGAGCTGCTGGAATACAAAAAGGGAAGCGCCATGGCAGACCTTCCGGAAAAGCTGGAAGCCTATGGCCTTGCCAAGGCCGCTGAAGTATGTGGCGTTGGCGAGCCCACCCTTGCTGACATTGCCAGGGAGCTGGCAAAACCCGGCCGTGACCCCCGTGACGAGCTGCCTGCGCCCATTCTACGTAAGGATGTGCTGGAAATGAAGGATCTGAACCCGGGCATGGAGTTGACCGGAACGGTGCGCAATGTCATTGACTTTGGCGTTTTCGTGGACATCGGCGTCCACCAGGACGGACTTGTCCACATCTCTCAGGTATGCGAGCGCCGTCTGCGTCACCCCAGCGAGGTGGTCAAGGTGGGCGAAGTGGTGAAGGTGGTCGTTCTGGAAGTGGACGAAAAGAGAAACCGCATCTCTCTTTCCATGAAACAGGCGAAAAAATAATGATAAACAGACCGGACTTTTCCGGTCTGCTTTCAATTTCGGAAATATTTTTCTATGGACAAGTGCGATGCCGTGATATAAAATAGAGGCAGGAATATTCTGAAAAGAGGTGTAGACCGTTGAAGCTGAAGATCACAAAGATCGACCCGCTGCTTCGCAGCTATGAAAAGGATTTACTGCTGCGTATGGAGAACTTGGCTGCGGCAAAGAAAATGCTGCTGCCGGAGGGACAGAGCCTCAGTGACCTTGCAAATGGTCATCTGTATTTCGGATTCCACAGATGCACCGAAGGCTGGGTTTACCGTGAGTGGGCGCCTGGTGCGGAGGAAATGTATCTCATGGGCGAGTTTAACGCATGGAATCGCCGCAGCTGCCCGATGAAAAGGCTGGATAACGGCGTGTTTGAGGTGGTTTTGCCCGGCCATGATGCCCTGAAGCATGGGCAGAAGGTCTGCGCCATTGTGGTGCATGATGGTAAGGATCTGGATCGCATTCCCGTATATGCGGATTATGTGGTGCAGGATCCGTACACCTTCGGCTGGAGCGCACAGATCTATGCGCCGGACAGCGCTTTTACATGGACAGATTCCGGCTTCAAGCCGAAAAAGAATCTGCTGATCTACGAATGCCATGTGGGCATGGCGCAGGAAAAGGGTGCTGTGGGCACATACGAAGAATTCCGCCGAAATATTCTTCCCCGTGTGAAGAAGCTGGGATATAACACATTGCAGATCATGGCGGTCATGGAGCATCCTTACTATGCTTCCTTTGGCTATCAGGTGACCAATTTCTTTGCGCCGTCTTCCAGATTCGGCACGCCGGATGCGCTGAAAGCGCTGATCAACGAGGCGCACAGTATGGGTATTGCCGTGCTGCTGGATGTGGTGCATTCCCATGCGGCCATCAACACCCGTGAGGGTATCAACGAATTTGACGGCACGGACTGCCAGTACTTCCATGCCGGCAGCCGCGGCAACCACAGCGCATGGGGCACAAAATGCTTTAACTACGGGAAAGCCGAGGTGCTGCACTTCCTGCTGAGTAATCTCAAATACTGGATGACGGAATTCCATTTTGACGGCTTCCGCTTTGACGGCGTTACCTCCATGCTTTACCATGACCACGGCCTTGGAAGCAGCTTCGGTCCTTACGAAAGATATTTTTCCATGAATACCGATACCGAGGCTGTAACTTATCTGCAGCTTGCCAATGAGCTGGTGCGGCAGGTAAACAGCAATGCCATCACCATTGCCGAGGATACCTCTGCGCTGCCCGGCCTTTGCCTGCCCATAGCCGATGGCGGTGTTGGTTTTGACTACCGGCTTGCAATGGGTGTGCCGGATATGTGGATCCGCATTCTGAAAGAGCGCAAGGATGAAGACTGGGATATGTGGCAGCTGTGGTGCGAGCTTACCGGCCGCCGTCCCAAGGAGAAAGTCATCGGCTATGCCGAGTCCCACGATCAGGCACTGGTGGGCGATAAGACCCTGATCTTCCGTATGTGCGATGCGGAAATGTACTGGTCCATGGATAAGAACAAGGAAAATCTTGTGGTGGAGCGAGGTATTGCGCTGCATAAGCTGATCCGGCTGCTGACCATGTCCCTTGGCGGCGAGGGTTATCTGACCTTTATGGGCAACGAGTTCGGTCATCCGGAATGGATCGATTTTCCCAGAGAGGGCAATGGCTGGAGCTATCATTACTGCCGTAGGCAGTGGTCGCTGGCGGATAATCCCGAGCTGCGGTATCAATATCTGCAGCGATTTGAAGAGGACATGGTTGCGCTAGCCAAAAAGGAACGGATTTTTACAAAGAAAGCGAAAAATCTCTTGATCTCCAATGAAGACAAGCTGCTTGTCTATAAAAAGGGCGAACTGGTCTTCGCCTTCAATTTCCATCCGTGGCAGTCCTATGACGGCTTGTTCCTGCCGGTAGGAGAGCCGGGAGAATACGAGGTTGCGCTGGCAAGCGACAATTCCTGCTTTGGCGGTCAGGAGCGCATCTCCAATACACAGTTGTATGAGGCAGCAAAGAACAAGCAGGGAGAAACCGGTTTCCGGATCTATCTTCCCAGCCGCACAGCGGTCGTACTGCGTAAACGCAGGGAGAAATAGCGGATTTATTGTTGCTTTTTGCGGCACGATGTGGTATTGTAATGGCATATAAAAGTCCCCTAAAGTATCATTTCAAATAACGGAGAAAGGATAAAATACTTAGTATTGGGTGAGATTATGTTTGCAAAGAATTGGAAGAAGCTGCTTGCGCTGCTGATGGCGCTGGCAATGGTATTTTCCCTTGCTGCCTGTAACGACACAGGCAACAGCGGAGATGACGGCGACGAGCCGAATACCAGCAGCATGACTCCCAAGGAGCTTATGCTGTTTGTGGAAAAGCGTGAAGCCAAGGCTGTTGTTGATGTAGTGACCGAGATCCTGCGCAATGCTGCCAATGCGGATACGTCCGAGGGTATCGGTAATACCAACGCTAATCTGGATATGACGATCCGTCCCGGCCAACAGATGCTGAACCTGCTCCAGAGCTACATTCCCAAGGAAACTCTGGATATTTCCGCTCTGCAGAGTATTGGCCTGAATACCAGCATGACCATGCAAAGCAGCATGAACCGCATGGCATTGGAGGTCCTGATCAACGGCAAGAAGCTTGCTGATGCAGATCTGATCATGGACATGGCTACCACGAGCATGTGGCTTGGTCTGCCCGGTCTGCACGATAAGTATCTGGAGTACAGCGCCGGCGAACAAATGGATCAGATCGGCTCTGCAGTACCCGTGCCCGGCGCAATGATGGATCTGGTGCCTGTCATTTTGGAAGCGCTGCCCGATGCTGCCAAGGTGGAGCCTCTGCTGAATAAGTACATCGGCATGGTTCTTAACGGAATCGAAGATGTAAAACGTGAAAACAAGACTTTGGAGATGGACGGCGCTTCTCAGGAAGCTGTTGTTCTGACCTATACCATCACCGAAGAGCAGATCGTTGACATTATCACAAACGTTCTGAAGGCGGCAAAGGATGATGCTGATCTGAAGGCTGTGATCGACGATCTGGGCGACGCTCTGGAAGGCATTGCAGCGGAAGCCGGCGGCGTTACCGAAGAGATGGACCTGTATCCTGCATTCGTCGATGCTGTCAACGAGGGCATTGCCTACTTTGAGTCCATTGAGGAATTCAGCAAGGATAACTACCTGCTCATCACCACTTCTTTGGATAAGCAGAATGAGATCATCGGCCGTGCATTTACTATGTATTCCGAGGGCGAAAGTGCCATCGAGCTGGCGTTCCTGAGTGTTGCGAACGATCGTGTTCGCAATGTGGAATTCAGCTTCTACATGCCCGCCACTTCTGCCGGTGCTACCGGAAAGAACGGCGTTTTGCTGCGTGGTCACGATGACCTGTCCGGCGGCAAGGTTACCGGCGGTGAATACAATGTCAGCCTGATCACAGATGGCCAGGCTATGAAGCTTGTTACCTTTATGATGGAGGAATCCTCCGATAACGGCTCTGTTGTGCTGGTTGAGCCTACTGCAGATCTGCTGAGAATGCTCTTCGGCGAGCAGGCAGCTGCGCTGGATTTCGTTCTGCGCTTTGAGGCAAAGGCACAGGGCGACGATGCTTCTGTGACCATCGACCTGCTGCTCAACGGCGAGCTGGTGATCGGCCTTGATCTGGCAATCTCTGAGGGCGCTCCTGCGCAGATCGTAAAGCCTGAGAATACCGTCAACGGCCTTGAAGAAAGCGGAATGCAGACTTGGATCGACGGCCTCAATATTGAGAAGCTGCTGGAGAATTGGAAAGCAACCGGCATGCCGGAAATCAAGCTTCCCGAATAAACATGTATGAATATGGATTTGGCGCTGATTTTTCAGCGCCAAATCTGTTATACGGAGAATGGTATGGTAATTGAGATCAAACATATCGCAAAGCGTTTTCGTAAAAAGCAGGTGCTGCGTGATATTAGCTTTACTGCCCGTGAGGGCGCATGCATCGGCATCCTGGGCAGCAACGGCAGCGGTAAATCCACGCTGCTTTCCATTCTTGCCGGCGTGCTGAAAAGTGACGGCGGACAGTTCCTTTGTGACGGAAATGACCTGCTGACCGATGGGAATAAGCGAGCTGAGCTTGTTGGCTACGTGCCTCAGGGCACACCGCTGATGGAGGAACTGACCGCCAGGGATAATCTGCTTTTGTGGTATGACCGCAAGGCGATGGAAGAATCTTTGAAAGACGGCGTTCTGCAGCTTTTGGGCATTGGCGATTTTTTGAAAACTCCGGTTTCTAAAATGTCCGGAGGCATGAAAAAGCGGCTTTCTATTGGATGCGCCATGGCAAAGCATCCACCCATTCTTTTGCTGGATGAGCCTATGGCCGCTCTGGACCTTGGCTGCAAGCAGACCATCAGCGCATGGCTGCAGCGCTATAAACAAGAGGGCGGCATTCTGCTGCTGACGACCCATGATGCCATGGAGCTGGAGCTTTGTGACAGCTGGTTCATTATCAAGGACGGTGCCTTGGAAAGCTTCGCATATACCGGAAATATAGGTCAACTGGTGGATAGCTTGTGATATGAGAAAGTATTTGTTATTGCATAGCAAACGAATATGGAAAATACTGCCCTTTGTGATTGTGGTAACGGCGATCCTGTTCGGAAGCCTGTCTGCAGCTTTTACGGTGGCGCAGAAGCTAGATGAAGACAGCGGCGCAAATATGAAATTTAAGATCGGTGTTGTGGGAACGGCAGGGGACACGTATCTGGAAATGGGCCTTGCCGCATTTCAATCTATGGACACCACGCGCTTCAGCGTAGAGCTGCTGCCTATGACGCTGGAAGAAGCGCAGCAGGCGATGCAGCGCCGGCGGGTCACAGCTTATGTGCTGTTCCCTGAGGGCTTTATGGAAGCGGCTATGCGTGGCGAAATGATGCCGCTGCAATACGTCAGCACCGCTGGCGCCGTGGGCATCGTAACTATGGTCAAGGACGAGATCACTCAGATGATAGAGTCTATCATTTATGAGGCGCAGCGTGGCGCCTACGGCGTTGGAAACGCAATGTGGGGCAACGGTTTTGGCGAAGATGCCGGAGACAAGATCAACGAGATGGTGATCGAGTATGTGGAGCTGATTCTGGCAAGAGGCAAGCTTTACTCCACCCGTGAGCTCGGCATGGGCAACGGTCTGGATATGAGCGGATATCTGCTCACTGGCCTTTGCGTGCTGTTTTTGCTGCTGATCTGCATGCCTTATGCTCCCATGATGATCCGTGAGGATCGCTCTATGGAACGCATACTTGCCAGCAGAGGGATCGGTGTCGGCAAACAGATCGCTGCGGAATTTGCCGTCTATTTTGCCAGCTTGACAGTCCTGGTTGCCGGCGCAGCTGCATTGCTGCTGTCCACAGGCCTGCTGAGCCGGTATTCGATCACATTGTCTGCAGCTTTTCAGGTGCTGCCGGTGCTGTTGGTGGTGGCATCCATGAGCAGCCTTTGCTATGAGGTCAGTAGAAATCTGATAGGCGGCGTGCTGTTGCAGTTTTTCAGCATGCTGTTTATGGCATTTGTTTGCGGATGTATGTATCCTGCCTATTTCTTCCCGGAAACGCTGCAGATCGTGGGTCAATACTTGCCTGCGGGAGCGGCGAGGGTCCTGCTGGCAAACTGTATTACCGGCGGTGACACAGCAGGCTGGGCATGGCTGCTGCTGGGTTACAGCGCAGTTTTTCTGCTGCTGACGGCGGCGGTGCGGCTTTATGCCGTTCGCAGTGACCGGAGGTGACGGGGATGGAAAAACTGAGAAGAATCGGAATGTGGCTTTGGCTGCTGACAAAGCGGCTTTATAAAAAGCCAACATTTCTTGTGATTTTGGCGTTGATCCCGGCGTTGGTGCTGGGCTACGGCATGGTTGCCCGGGAAGAAAGCGGTGTGATGACCATTGCGTTGGCAGCCCAGGACAATTCGGATCCTCTTGCCCAGAGTATGATTGCCGACCTGATGGAAAGCAAGCTGATCAGCTACCGCCTTTGCGATACGCCGAAGGAAGCCATGCAGCTGCTGGAAACCGGCAAAGCCGACGCAGCCTGGATATTTGCCGACGATCTGGAGGCACGTATCTGCAAATTTATCACCTCCATTTTCCGCAGAAGCGTTGTGCAGGTGGTGGAGCGGGAGAGCAATGTGGCGATGCTGCTGGCACGGGAGAAGCTGTCCGGAACGGTATTTGCCCATTGCAGCCCCTATATTTATCTGGAATACATCCGCAGCGAAGTACCGCAGCTGGACAGCTTGTCTGATGAGCAGCTGCTTGCGTACTATGAAGATGTGCAGATCAGCGGGCGGTTGTTTGAGTTTTCGTTCATGGACGGCACAGACGCAACCGATCTGCTGGAGAGCAGCAGTTATCTTACGTCGCCCATCCGGGGTTTGCTGGCTGTTGCTGTTGTGCTGTGCGGTCTTGCCGGGGCAATGTATGCCAAGCAGGACGAAAAGAAAGGTACGTTCGGTTGGATGAAGCACAGCGTAAAGCCCCTTGCAGAGCTGGCAGGGGAGGTCATCTGCGTTGCCAATGCAGCGATCGCTATGGTGCTTGCCTTGGCACTTAGCGGCGTTACGGAGCACTGGCTCAGAGAGACAGTAGCGCTTATGCTATTCGTTTTGTCGGTGGCTGCGTTTTCCATGCTGGTCAGCCGGCTGTGCGCAGACCTGCGTATTCTGTGCATGTGGACGCCGATTTTGCTTGTGGTAATGCTGGTGGTTTGCCCGGTGCTGTTTGATCTTGGCGATATGTTTGAACTGCAGCTGCTGTTCCCGCCAACGTATTATATCAACGGCATCTATAACGATCTGTATCTCATTTGCACGCCTGTATATACTCTGGCTTGCCTGGGGCTGTGCTTTGGTATTGATAAGCTGCATAAAAGGATTTAAAAAGCGGGTCACAAGACCCGCTTTTTGTTTTAGTCCAGAACAACGGACTTTTTCTTGCCGTTTTTATTCTTGGGATGCTCACGAAGGCGAACGATGAAGTCCAGATTGATGGCTTCCTCGCTGCCGCCGTTTTCCACAATGATCGCACCGTCGGAGACCTCTTTCACCGTGCCGGTGTACTGGTTGCCGTTAAAGGAATAAATGATGCATTCCTTGCCGATAAAGCGTTTTGCAAGCTCTGTCATTTCTGTGCTACCCCCTGCTTTCTTCTTGCTCATGATTTTGTTCACTGCGGCACTGTTATGGTTTCTTATGCTGATATATAAGACCAGAAATATGAGGAAGGGAATGAAATATGAATGTTCCAAATGATCACCCCATATCCCTGTCAGGCTGCGCAGCGGAAATTGAGATGGATGGCGCCAATACCGCCGTGAATTTCAACTTGGTTTGCGCCGCTGCCGAAGCTTCCAAAATCGGTAACGGCTTGACCGTTTACCGTTAAGCTGCCAATACCTTTTTCGATCTCAAAGGCATATTCTGTTTCGCTGCCGATCAGGGTCAGATTAGATTCGCCGACGCCAAGCTCCAGCTCGCTGCTGCCCGGCAGGGAAGCAGCGAGATTCAGCTGACCCACACCCATCTCCAGGTCGAGATCTTTCAGCAAGCCGCCGGAAATGGTGAGCTTGCCGGCACCGCCTTCAATCTCTGCCTTTGTTTCGGCGGTCAAACTGCCGATATTGACCTCTCCTGCGCCCAACACAAGATGGACGATTTTGGCAGAAAGCGCATCTGCGGTCAGCCTGCCTGCGCCGGTGGTGATATCGAGCGTGTCAAATACGGTTCCTTCGGGAATGTAAAGGGTGAGTTTAGCATTGTTATATGTGGCAAATTTCGTGGCTTCTTCAATGATCAGCGTGCCGTTTTCCTGGGTGACACGCAGGTTCTTTAGATTGCTCACAATGCGAAAGCTGTCTGCTTTTTCAACGGTAAAGTCCGCCGCACCAACGACAATGTCCAGAGACACGACAGGTTCTGAAATGTCATAGGTCTTCATTTCGTCGGTTACGGCGTCATTATCCAAAAGGCCGCTAAACAGGCCAACCGCACTGATAATACCGCCGATGATACTGACCGCAAGAACGGCAGCAAAGGCAAGAGCAAGATATTTGATCACCTTTTGCATGGTCGTCATTTGATCTCAACTCCTCCAAACATGCAGGTGCCGCTGACGTAAATGGTAGGTGCGTCTTTGCAGGCGGCAGTTTTGTTGGAAACGCCGCCAAAAAGGCTGGTGGAATTTACCTTGACATTTACATTCTCCGGCACAAGGATGTCGATGCCGCCGAAAATTGCGGATACCTTGATAGCACAATCTTTCTCAATAACAGCGTTCCGCAGGTCACATTCAACGCCGCCGAAAACAGCGGTCAGCTCTGCGCCTTCAAAGATCTCGCCATCGTAGCGGAGGTCACAGCCGGAGAATATGGCGCAGCCCACTTTGGGAGTGTTTCCGTCCGCTTTCATTTTGGTAATGATCTCGTTTGCTTTGTTGCCGAACAGACCGGAAAAGACCATTTTCAAGCCGATGATCACAATAATGGCAGGCACCAGCAGCTTCCAGAACAGGGAGAAACTCAGTACATCTTGGCAGCACAGGAGCAGAAAAACGCCCACAGCCACGCCAATCAGATTGCCGGTCTTTTCCCGCTCGGTGATCAGACCGATGCCGCAGGGGACAATGATGAAAAGCGTCCACCAGCCGTCAAAGAAAATGTCGATATTTGTGATGTTCATTGCGTTCAGCGCAATGATCAGACCTACGGCGATCAGCAGAACGCCCCAGATCACATTGCCGATCTTTTTCATTTCAAAAACCTCCTTCTTAATCGTCCCGTGAGCATTTTTCTGCGTCGATGGCAAGTACAAGCATCAAAGCGCAGAGCGCATCATCGGGGTTTGCAACATCAATAGAGTATGTATCCGTCCAGTTGAACAGTTCCTTGGTTATGGTAGCGATCCGCTGACCGGTTGGGGAAACGATGGTGTAATCCCACTCGAAAAAGTCACCCTCCACCTGCCAGCCGTTGCATTCAATGCGGTATTTGGGAATCAGGAAGGTCAGTTCCCGGCAGATGCAACCGATGTAGCGCTCACCGAGATACATCTCAAACTTCGGCAGGAAGGTTAGGATCTTTTGGTTGACGCAGGCAATAGGGTTGCCGGCGGCATCATAGATGCGCAACTTGTGACCCCAGGCCAACTCGCCTTTTACGGTGTAAACAGTTTCGCCTTGTTCGTTGAAAATGTCATAGCTGCAAAACCAGGAAAACATCCGTTGCTTAAAGAGTAGCTTCATAATTTACCTCCTCAAAAATGCATGGAGTGTTAATGAACAAATCGCTGGGCGTAGCCGCACCGCCGGCAAAGGTCCTCGGCTGCCTGACCGCAACGGAAACATGCAAGCATATTCTGGGCACGTTGGGAAGACAAAATGGTTTCAACATCCTGCCGGAAGATGTTGCCCAGATCGATCACACCGTCGCTGTCAAGACAGCAGGGGACAACGGTGCCGTCGACCAGGATTCCGAAATGGTCTTTCAGACCGTGGCAGGAAAAGCGGGTACCCTTAATATCGGCGGCGCTGTCCGGCCATTCAAAGCGATCGTCCATCTCAATATAGATTTTGTTTCGCACCCGGATGCCCCGTGTGTTGGGCGTCCAATCGCCGGTTATGCGCTCTTTGAGAATGTTCATGGCGAATTCATTTTTGCCGCAATCAAAGCCGATGTTCCAAAAACGGAAGTTTGCGATGGTGCCCAAATCCGCAGCCTTCTTTGCAAAATCTGCTGCTGCGGTTAAGTATTTTACATAGTCCTCGTCTGTGCCGCCTTCAAAGCTGTGCAGGGAGATGTTTACCTTGTGCACACCGGCTTCCAAAAGCGCATCCCCACGTTCGGAAAGCAAGGTGCCGTTGGTGGTAATGACCGATTTATATCCGTACTGCCCGGCCAAATTAACAAGCTCCGGCAACTGCGGATGGGTGAGAGGCTCGCCCATTAGATGATAGTAAATATAGTTTGTGTGCTTTGTCAGCTTGCATAAAATAGATTCAAATTCTTCCTTGCTCATCTGCCGGGGCGCCCGGCTGTGACCGTGGCAAAAAGAACAGCGCATATTGCAAATGTTGCTGACTTCGATGTAGATCTTATTATACATAGCGTATTCACCGCATTTCAAAAATGGCTTCGCAGATGTGTGTAGCATTCAAAAGACAGCGCCATTATATTGGCGTTTTTTGCCGGTCAGGATTGCATCTTTTTCCTGTTTTTGATTTCTCCATGAAACACCTTTGCGAAGGCGGTTGAAATGATAATACCCAATGCCAACGCAGCAGTTAGCTGCAGCGTGTATATGGCCTTTTGCAAAAAGGTCTCCATGTTACCCTGGAAAATGTGGGTCATTGTGTAATACAGTGAGCCACCGGGAATGAGGGGGATCAGCGAGGTCGTAATAAAGGTTGTTGTAGGACTTTTCAGCATTCGTGCCATAACCTCGGCGTATGCGGAAATGACCAGGGCCACGATAAAATAACGGACCGGCTCGCTTGCAATATACGTATCCAATACAACAAACAGCAGCCAGGATAACAAACCGCCTATGGCTGCGGCAACCAGTCTTGTTCCGCGGATATTAAACAGTACCGCAAAACCCATCGATCCAATAAAGCCTGCCAGGACCTGGATGATCTCTGCATGTGTCATAGGGCAAATCCTCCCAAAACGGCAATCAGGAAATAGCCGGCAGCAATGGCCAGAGCTGTCAGCACTGCCTCGATCGCCCGCAAAAGACCGGCGATGCTGTCACCGGTAAACAGATCCCGCAATGCATTGGTCAGGCCAATGCCCGGGATCAGGGGCATGATGTTGCCGATGATGACCATGTCGACATCCGGGATCCAGTGGAATGCAACTGCCAGAAAAGCCAAAAAAGTGGCCATAACCGTAGAAAAGAATTTCCGGAAAATATTATTGGTAATGATCTTGTCGAAAAAATATGTACCCAACCGCACAACCGCTCCGACCACGAAAGAAACCAGCGCTTCTATAATGCTTCCACCAAAAAACAGGGTAAATGCACCTGCGATTACGCAGTAGCACACGAACTCCAGCCAAAACGGGAATTTGTTGCAGTTAACAGCATTGGTTAGCTTGGTTTCGATTTCTTGCTCTGTCAGCTGCTTTTCGCAGATCTCTCTTGACAGCTGGTTTAAGCGGTGAAGCTTTTCGTAATTTGTCGTTGCGGAAGTGACTCTTCTTGTTTGCGTATACGTTTTGTCATCATTGGTGTGAATGGTAACGACCATGCTGTTTGTAATAATGAAAACGTCCACTCGGATGGCGCCAAAGGCACGGCAAATCCTGTTAATGCTTTCTTCGACACGGTGGACCTCTGCGCCGGAAATCAGCATTTGTTCACCAATATCCATGGCATAGCCAAACAATTTTGTCATTCAAAAGCCTCCTTCGCAGATGCCAAACGGTACGTCTATGTAGCTAAATGTATTGTAACATGCCAAAAGCATAAATTCAATAAGCACATAATATATCAAAAGCGTCAAATGATTGGGCATATCAAAGATGCTCTGCTTTTTACAGCAGAGCATCTTACATATTTTGCTGTCAGATTGCCGCCAATCGCAAAGCAAGAACGGAAAAAACCTTAAAAACAGGACTTTTTGGAGGTGCAGGATGATTCCTACTTGATGGCGGGATTTTGGTTTTGCAGATATGTGGCGGATGCCGGTAAAAACTGGTCACAGTTTTTGGGAGATACGTAGTAATATTTTCGATATTCAACACGGTTGTGCTAACAACCGTGAATTATTGATTCTGAGCTTTCTTTGCAAGATGTTCTTCTCTTGCACTTGTGCGTCCTTCCTCCTTAATGTCGCCGGCTTTGGTAAGCGCGATCTTTGTCAGGAACGGACCGACGATTTCGTAAATCAAAACGGCAAACAGAGTGATATTGCGGACGATAGCACCGTCAGGGCCAAGCTCGATCGCCTTGATCGCCATACCGAGCGCAACACCTGCCTGAGGCAGCAAGGTGATACCGAGATATTTCACAATGTTGGGATCGGCTTTTGTCATATTCGCACTGATGTTCGCACCGTAATATTTGCCTACGGAGCGAGAAATGATGTAGACGATACCGACTACCACAACTGCCCAATCTGCGAATACCGAAAGCTCCAGCTCTGCACCGCTGATTACGAAGAACAGGATGAGAACAGGGGTTGTCCATCTGTCTGCTCTGTCCATCAGCTCCTCGGATACCTCGCATATATTGCAGAATACGGTGCCGAGCATCATGCAGGCAAGTAAAGAAGAAAACCCAATATGAATGCAGCCGACATCAAACTTCAGGCTAGAGATAGCAACGGTCATCATAACGAAGGTAACAGAAACAGCCATTCTCTTGGAACGGGAATGGAAATACTTTTCGCATAGTGTAAAAAGCAGTCCCATAATAAAGCCGAGACCGAGTGAAAGAACAACCTCAAGCAGCGGTTCCAGAATAACCGAGAGTACATCAACCGTTCCGGTGCTGATGGATTTTGCTACGCCGAAGGAAATTGCAAACACAACAAGGCCAACCGCATCATCAAGCGCAACAACGGGGAGCAGAACATCCGTAACCGGTCCCTTTGCCTTGTACTGTTTCACAACCATCATAGTTGCAGCGGGGGCTGTAGCGGTCGCAACGGATGCAAGAACAATAGCAGCAGGAAGAGACAGCTTATCCGGCATAAGGAAATGCAGTCCGATCAGCACCACATCGACAACAAGAGTGGTGAACAGTGCCTGAACAACACCAATGACTGTTGCCTGTTTGCCGATCTTCTTAAGCTGCGCAAGGCGGAACTCATTACCCATGGCAAATGCGATGAAGCCCAGTGCCAGGTCAGAGATCAGACCAAAGCCTTCAATTTGGTCCGCTGTAATACCGATTCCGGGAATACCGATTGCGCCGAGAACGAACGGACCGATCAGAACACCGGCAATCAGGTATGCGGTAACTGCGGGAAGCTTTACTTTTTTGGCAAGTCTTGATAAGAGAAGACCCGCCAGTAGTGCGATGGAGAGACTCAAAAAAATACTTGCTGTTTGAGTCATTAAAATACGCCTTCTTTCAAAAACTTTTTTCAGAGTTTAATCATCCAGATGTGAAGTGAGGGTATTAAAATGCTCTCAGAAGATATCTACAATGGTTGCGCTCCGTTTTACTAACGTTGCATTATATCACTTTTGTGAAAAAATGCAATTGCTTGCGCCAATTTTTTTCAGCGCCCTAACAACGCGGCCCTGAAAAGCTATCATAATTGCCCATATTATCTTAGCTGTACGATGGATGCTCATCAAAATCGTATCAGCTGTGATAAAAAAACTGTTTTCTAAAAAAGATGGTGGTCTGGAATCAAGCGATTTCAGACCACTTAGAATCAATGTGCAATTATTCCCACTCGATGGTGCCGGTGGGTTTGGGTGTCAAGTCGTACAGAACACGGTTGATGCCCTCCACCTCGGCGGTGATCCGGGCGGTGATCTTGTGCAGCACTTGGTAGGGGATCTCCTCAATGGTGGCGGTCATTGCATCTTTCGTGTTGACGGCACGGATGATGGCGGGCCAGCCTTCATAGCGCATTTCGTTGCGGACACCCACACTCTTCATATCGGGAATGGAGATGAAATACTGCCAGACTTTTTCCGCAAGGCCACACTTATCGAACTC
Organism: Faecousia sp.; assembly: GCA_045541695.1. Classification (GTDB taxonomy): domain Bacteria; phylum Bacillota; class Clostridia; order Oscillospirales; family Oscillospiraceae; genus Faecousia. The sequence continues at coordinate 17,448 of JAZQJO010000045.1, forward strand.
TTCACGGAGGATCGCATCAGCTTCCCGCAGAGCGTGCAGACGGTCACGGGTGATGGCGCCCAGGCAGCGCACGCCAAGACCGGGGCCGGGGAAGGGCTGACGGTAGACCATGGCATGAGGCAGACCCAGAGCCTCGCCCACCACACGGACCTCGTCCTTGTAAAGCAGCTTAACAGGCTCCACCAGCTCCATTTTCATATCCTCAGGCAGGCCGCCCACATTGTGGTGGGATTTGACAGGCTTGCCGCTTTCAGCAGCCTTAATGGATTCCAGAATGTCGGGGTAGATTGTACCCTGGGCAAGGAAGTCGATGCCTTCCAGCTTGGCTGCTTCTTCGTCGAAGACCTTGATGAATTCGCCGCCGATGATCTTGCGCTTCTTTTCGGGATCGGAAACACCCGCCAGCAGATTCAGGAAACGGTCTGTTGCATCGATATAGACAAGGTTGGCATCCAACTCCTGACCGAAGACTCTGACAACGTCTTCGCTTTCGCCCTTACGCATCAGACCGTGATTGACATGAACACATACAAGCTGCTTGCCAACGGCTTTGATCAGCAGGGCAGCCACGACAGAAGAGTCCACACCGCCGGACAGAGCCAGCAGAACTTTCTTGTTGCCCACCTGAGCGCGGACGGCAGCCACCTGCTCGTCGATAAAGGCTCTTGCCAACTCAGGGGTGGTGATGCGCTGCATAGATTTGGGACGCACATTACAGGACATAATAATTCCCTCCAAGTGAATCAAATTGATAGCAATATTATATACCCACTTTATTTATACTGCAAGAATTTTTTTGTTTCGGCGCAATATTCGTCAAGATAGCGGTTTTCGGCGAAGAATGGGCGCATCTTTTGTTGCAAAATAGCACAGGCGTGGTATAATGAGGGCATAAAAACGCCCGGCCCGCACAAGCAAGCCGGGACGCAATGTTATTTTTCTTTCCGGAAAAGTACACGCTCGATGCGCTTGTACAAAAGCAGCGTCAGAGCAGAAACGCCCACGCCTTTGATCAAGTTCAGCGGCGCAACGCAGAATACCACAAAGGTGGCTACGCTTTTAACATTGGCATTGATGGCCGTGCCCATGGTAATGATCGTGTCCAGAGGCATGCCGTAAAGCTGGGCGAATTTGGGCAGCAGATACAATGCGTTGAAGGCAGAGCCGAAAATCGTGATGCAAAGTGTGCCTGCGCCCATGCCGATCAAAGCACTGGCTTTTGTTTTGCGGATATGATAAATGATGGTTGCCGGCAGTACCAGACTGCAGCCTACGGCAAAATTGGCGAAGTCGCCGACAAATGCGGTGGATGTGCCCTTCAGCAGAAGCTTCAGCAGGATCTTAACACCTTCACAGGCGACGGTTGCAGAAGGTCCAAGATAGAAACCGCAAAGCAGAACCGGCACCTCGGAAATGTCCAGCTTGTAAAATTCCGGAGCCAGAAAGGGCAGGGGAAAATCCAGCATGTGCAGCACCGCCGCGACAGCGGAGCAAATGCCCACAATGGTGACACGCCGGGCGGCGGATACCTGCCGTTTGGCAGGAAGAAAACGCTCCGTCAGCCGTGCCAGCAGCGCAAGCGCCACGATGATACCAAGACATACCGCAACAAACAATAAATTCTCCTGAAGCTGCTGCCAAAGTTTTAACATAACCTACACCTCACAAAAAATATGCCCCGAGTATAGACTCAGGGCATAAAAATACGGCGGAAATACGCACGACCTTCTTCCATCCAGACTTTACTGTCGGTATCGGAATCAAACCGATTCAGCGCACCTGCGCTCGCGGACTTTACCGCCGGTCGGGAATCACACCCTGCCCTGAAGATCTCTTATTCAGCTGACACAAGGATACCACGAAGCACTGCCGTTGTCAAGACTTATTGGGTCGGTTCCGTTGGGCTCTGGGTCGCCTCCGGCATTTTGAAACCCTGGATCTTTCCTTTGGCGGCGGTGTTGGTAACATCACCGCCAATGACCTGGTTTTTGTAGATCAACAGCGTTGCGTACACCGGCTCGGTAGCTCCGGGGTAGTTGTTGATCTGGTAGACGTAGCGCATGACGGTTTTGCCGGCATACTGGGACAGGTCGTATCCCTGGGCTTTTTGCAAGGCGTTGTAGCGGCTGAAGATCTCGCTGTCCTCCACGGGGATCCGCACCTGGCTGGATTCAGCAGGGGAGGTGGTCACCTTCCAACCGAAGCTTTGCAGAAATGCGACGCGTCCGTCGTTGTTGCTGACGTTTTCAGAAACGGTTGGGGTGCTTTCGTTGCCGCCACGCAGCAGCAGAACCAACGCAGCGATGGCCACGATCACAGCAGACACGATGATCGCTGTTTTTTTCTTATCGACCTTTGCGGTCATTAAAAACATTTTAATCCCTCCAATTATGAATTCGCATTACAGCTTATTCGCACCCCGGGGGAGATAGAACGGAGGAGCCATGGAAAGATTGGACAAATTCCTGACAGACAGCGGCGCAGGCAGTCGCAGCCAGGTTAAGATCCTTTTAAAAGCCGGACGAGTCAGCGTAGACGGCGCTGCTGTCCGGGACGGCAGTATGAAGCTGGAGCCGGGCGAACATGAGATATGCCTTGATGGTGAAAAGCTGTTTGGCCGAAGACGGGTGGTGGCCATGCTTAATAAGCCTGCCGGCTATGTAACCGCCACAGAAGATCCGGCGGATAAGACCGTTATGGAGCTGCTGCCACGGGAGCTTTTGGTGCAGGATGTCAAGCCGGTGGGCCGTCTGGACAAGCAGACGGAAGGACTGCTTTTGTTTACCAATGACGGTGATCTTTTGCATAGACTCATCAGCCCGAAATATGATGTAGCAAAGGTCTATTATGCCCGCCATGAGGGAACTGCCGGCGACGCGGATGTAGAAGACTTCGCAAAGGGATTGCAGCTGAAGGACGGTACACAATGCCTTCCTGCCACGCTGACGCCGCTGGGAGCAGGGGAGAGCCGCATTACTGTCTGCGAGGGGAAATATCATCAGGTGCGCAGAATGATGGCATCGAGAGGCATGCACGTTACCTACCTGGAACGCATACAGGAAGCGGGACTTACATTGGGTGATTTGCCCAGAGGTATGGTCAGAGAACTGACCGAAGAGGAGATACGGCAGATCAACGGTTGATGGGAATTGCACAAAGACAACGTGCCATTTATCGACCTTTTGACGAAAAAATATGTAATAATAGATAAAAATGAGGTGCTGTTTTGCAGCAAAATGTCAAATAGCACTTGCAAATTGCGCAAAAAGGATGTATAATGACAGCGTTATTTTGTTGAAAAAGTATTTGTGCATATTTCTAAGGAGGGACATCCAATGTCCAACAGTATTTTTCAGAATGTGATCTTGCAGATGCGTGAGGTCTCAGACCGTGTGTTTGGCGTTATCGATTACGATAGCTATGTGGTATCCTGCACCGATGCCTCTATGCTGGGCGAGCAGTGGACGGATGCCGTCCTGAAGATCACCAATTCTCAGGAAACTTTTGTTACCTTTAATCAAAAGACCTTTAAGGGTATCTTTAATAACGCCGGCTCTTTTGAGTACGCCGTTTTCTGCAACGGTGATGACGAGCAGGCCCGCAACTATTGCCAGATGGCCTATATTTCCCTGAACGGCGCAAAGATCTTCTATGAAGAGAAGCATGACCGGGGAACCTTCGTCAAGAATATCATCATGGATAATATCCTGCCCGGTGATATCTATATCCGTGCCAAGGAGCTGCATTTCTCCACAGAAGCCCCAAGAGTTGTTTTCCTGGTGCGCCAGATCGGCCGTACCGACGTTGCTACTGTGGACGTGGTGAGCAGCCTGTTCCCAAATAAGACCCAGGATTTCGTGATCAGCATCAACGAGGCTGATGTTGCCGTGATCAAGCAGATCACCCCCACTACCACCTCTGCTGATCTGGAGCGGATCGCTGTCAAGATCCAGAGCACGCTGAAAAACGAGCTGTACATAAAGGCTGTTATCGGCTACGGCACCGTCGCCGAGCATCTGAGATACCTTGCCGATTCTTATAAGGAAGCACAGACCGCCATTGACGTGGGCAAGGTCTTTGATACGGATAAGACCATCATCAATTATGAGAATCTGGGCATTGGCCGGCTGATCTATCAGCTGCCCACCACCCTGTGCGAGATTTACCTTTCCGAGGTCTTTAAGAAGAATACCATTGATTCTCTGGACCAGGAGACGCTGTTTACCATTAATAAGTTCTTTGAGAACAACCTGAACGTTTCTGAAACTTCCCGTAAGCTGTTCGTACACAGAAATACGCTGGTGTACCGCCTGGAGAAGATCAAGAAGCTCACCGGCCTTGACCTGCGGGAGTTTGACCATGCCATCGTATTCAAGGTGGCGCTGATGGTGAGAAAGTACCTTTCTTCCAGAGATAACCGCTGATTTTGAAGGACCGTGCCTGCCGCACGGTCCTTTCTTTCGTCACAGTATTTGTTAATTCTTTTTTTACATCTACTGATTGACATAACAAGTCTAATGTGTTACAATTTGGTTACATTCTTTTTGGAGCTGGAAATATGATAGAATTTACCGACGTGATGAAATCCTATACCGTGGGCACAAAGGCTCTCCGGGGCGTGTCCATGCAGATTGAAGACGGCGAATTTGCCTTTTTGGTGGGTCCCTCCGGTTCGGGCAAGTCCACCATTATTAAGTTGATCACCGGTGAGCTGATGCCCACCTCCGGTGCGGTACATGTCAACGGTTACAATCTGGAGCGGATCCGCAAGCGTGAGATACCTTATCTGCGCCGCACCGTAGGCGTTGTGTTCCAGGATTTCCGTTTGATCGAAAATAAAACGGTTTATGACAATGTGGCTTTTGCCATGCGTGTTGTGGGCGCAAAAGAGCGGCAGATCCGGGAAAGAGTGCCTTACGTTTTGAATCTGGTCGGTCTGGATACCAAGACACGCCGCCATCCGGGCGAGCTGTCCGGCGGCGAGCAGCAGCGTTTGGCCATTGCCCGTGCCATCGTGAACAATCCCTCCACTATCATTGCGGACGAGCCCACAGGCAACCTTGACCCCGCCATGGCAGAGGAGATCATGTGCCTGCTGCAGGAGATCAACAATCTCGGCACCACCATGCTGGTGGTCACTCACGCCAAAGATCTGGTGGAACGCTTCCCCAAACGTGTTATCGCTATCGACAACGGTTTGATCATCAGCGACGGAATGGACGGTTATTATCACTATGAAGATCAATAATTTTGGATATCTGCTAAAAGAGGGCATTCGTGGTATTTTCCTCCACGGTTTTATGTCTTTTGCAGCTGTGTGTGTCACAGTCGCCTGCCTGCTGATCGTGGGCAGTTTTTCATGCCTTGTTTACAATATTAATATCATGGTCGAGGATCTAAACAAGACGAACGAAGTTCTTGTGTACATAGACAGTGAGCTGACCGATGCTGAGGCCATGAGCGTCCAGACTGAGATCAATCTTGTGCCCAATGTGTACAAAACGGAATTTAAGACCCGGCAGCAGGCGCTTGAGGACTTTATCGCAGACCATGAAGGCGACGAGGCTTTCTCCGGTGTGGATGCCAACGACCTGCGCCACCGTGTGATCGTGATTCTGGAAGACAACGGTCTGCTGGAGCAGACGGTTGCCGAGATCCAGAAGATTTCCGGCGTCGCAAAGATTAATGCGGCTTACGAGCTGGCAGAGGGTTTTGCGACCTTGCAGGATGTGCTGCATATCGCCTCTGTTGTTGTGGTGGGCGTTCTGCTTGTCGTTTCGCTGCTCATCATCTCCAATACCGTCAAGCTTGGCATGTATGACCGCAAGGAAGAAATCGCCATTATGAAGATGGTTGGCGCCACCAACGGCTTTATCCGTATGCCTTTCGTGGTGGAGGGCTTTACGCTGGGTATGCTGGGCGCAGGCATTGCGTTTGGCCTGGAGTGGTTTTTGTATGATCTGCTGCTGGATCGGCTGGCAGTCATCGATACGCTGAAGCTGCTGAGCTTCGTTCCCTTTAATGAGCTGCTGATTCCCATGGTGGCCACATTTGTTGGTGCGGGCCTGTTTGTTGGCATCATTGGCAGCTGGGCTTCTATCCGTAAGTTTATGGACGTCTAAAAATACAGGAGAAACATGAGAAAGAGAAAGTTTCTGACGGCTGTGCTGATATGCCTGGCTGTTGCAATTTTGTTGAGCGCCGTCAACGGCATGCTGCCTGTTGCGGCCTCGGCAGCCTCCTCAGGAGAGATCCAGAATCAGATCGACCAGATGAAGGAAGATCAAAAAGAACTTCAGACGCAGATCGATGAGCTGGAAAACCGGAAGCAGGACAACCTGTCTGAGGTGCAAAGCCTTGTTTCCCGAAAAGCGGTGATCGAACAGCAAATCGTCTTGCTGAATGCCCAGGTGAGCGGTATCAATGAGCAGATCTCTGCTTACAATGTGCTGATTGCCGACACCCAGGAAGATCTGGACAAAGCTCAGGCTTATTTGGACGATCTGAACGAACAGTATAAACTGCGGATCCGCATCATGGAAGAAGAGGGAAATCTGTCAGTATGGATGATCCTGTTCCGTGCAAACAGCTTTACCGACTTTCTCGACAGGCTGAATATGGTGTGGGAGATCGCTCGCGCCGACCGCAACCGCCTGCAGCAGATCCGGGAAGCTACCGCTTTGGTGGAAAAGACTGCCGAAACACTGAAACAGGAAAAGTTTGCGCTGCAAAGCGTAAAGGCTGAGCTTGTGGATGCTCAGGCGCTGCAGGAAAAGAAGAACCTGGAGGCCCAGGCGCTGCTGACCCAGTTGGTGGCCAAGGGCGAGGAGTATGAAAAGCTGCTGGCGGAAAGCGGCAAGCAGCAAAATGATCTTCTTGACGAGCTTGCCAAGAAGGAACAGGAATATAACGATGCTAAAAAATACGAAGAGTGGCTTGCCACCTCTCAGCCAAGCGATACCGTCCCGGATACAGATGCGCCGGGCGGCAACTATGATGAAAACGGGATCTACTGGCTGATCCCCACGGCATATCTTCGGGTTTCCAGCCCGTTTACCGATGAACGGCTGCACCCGATCCTGGGTTATGTGCGCCCCCATAAGGGCATTGACCTTTCTGCGTACACCGGCACACCCATTTACGCAACCAGAAGCGGAACTGTCACAGCCGCTGCTTACGGTGATGCCAACGGAAACTATGTATTTATTAACCACGGCGACGGCTACTCCAGCGCCTATCTGCACATGCATTATTATATCGTGCAGGAAGGGGAGTACGTCCGGGCAGGACAGATGATCGGTGTTGTTGGAAACACCGGCCTTTCCAAAGGCTCGCATTTACATTTCTCCATCATTAAGAATGGTGTTTATGTAGATCCTGCGCTTTATGTGGATTTCTATTAAGGAGCAACACGAATGAAGAACAAGAAATTATGGGTATCCATTGTGGCTGCCATATTGGCTACGGTACTGATCCTGTCGCTGATCCTGAGCGCATTGCCTTCTGCACATGCCGCTTCTTCCAGCGAGATCAGAGACCAGATCAACCAAATGGAAAAGGATAACGAAAAACTGCAGCAGCAGCTGGAAGATCTGAAGAAGGATCAAAACGCCAACGCCACTGAGATCAAGGACCTGATCGCCCAGAAGGGCAATATCGAGCAGCAGGTCGGTCTTTTGCATGAGCAGATCAAGAACCTGAACGAGCAGATCTCGGCATACAATGTCCTGCTGGCAGATAAGCAGGAGGACGTGGATGAGGCAGAGCGCAGACTCGCCCAGCTGAACGAAAAGCACAAAGACCGTATCCGTACCATGGAAGAGGACGGTAACCTGTCCTACTGGTCTGTGCTGTTTGAAGCCAACAGCTTTTCCGACCTGCTGGACCGGCTGAATATGATCGAAGAGATAGCATCCGCTGACCGGAAGCGTCTTGACGAAATGCGTTCCGCAGCCAAAGAGGTAGAGGAAGCCAAGACAATTTTGCTGGAGGAGCGGGCTTCCCTGCAGGCAACCAGAACGACTCTTGCACAGCGGCAGGCTGAAATGGACGCAAAGTCCCAGGAAGCAGCCACACTGATGCAGCAGCTTGTTGCCAAGGGCGAAGAATTTGAACAGTTTATGGAAAAGGCAGAGGATGACCTCTACCAGCTGGAACTGGAGATCGCCAAGAAAGAAAATGAGTATGAGGATGCCAAATATAAGGAATACTTAGCTACGCTGACTACACCGCCCACCACGGCGGCGCCCATTGTCCAGCCCAACTATGGCGGCGGCATCGGCGGCAGTAGCAACGTGGACGAAAGCGGTATCACCTGGGTGGTTCCCTGCAGCTATACACGGGTATCCAGCGTGTTCCAGCCCGACGGCCGTCTTCACCCTGTGCTGGGTTATGTCAGACCCCACAACGGTGTTGACCTGGCTGCTCCGTGCCCCACGCCCATCGTGGCCACCAGAAGCGGTATTGTTACCATCTCTGTTTGGAGCGACAGCGCAGGTTATTACGTCAAGGTCGACCATCTGGACGGCTATGCAAGTGTCTATATGCACATGTGCTGCCCGCCGCTGGTCAAGGAAGGTCAGGTTGTGGCCCAGGGTCAGCAGATCGGCTGCGTTGGCACCACCGGCCTGTCCACCGGCAACCACCTGCACTTTGGCATTAGCAAAAACGGCGTATACGTAGATCCTATGGACTATATCGGTTAATACATATCCCACAGCCCTTTTTGGGCTGTGGGAATGCTGATTTGAGGTGTGTTTTATGAAGAAAATAGTGTTGGTGCTGTCGCATATCCTGACAGCACTGCTGGCGTGTATCCTTACGCTTTCCGCGGTGTTTTTCCTGCTGCCGACGGACCGTTACAGCAAGCTGAATCAGCTTTCGGATCTGATCGAAGAGCGGTTTGTTGGCGAGAAAGACCGGACCGCTATTGAAGACGCTGCGGCACATGCCATGATCGGTGCGCTGAAAGATCGCTGGAGCTATTATATTCCGGCGTCGGAATATGCTTCTTTCGTGGAAGATAAGAGAAATGAATATGTGGGAATCGGCGTTACGGTGCAGGCAAGACAGGATGGAAGCGGCCTGCTGGTGGCTTCTGTCACAGCCGGTGGACCTGCCCATGAGATCGGCATCGCTGCCGGCGATGTTATAGTGGAAGCCGCAGGCGTGTCCCTGGCCGGCAAAACGGTTAACGAGGCAGGAGAACTGATCAAAGGACCGGCAAACTCTGCCGTGGAGCTGAAGCTGATGCGTGACGGCCAGCCGATCTCCGTTACCGTGACACGGCGTGCCATTAAAGTTCCGGTTGCGGAAGGTAAGCTGCTGGAGGGCGGAATCGGCCTTGTGACCATCAAAAATTTCAATACAAATAGCTTTGCCGAAAGCAAGCAGGCCATTGATTCGCTGCTTACCCAGGGCGCCACGAAGCTGATCTTTGACGTACGGAACAACGGCGGTGGTTATGCCGACGAAATGGTAAAGCTTCTGGACTATCTCCTGCCGGAGGGACAGGTGTTTAAGACCGTGGATTACAAGGGAAACGAAACGGTTTACACTTCCGATGCAGATTATCTGGATATTCCCATGATGGTGCTTGTCAATGGCAATTCTTACAGCGCAGCGGAATGCTTCGCCGCAACACTGTGGGAATACGGGTTTGCCAAAACAGTAGGGGAGAAGACCAGCGGCAAGGGCTACTATCAGCTGGTGTATGAACTCAGCGACGGCTCAGCCGTAGGCCTTTCCGTTGGCAAATACTTTACGCACAATAATGTGAATCTGGAAGGTGTCGGATTGACACCGGATGCGCTGATTGAAGTGGATCAGGAAACCGCAGCCGCCATTTATGCCGGCACGCTGGATCCAATGTCCGATCCGCAGGTGCTGGCTGCGATCCGACTGCTGCAGGAAAACGAAAGCAATTACACGGAAAAAGCTCCAAATACACCTTGACTGCCGGAGAAATTTCCACTATAATGTTTGAAGCTATTGAATTTTAAGGTAAAGGAAGGTATTCCAACTATGGCAAAGGAATATAAGATTACCAGTCTGCGGCTTGCTGATCTGGAGAAGGAACTGAACTACCTGAAGACCACCCGGGAGCGTGAGATCGCTGCCATGATCGCAGAAGCCCGTTCCTACGGCGACTTGTCCGAAAACTCCGAATACGATGCCGCTAAAAACGAACAGGCAAAGCTCTATGGCCGCATTGCTGAGATCGAAGACATTCTGTCCCACGCTGTTATTATCGAGGACGAGAACGAAGCTACCGGCCGTGTTGGCCTGGGCTGCACCGTTATTGTGGAGGATGTAAAGACCGGCAAGCAGACCAAGTATAAGATCACCGGCTCTCAGGAAGCCAATCCCATGGAGGGCAAGCTTTCCGACGATTCTCCCTTTGGCCGTGCTGTCGTCGGCAAGGCTGAGGGCGAGACATTTATCGTCACCGCACCTGCAGGCTCTTATGACATGAAGGTCATCAGCGTGACCCGTGAGGGCTAAGTATGGCAAAGTTTGAACCGCAGGCAGAAATGCCTTTGATCGACCAGGTCCGCATCCGCCGGGAGAAGCTCCAGGCTCTGCAGGATGAGGGACGGGATCCCTTTGTACAGACTAAATTTGATTTCAATGCAGATTCCGCAGCCATCAAGGCTGACTACGATGCTTTCGAGGGCAAGACCGTTAAGGTAGCCGGCCGTCTTATGAGCAAGCGCGGCCAGGGTAAGGTCATGTTCTGCGACCTGCAGGACAGCGCCGGCCGTATCCAGCTGTTTGTGAAGATCGATGAGCTGGGCGAAGAGGAATATGCCCGCTTCAAGAAAAATGACATCGGCGATATCGTTGGCGTTGAGGGCGAGGTCTTTAAGACCAAAACCGAGGAGATCTCCATCCGTGCAAAGACCGTGACTTTGCTGAGCAAATCCCTGCTGCCTCTGCCTGAAAAGTACCACGGCCTGACCGATAAGGAGATTCGCTTCCGTCAGCGCTATGTGGATCTCATGGTCAATCCCGAGGTCAAGCAGAATTTCATCATTCGCAGCAAGTTTATCAAGCACCTGCGCAATTACCTGGACAATATGGGTTATATCGAGGTGGAGACTCCGGTGCTGAACACCATCGCCGGTGGCGCCTCCGCCCGTCCCTTTGTGACCCACCATAATACTCTGGACATCGATATGTTTATGCGTATCGCCACCGAGCTGCCCTTGAAGCGGCTTATTATCGGCGGCATGGACCGGGTTTATGAGATCGGTCGGATCTTCCGCAACGAGGGCATGGACCCCAAGCACAATCCGGAGTTCACCTCCGTTGAGCTGTACCAGGCTTATGCCGATTTCCATGATATGATGGACATTGCCGAAGGCGTTTTCACCACCTTCGCACAGGAGGTGCTGGGCACCTACGAGCTGGAGTGGATGGGTGAGAAGATCGATCTGACCCCCGGCTGGCCCCGCATGACCATGGTGGAAGCTGTCCGCAAGTATGTGGGCATCGATTTTGACGCCATTTCCGATGACGCAGAAGCTGTTGCTGCTGCTAAAGCAAAGGGCGTTGAGCTGGCTGACGCCGCCGAAAAGACCTGGGGCAATGCGCTGTATGCCTGCTTCGATCAGAAGGTAGAAGAGCATCTGATCCAGCCTACATTTATCACCATGTATCCCGTTGAGGTTTCTCCGCTGACAAAGCGCAGCCCCAAAGACCCTCGCTTGACCGAGCGTTTTGAGTTCTTTATTTGCCACAGCGAGATGGGCAATGCCTACTCCGAGCTGAACGACCCCATCGATCAGAGAGAGCGCTTTATGAAACAGGTGGAGCAGCGCGAGCGTGGCGATGACGAGACCGAAATGCTGGACGAGGATTTCCTCAATGCTATGGAATACGGCATGCCTCCCACGGGCGGTATGGGCATCGGTATTGACCGTGCGGTTATGCTGTTCACAGGCTCCGATACCATCCGTGAAGTCATCTTGTTCCCCACAATGAAGCCTTTGACTGAATAATCTTATTAGACCGTGGTAACATTTACCACGGTCTTTTGCTGTCTTTGAGTCGGAAACATGTGTTTTCGAAACAATTTTGCACAAATCCTAAAATTGTGAAAAAAATATGAAAAAACTATTGCAATTTCCAATGTTTACTGCTATAATACCCATAAGTTATTAGTTAAGGCCTTAACTAAAAACTATAAAAAGCGAAAGGAAGAAAACACTATGAAAACTACCATCCGCGTACTTACTCTGGTTCTGTGCCTGGCAATGCTGGTCGGCGTCTTTGGCGTTACCGCTTTTGCTGCCGAAACTGAGGGCCAGCACGTCGTGCTGACTCACAACAATGCAGAAGAGAACAAGCGTATCTTCTTCGGCTTCCGTTGGAACCCCGATGGCAACAAGGTCTACGAAGCAAAGGACATCGCTGCCAAGGAAATCACTTGGGAAGCTAAGAACTCCGGCGCTACCATGTGGTGCGAGTTCTACGTTGTTTGGGACATCAAGGATCTGGGCGAGACTCCTGCTCGTCGTGTCACTGTTGGCTTTGCTCCTGATGGCACCATTTTCAACGGCACTCAGAGCAACGAAGAGATCGGCAAGATTCCTGCTGATGTCGATGCTAAGGAATGGAACACCTACACCGTTCGTCTGTACAAGGATCCCGACTTCGATGCCGGCTACTATGTTCAGGTTCTGATCAACGGTAAGAACGTCACCACCAACACCACCTCTCAGACCACCCAGGGTGCTAACGTTGAAGAGCGTTTCGCTATCCATGCTAGAACTGTTGGTGTCATCGAGGTTGACAACATCCAGATGAACGAACTGACTCTGGAGTTCCCCGACAACAACCCCAACCTGCAGCCCGTCGCTGTTGAGGGTTCTTCCACCAAGTTCTGGAGCCACGACCTGGGCACCTACGGCACTGAGCTGGAGTGGGGCGAGGTTCTGGGTCAGCGCTACGAGAACAAGTGGGTCTACAACTTCCATGAGAACACTGAGTTGTCCTACGCTAAGGACGAGGCTAAGGTCGTTACACCTCCCTCCGGCCCCTCTGAGACCGCTGATCCTTCCATCATTGCTCTGGCTGCCATGATGCTGCCCGTTTCCGGTATCGGTCTGGGCGCTCTGTGCATCCGCAAGAAGGAAAACTAATTTATAGTTAATTCCCAACCTTCCCAAAATCCAGCCGGCGGGCACCAGCCTGCCGGCTGTTTTTGTTTTCAGCATGGTAGATTGTGTACGAAAAGCCACCGTTGTTCGTCAGTAATTAGATTTGTCCAGGCGGAAGCGGCAATATCAGAGAATGGTAGGGGAGAAGGCCTGTAATTTGTTATTAAATTATTAATTAGTTATTGCAATTTAGAAAGTTTACTGATATAATGATTCTGAGTTAAGAGTTATTCGCGTAACTGTAACTATTTATCAATGAAAGGAAGAACACACCATGAAAACTACCATCCGTATTTTAAGCTTGGTTCTGTGCCTGGCAATGCTGGCTGGCATCTTCGCCGTCTCCGCTTTTGCTGCCGAAGAGACAGTACTTGTGGATCAGACTTTTGAGGATATGCCTGCCCACAAGGTTGATCCTTGGACTGATTACCATACTGAGGCCTTTAGCTGGGTTCCCACCACTCTGCCTAACGCCGAGAATCAGCATGCTGTGCTGACTCACAATGCTACCGAGGCTGAGCGCGCATTTATCGGCTTTATCCTGCCTGCAGAGGGCGGCGTAGAAGCATTTGAACGTGGCAAAATTGCTGCTAAGGATTTGACTTTCGAAGCAAAGGTCGCTGCCGGCACTAAGATGCGTATTGAGTTCTTCGTTATGTGGGACCTGTTCAAGGCTGACGGTACTACCGAAGTCGTCCCCAGAAGAATTTCCATGGACATCCTTGATGGCACCATCATCAACGCCATTGACAACGTGGAAGTTGGCAAAATTGCCGCTGATGTTGACCTGGCCGATTGGAACACCTATACTGTTCGTGTTTCCCGTCAGACTGGTTATTCCGGTGTATATGATGTTCAGTTGCTGGTCAACGGTGTGAACTACGTCACCGAAGCTTACACTATGGGCACTCAGGGCAATCCTCCCGCTGAGCGTTGGGCGATTCATGCCAGAACCCCCGGTGCTGTTGAGATCGACAATGTTAAGTTCGAAGAGCTGTATCTGGATGATCCTAAGGGCGCTGTCACTGCAGACTCCGTCAAGACTGTTTGGGAAACCGGCTTCGGCGCACTGGGTACCGAACTGACTTACTCCAGCGATGCAGAGGGCAATGTCCCCGGCACATGGAAGAAGGGTACTCATGAGAATACCACTCTGACCTTCGTTGAAGATGAAGCTGTCATCGACACCACTGCCAGCGGATACCTGAAGGTTGCTCTGCCTTCCACCGCTTCCCGTGCTACTTACTACGGCAACCAGAAGATGGCTTCTATCCTGCCCGTTGGTCAGGTGTTCTGGGTTCAGATGGATGCTAAGTTGGACGGCGACGAGTTCGGTTTCCAGGTTGGCTCTGCCATGGACGACAAGGGCACCGTTTCCGGCCGTCAGCTGTATGTTTCCATCCGTCCCGATGGCCTGTACTACAACACCGGTTCTGAATTTGTTAAGGCTGAGTTCACCATGCCTGCTATGACTGACTGGACCAAGCTGGTCTTTAAGTGCGATCCTCAGGCTCAGAAGGTTACTGTTTATGCTAACGGCGAGGAGCTGGGCGACATCGCCTTCCGCAACATTAGCTACAGCGCTACCGGCAGCAACTTCACCGAGTTCAAGCTGACCGCACAGAAGCTGGATGTAAACGGCGCAGCCTATATTGACAACATTAAGGTTTCCTACGGCGCTGATGTTATTGCTGCTCCTGAGACACCCGAGAATCCTGATGCTCCTCAGGGTCCCTCCGAGACCGGCGATGCTTCCATCATTGCTCTGGCTGCTATGATGCTGCCCGCTTCCGGCATCGGCCTGAGCGCTCTGTGCATCAAGCGCAAGAAGGAGAACTAAGAACAGTTTCGTTCTGAATTCTAACCGATAACCATATTGACCGGCAGGTTTCCACCTGCCGGTCATTTTTTGCGCGCACGGATTTGGTGATTTCCTCAGCAATCGCATCATTTTCATTAAAAGCGCTTGCATTTGAAGACGCATGATGTTAAAATGAAAATGGTTTAGTCTAACAGACTAGAACAAGCATCATTGTGAAAGGATGAATGATAGACTATGAAAACAAGCATTAATTCATTTATGCGTGTTGTTTCCCTGTGTCTGGCTCTGTGCTTGATCGTCGGCCTGATCTGGCTGCCTTCCAAGCAGAATCATACACATGCCGAGACACTGACCGGCAGCACAACCGCTTCCGTCCCCGTGGGCGACACGATCGTATTTAACGAGGACTTTGCTGACGGAAAGACTGGCTGGGAACAAAACGGCCTGACTTGGGTCGCACCCAATAAGGTCGCTGTTCTGAAAAATGAAACAGCAGCCGACGATGCACTGATGACCAAGTATACCGAAACTGAGATCGACAATCTCGGTTGGAACAACGGTTACTTTGCCCGTGGCTACTACTGGGGCATGGAGTACACCTTCGATGCCAAGATGGACGGCACCGGCATGGCTATCACCATCGCCCAGACCATCTACGGCACCAACTCCAGCGGCGGCGCCGACACCCATAGCGGCCGTTATGTCAATGCGATGATCGGCCCCGACGGTAAGATCTACAATGACTGCTCTGACACCGCTACCGTGATCGGCCAGATCGACACCACCAAGTACGACCTGACTGAGTGGCATACTTACCGCTTCCTGATGATCAAGACCACCCAGTATTCCGGTAACTACCACCTGTGGATCCAGATCGACGGTCAGGTCGTTCCCTATGTTGGCACCAATGCCATCAAGAGCAACAACGGTGCAACCAAGGATTACTTCACTGTGTATTCCCGCGGCGGCGCCGGCACTCTGGAAGTTGACAACATGAAGGTCATCGCTGCCAACTTCAGCGGTAACTACGCAAGCGGCGATGCCGCCGGTAGTGAGGTTGATTACACCAAGACCATCAGCTACAACACTACTAAAGGCCAGCCCATCACGCTGTGGACGGATGACTTCGAGTCCGGCGAGATCGCTGTTTCCGGTACCAACTGGAGCCTTGGCAAGACCGAAGGCGGCTCCATTACTGTCGGTGACAAGTATGCCAACAACACCGGCTATGTCGAGCGCCAGAACACCGGCTCTCAGTCCGGCCGTTACAACAACTCTCCTCTGTTTGATGTAATGGTTCCCCTGGATGCTCTGCCCACCTTCTCCTTTGATGCTGCGCTGGAATCCAACGGCGCCCTCCAGTTCCGTTGGGATATGCTGACCAGCCGTGAAGCCTCTCCCGGTGGCCTGTGGTCTGTATGCTTCCAGTATGCGCTGCGTACCGCAATTGGCAGCAATAAGGCTGGCCTGTATGCACACAATGCTGCTGCCGGCGCTGCTCCTCTGGTCGACCTGACAGGCGTAGATATGACTCAGTGGCATACCTACACCTTGAGAATGACTGCATTGAACGATGGCACCAACCCGACCATCGAGTTCTATGTTGATGGCCAACTGTTGAAGACCTTCAACAAGCCCGGCGACGGCGGTTACAGTAACAACTATTACAGCACCGCTACCTCCGGCGGAAGCACCATCTACTGGAGCACCCGCGATCAGTACCGCGAGCGTTTCCAGTTCACCGACAACACCGGCGCCTACAACATGGGCCTGACCGGCAAGGCATTCATGGACAACGTCGTTGTCAGCTATGATGCCTTCTCCTCCGGCCTGACCACCGAGATCGCAGATGACGGCAAGTGGACCGCTTCCTGGACCGCTTCTCCCTACGAGTTCGTGGACGCCAAGGTTACCACCGAGGCAACCGGCCTGCCTCTGGATCAGGTCGCTACTCGCAACTTTGCTGCCTACGACGTTTACGTCAATGGTAAGCTGGTCGCTGATGGCATTTCCGTAACTACCTATGCCCACGATGAAGCTGCCAACTGTTCGGAAGCTACTGTCATTGAGGTTAAGATCCACGGCAGCTTGAAGGCCTCCGCAGGTCTGACTGCAACTATTCAGCCTCACATCAAGGGCAGCACCCCTGTGATTGAAAATGAGACCGGCTCCACCTGTAAAGATGCCGGCACCTATGATGAGGTCTACTACTGCACTGTTTGCGGTGCGGAAGCTGACCGCGTGACCCGGGATAAGGCACTTGATGCCTGCACTCCCGGCACTCCTGTCCTTGAAAACATGGTTCCCGCTACCTGTACGCAGGAAGGAAGCTGTGACGAGGTTGTTTACTGCACTGTGTGTGGAAAGGAACAAAGCCGTGTGCAGAAGATTCTCGAGGTACAGCCCCATTCCCTGGTTGTTGATGAAGCAGTAGCACCTTCCTGCACCGAAACCGGTCTGACCGAAGGCTATCATTGCCAATATTGCGGCAAGGTCTATGTTGCTCAGGAAGAGATCCCCGTTGTTGATCATACTGCGGGTGATGTTGTTATTGAGAACGTCGTCAGAGCAACCTGCGCTGCTATCGGCACTTACGATGAAGCTATCTACTGCACTGAATGCGGTAAGGAACTGAGCCGTACCCATAAGACCACCGAGAAGCTGCCCCATACTCCCGTGACAGACAAAGCGGTAGAACCTTCCTGCACTGAAACTGGCCTGACCGAAGGCTCTCATTGTGATGTCTGCGGTGAGGTCTTTGTGGCACAGGAAGTTGTTCCCGTTGTCGAGCATACTGACGGTGAGGTTGTTGTGGAGAATGCTGTCGGCGCAACCTGCGGCGAACCCGGCACTTACGAGGATGTTGTTTACTGCACCGTCTGCGGTAAGGAACTGAGCCGCGAGAAGAAGACCACCGAGAAGCTGCCTCATACTCCCGTGACTGATGCTGCCGTTGCAGCCGGTTGTGAGACCACTGGCCTGACCGAAGGCTCTCATTGCGACGTCTGCGGTGAAATTCTGGTTGCACAGGAAGAAGTTCCTGCTGCCGGACATACTGAAGGCATCCCCGTACAAGAGAACGTTAGTGGTGCAACTTGCGGCGCTACCGGCTCTTATGAAGAAGTGGTGTATTGCTCCATCTGCAGCAAGGAGCTGAGCCGCACCCAGAAGACTACCGAGAAGCTGCCTCATACTCCCGTGACTGATGCTGCCGTTGCAGCCGGCTGTGAGACCACCGGCCTGACCGAAGGCTCTCACTGCGACGTCTGCGGTGAAGTTCTGGTTGCCCAGGAAGAAGTTCCCGCTTTGGGCCATTCCTATGATAACGAGTACGACACCACCTGCAACAACGAAGGCTGCACTACCGGTGACAGAGAAGGCCCTGCACAGACCGGCGATGCTTCCATCATTGCTCTGGCTGCTATGATGCTGCCCGCTTCCGGCATTGGCCTGAGCGCTCTGTGCATCAAGCGCAAGAAGGAGAACGAAGAACAGTTTCGTTCTGAATTCTAACCGATAACCATATTGACCGGCAGGTTTCCACCTGCCGGTCATTTTTTGTGTCAGGTGAACGGAAGCAGTGTGTTAATTGTTAAGCATTCCTTAATTAAGTGTTGCAATTTCGAAGTGCTGCTGATATAATTATTCTGTGTTTACAGGTCTCTACCAGAACATAAAACGATTTCTACAAGAAGGGAAGTATATAGTCATGATTAAGAACAAGACTGTATCTCGCGCGATCAGCTTTATGCTGAGCGTCAGCATGCTTTTGGGCATGGTTTGGCTTCCGGTGAATGTCTTCGCTACAACACAATATGGCAATATTGAGTTGATTAACGAGGACTTTTCCGATATATCCGACCTGACCATCCCCAGTGCCGGTAAGGTTGTTACCCCCGGTCAGTACTTAAAACTGGATGCCGGCGCTTCCGGACGCGCACTGGCAAATTATGACACCAGTGACATTGAATACATTATTCCCCGTGGTACTTATGGTGTTGGCACAAAGGATGTTATCTTTGATGCCAAGGTTTCTGCTGGCACCACATTGAAAATGGAGTTCTATTTTGATTTTGATACTCTTGCAAGTGATAATGTCACCAACGAGCATCATACCAAATATGTTTCCCTTTCCCTAACCGGTAACACAATGCGGATTACCAGCGGTAGCAGTGCCGATTTTGCACAGCTGCCCGCTACAATCAACACGGCCGATTGGAATACCTATACCTTCCGTTTTACCCGCACCTCTCCTTATGGTGGTGCATATATGGTCGAACTGTTGGTAAACGGCGAAGCCGTTGTTGACACCTCTGCAGTAGATGCAACAAAGTACATTTTGGAAGGTCAGGGCACAACCAAGCAGCGTCGCGTGACATTTGATGTCAATGGCGGCGGTCTGGTAGAAATCGATAATTTTACCATTGAAGGTAAGATTCGCGATTACAAGAGTGTCACTGGCGGTTACAATATCCTGGATGTTTGGACTCCCAGCGGACATCCCGTCGAAACTCTGGCAAGCGATGATTTTGGTGCTGCTGGCGCTGCTTTAGGCAACAAGTGGACTGTTGAAGGAGTCAGCGGCGGCACTGTAGAGTTGGTTTCCGAAAGTGGCACAAACAAGACACCCTTCCTGCGCATCACCCAGACTGGCGGTATTTCTTCCTATTTTGACTATCCCTATGCCGATATCAACGGCGGCATGATCCCCTTTGATCAGGTCACCACCTACGAATTTGATGCCAACTTTTCCGGCGGCGGTGAACTGGGTCTGACCTTGTACGGCAGCCGTACCTTCGATAACAACGTACAGGCGATCCGTTACATGACGGTTTATCTGCGCCCCGCCATCGGCGACCTGCCTGCCGGTGTTTACCGCAATGTCAGCGGCGAACAGACCTTGATGGTGGATCTGTCCGATGTGGACATGAACGCCTGGAACAGTTTCAAGTTTGAGCTGAACCTGAACGGCAAGCAGGAGGCTTACTGCTATGTCAACGGCGTCAAGAAGGCCGGTACAATCGGTCTGAATAATCTTGGCTACAGCGAAACCAACGCAAACCTGAAGAAGTGCCAGATGTGGCTCAGCACCACCGGCCCTGTGGGCTATGTGGATGTTGACAATGTGAAGCTTCACTACACCATGTGGGGTCCCGCACCTGATTTCGCTGACGGCGCAGTATTAAGCGTTACCGACATGACCGAAAACGGCTTCACCATTTCTTGGCCTGTGGCTGCAAATGCTACTTCTTACGACATCTACCTGGACAACGTAAAAAAAGCCAATACTACTGAGACTTCCTACGTTTTCGAAGGCCTCGCTACAAAGGTCTACGGCGTGAAGGTGGTTGCCGTCAGCACCGACAACCCCAACGCCACCGATGAGCTGACCAACGTTGCTCTGCTGGTTGGCGAAGGCGATGTGGAGAACTTTGAGACTGCTTTCGGCGAGAAGGTCCTCTATGACGACTATATCGATCTGAGCAAGGCTCCTTACTCCATCGGCGATAAGGCTGTTGGCATTCTGGAGCAGTATCCCACCTCTTATGCTGTGGGTACTACCAACAAGGATACAGCTGTTTTGACTTATAATGCTGCCACCAAGACCCTGCATGCTGTGGGTGTCGGTGCTGCAAAGGTCGTGATCGGAGATAAGGTCTACAGTGTCGGTGTTGAGGCTGCGCCCATCAGCCTGTTCATGATCACCGGCCACTCTGTTGGCGCAGGCTCCAAGGGCGACAAGAATTTGTCTATCGTCTGTGAGCCCGGCCAGGTCTACAGCTCTCACGAGTCTGAGGCTGTGAGAAACGTAAGAGATTTCGCTACTGCCGGCACACTGAATCCTGCTGAGCAGACCTTGACGCTGCACACTCCCGAAGAGATTGCGGCCATGGGTATCGGCAGCGCTGCTGCAAGCCGTCCCACCGGCATTGACGCACTGACCACAGGCGGCGGTACAGTTGCTGCAGACAGCGGCTTTGCTTACCAGTGGAACAAGCTGACCGGCGAGAAGGTCTGGATCCTCAACAGCGCTGTTGGCGGCAGTAACCAGACGTTCTGGATGCCCGACCAGGAAGCTTTCTGGGAAGAATACAATGCTGATCCCGACAACATTCCCAGAGATCAGCTGGACCTTTCCGTAAATGCACAGCACTATATCAACATGTACGGCACCATGTATCCCCATTCTGTGGATCTGTTCCAGGCTGCGCAGACTATTCTGACCAATGAGATCGCTGCCGGTCACTACACCTTGAGCCACATGGGTATCGTCAATTTCACTGGTGCCAACGGTGACGAGTGGATCGATCCTGCTCTGGCTACTGAGCGCTTTAACACCATGTGGGAAGCCTACAAGGAAGACCTGGCTATGGACATGGACGGCGACGGTGTTGCTGAGACTGTTGAGTCTATCGGTGTGATGCCTGTGTATCACCTGAATCAGACCGATAAGAATGCTGGCGGTGAGATTTATCTCAACTACACTAAGGCGGTTAACCACCACATGGCTGCCAGCGATGCGTATCCTCATGTTTACATGGCCGCTCTGGACCACCGTGAGTGGGTGACAAGTGAGGGCGTTGCTGCGTACTTTGCTGACTATGATTTCAGTTACCAGATCCAGTCCGGCGCTGAAATTGTCAGACCAACCACAATAGACGAAATCTTCCCCACCGACAAGAATGATCTTGTGCACTATCAGCAGATGGGCTACAATGCACTTGGTCAGGAGATTGCAAAGCGTACAAATATGTACTTTAAGGGTGAGAAGGGTACGGCACAGTTTATTACTGCTGCACAGGCTTATGGCGACAAAGAAGTCGTTGCGCTGAACACCCTGTCTCCCATTGCGTTGAATAAGGGACAGGAATACAGATTCGGTATTCTGGCTGCGCCCGGCGGCTTCACTATCGAAGCTACCGGTGCGATCGCTCTGGATCCCAATGAAATGGGTACTGTCAAGGCTGCTTCTGCTGACGGCTTTGGCACACTGATCGTGAAGGACGGCGACAATGTTTTGGATACCGTCACCTTCAAGGTTGGTAATCCCGTTGTTGAGCATACCTGCACTCCCGGCGATGTTGAGATCCAAAACGAGACCGATTCTACCTGTAAGGTCGCCGGTACTTATGACGAAGTTACCTACTGCACTGAGTGCGGTAAGGAACTGAGCCGTACCCAGAAGACTAAGGATCTGGCT
Source organism: Faecousia sp. (assembly GCA_045541695.1). Classification (GTDB taxonomy): domain Bacteria; phylum Bacillota; class Clostridia; order Oscillospirales; family Oscillospiraceae; genus Faecousia. The sequence continues at coordinate 39,634 of JAZQJO010000045.1, forward strand.
GAACACACTGAGGGTGAAGTTGAGATCGAGAACGAGACCTTCTCCACCTGCGAGCAGGCTGGCACTTACGACGAGGTTATCTACTGCACCATCTGTGGCGAAGAGTTGAGCCGCACCGAGAAGACCAAGGATCTGGCTGAGCACACTGAGGGCGAAGTTGAGATCGAGAACGAGACAGAATCCACCTGTTCCGTTCCTGGCACTTACCAAGAGGTTATTTATTGCACCGTTTGCGGTGAAGAGCAGTACCGTGAGACCAAGTTCAAGGATCTGGCAGATCACATCTACGGCGATAACGATACCACCTGCACCGTATGCGGCGGCGGTGAGCGCTACGTAGAGCCTTCTATCAGCCTTGGCGAGGGCAACAAGATCAACTATGTTATTCCTTCCGATAAGGATACCTTTGACAAAATCATGATCTTCTATGTTGGCGACGAGGCAACGAATGCCAACTGGGCTGGATTGGTTACAAAGGGTAAGAGGTATCCTGCTGTCAACGGCGTAAACGGTTTCAAATTCTACACTGATCCGCAAAAGGTGCCTACGCTGACGATTGCCGGCAATTACGTGCTGTATCTGTATTATTTCGATGAGAATGATGTGCTTAAGCACGTTCGCGTTAGTGTAACTGCTGAAGGTAAGGAATACATTGCAGATCCCACTATTAATATCGATGAGAACAATAAGGTCATCATTGAGATGCCGGATGATGCGGAAACTTACAAGCATGTTGTAATCTTCTACACAGGCGCAGTTACCACAAATGGATCCTGGGCCGAAGCGAAGCCTGCAGCGCTGCTGCCGGAAAACGTGACCGTCAACGGCAAGTACGGATTTAAGGTTTACAGAGATGACAAGAACCTTCCTGTGCTGACTGCTTCCGGCAATTATGTTCTCTACTTGTATTACTATGATGAGGGAGTTCTTAGAAACGTCCATATCAATGTTACGGTTGCTGAGTAATCCTCTCTGCAAGAATACATAATGTAATATGCCAAAACCGGCAGGTACGTATGTACCTGCCGGTTATTTATGAAAAAATTTTCCAAATACCTATTGACAAAATGGGGTGTGGGAGGTATTATATAGGAGTTAGCGGAGGCTAATTATATTTTGACGCCTCGGTTAGCATGGGCTAATCGTGATACAAATCAGGTGATTTTATGAACTTAATGGACGCACAAGAGGGAAAAGAATACATTATTCAGTCAATAGCAACGGACGATCCTGACCTGGAAAGCTTTCTGTTTTCCTTGGGCTGCTATGCGGGTGAGCCCATTACCGTCATTTCTCGCAAAAAGAATAACTGTGTCATATCCATCAAAGACGGCCGATACAATATTGATAAGCAGTTGGCAGAGGCGATCTCGATTTGACAAAAATGTCTGCGAAAACGATCTGCCAATCGTTTTTAATATGTAGTTAGCCTTGGGTAACTCCTGCGGAGTTTCCAAGTTAATTAACCAACGCATCACGTTAACAGGAGGATAGATAATGAAAATTGCTTTGGCGGGCAATCCCAACAGCGGCAAGACCACCATGTACAATGCCTTGACCGGACGTAACGAGAAGGTGGGCAACTGGGCAGGTGTTACTGTTGAAAAGAAGATGAGCCCCATCAAAAAGAATTTCTGCACCGGAGATGAGGAACTGATCGCTGTGGACCTGCCAGGCGCCTATTCCATGTCGCCGTTTACATCCGAAGAGAGCATCACCAGCTCTTATGTCAAAAATGAACAGCCGGATGCTATTATCAACATTGTGGATGCAACCAACCTGAGCCGCAGTCTGTTCTTTACCACGCAGCTGCTGGAGCTGGGCATTCCTGTGGTCGTTGCGCTGAACAAGCACGATGTAAACGAGAAGAAGCAGACAAAGATCGACACAGCACTTCTTTCTCTGAAGCTGGGCTGCCCGGTTATTGACACGGTTTCTACCAGCAAGGATGGCCTGAAAGAGGTGGTGCAGGCTGCTGCAGCACTGAAGGGCCACGGCCAGGAAGCACCTTATAGCCAGGGTGATGTGGATCTGACAAGCAAGGCAGCTGTTGAAGCTGCGGACCGCAAACGCTTCGCTTTTGTCAATGGTATTGTCAAAGAAGTCGAATCCCGTAAGGTATTTACCCGTGAGAAGAATTATCAGGACAAGATCGATGCCGTGCTGACCCATCCGCTGGCAGGTCTGCCTATTTTTGCGGTCGTTATGTTCCTGGTTTTCCAGATCTCTCAGGCGTGGGTTGGCCCCTGGATCGCTGAGGGTTACGAATTTGAAAACGGTTTTGTGATCCCCGGCCTTGTCACCTTGATCGATATGTTCAAAGAGTGGGTCGCTGGCCTTTTGGAGAATGCAAATCCCTTCCTGGCAGCGCTGCTGACAGAGGGTATCATTGGCGGTGTCAGCGCCGTTGTCGGCTTCCTGCCGCTGGTCATGGTCATGTATTTCCTGATCGCTCTGCTGGAAGATTGCGGCTACATGGCCCGTGCTACCGTTGTTCTTGACCCCATCTTCAAAAAGGTGGGTCTTTCCGGTAAGTCTGTGATTCCCTTTGTCATCGGCACCGGCTGCGCCATTCCCGGCGTTATGGCCTGCCGCACCATTCGCAATGAACGTGAGCGCAACGCCACTGCTATGCTAGCTCCCTTTATGCCCTGCGGCGCAAAGCTGCCCGTTATCAGCTTGTTTGCCGGTGCATTCTTTGGAAAAGCTTCCTGGGTCGGTACACTGATGTATTTTGTGGGTATCATTATTATTCTGCTTGGTGCTCTGCTGGTAAACAAGATCGCAGGTCACAAGAACCGCAAATCCTTCTTCATAATGGAGCTGCCGGAATATAAGCTGCCTTCGCTGAAGCGTGCCTGCGTTTCCATGCTGAGCCGTGGCTGGTCCTATATCGTCAAGGCCGGTACGATCATTCTGCTTTGCAATGCAGCGGTTTATATCATGCAGTCCTTCAACTGGAACTTCCAGCTGGTGGAGGAGGGCATGGAGCATACCTCTATCCTGGCTTCTATTGCAAGCCCTGTAGCGATCCTGCTGATCCCCATCGGCGCAGGCATCTGGCAGCTGGCTGCTGCTGCGGTTACCGGCTTTATCGCCAAGGAGAACGTTGTTGGTACCCTGGCAGTCTGCTTTGGCATTTCCAACCTGATCGATACCGATGCTCTTGAAATGGTCGAGGGCGCAGGCGCAGACATCGCTCTGGCATTTGGCGGCGGCACTGTTCCCATGACCGCTGTTGCAGCGCTGGCCTATTTGATGTTTAACCTGTTCACGCCTCCTTGCTTTGCTGCCATTGGCGCTATGAATGCAGAGATCAAGAGCAAAAAGTGGCTTTTTGGCGGCATTTGTCTGCAGCTGGCAACCGGTTACACCATCAGCTATCTGGTCTATCAGATCGGCACGCTGATCACCACCGGCAGCCTTGCCGCCGGCTTCCTGCCCGGTTTGATCGCTGTGGCAGTTATGGTTGGCATTGTCGTTTACCTGATGGTCAGAGCAGACCAAAAGCTGAAGGCAGAGTATAGCCTTGCCAAGTAACACTTTTTAGGAGGTAGCTATGGACGACTTGATTATTATCGGCGTGATCGCACTGATCATCGGCCTTGCTGCTTGGTACGTCATTCGTGCCAAGAAAAAGGGTAAAAAATGCATCGGCTGTCCGGACGGCTGCTCCTGCGACAGCAAAGGATGCGGCTGCTGCGGCAGCTGTGCTGACAAGCAATAAAATTGACCCCGGACCTAGGTCCGGGGTCATTGCTTATTCAATATGGG
>JAZQJO010000046.1:0-40665 GCA_045541695.1 Faecousia sp.
GAGGGCGAAGACAAGTTCGTCATCGACGCCGATGTTTGTGTCAGCTGCGGCGCCTGCGCCGACAACTGCCCCGTCGAAGCTATTGAAGAGGGCTGATTCTTATGAATCGCAGTCAGCCTGCGCAACCGGTCGGTGGCGCAGGCTGATTTTTCTTGGAGGCCAATATGGAAGAGCTGCATAACGGTTTTACCTTGCATATTCCCGAAGGAGCGTTCCGCCTCAGCACTGATTCCATGGTGCTGGCAGATTTTGTGAAACTGCCGGCCAAGGCACGTGTGCTGGATCTGGGCGCCGGCTGCGGCACACTGGGGCTTTTGCTGTGCGCAAAAGATGCCCAATGCAGCGTCACCGGCATTGAGCTGGACGAAAACGCCCACAAAGCTGCGCTTGAGAACATTCTCAGAAACGATCTGGCCGATCGGCTCTTCAGTATATGCGCCGACCTGCGGAAAATACATAAAATTTTACCTGCGGGCAGTTTTCATTGCTGCGTTTCCAATCCGCCCTACTTTTCCGGCGGACCGGCAAGCCGCACCCTGCCCGATGCCCGTAGGAACGATAATTGCACAGTCGCACAGCTGTTTGAAGCGGCTGCGTATGCGCTGCGCTACGGCGGTGATTTTTACCTTGTTCACCGTCCGGAGCAGCTGGCTCAGCTTTGCGCCTGCGCAGCTGCAAACAGCCTGGAGCCCAAGCGGCTTCGCCTTTTGCGCCATAGTCCCGGAGGCGCTGTCAGCCTTGTGCTGCTGCAATGCCGTAAGGGCGGAAAACCGGGTCTTGTCTGGGAGGAAGTCTGTCTGCACGACGACAGCGGCGCCCCTACCCCGGACTATAAACGGATCTACCATCTTGACTAAGGAGGATCAGCCATGGCAGGTATGCTCTACCTTGTACCCACGCCCATCGGCAACCTGGGTGACATATCCCAGCGCTGCAGAGAAACTCTGGAGCAGGCGGATTTTATTGCCGCTGAGGACACCCGTGTCAGTTTGAAGCTGCTGAACCATCTGGGCATTAAAAAAAGCCTTGTCAGCTACTTTGAGCATAACAAGGCCGCCAAAGGCGATATGATCGTCCAGCGCATTCTGGCCGGTGAGACCTGTGCGTTGGTTTCCGATGCAGGAAGTCCCGCTATTTCCGACCCCGGCGAGGAGCTGGTAAAGCAATGCGCTGCAGCGGGCATTACCGTCTGCGCCATTCCCGGTCCCTGCGCCGTGATCACCGCCCTGAGCATTTCCGGGCAATCCACAGGCCGCTTTTGCTTTGAGGGTTTTCTCTCCACAGCGAAAAAGAGCCGCAGGGAGCATCTGGAATCGCTGATCGGCGAACAGCGGACCATGGTGTTTTACGAAGCGCCCCACAAGCTTTTGAATACTTTGGAAGACATGGCAGAGGTCTTCGGTGCTGACCGCAGCATCAGCCTTTGCAGAGAGCTGACGAAGCTCCACGAAGAAGTGATCCGCACCACATTGGGCCAGGCCATTGACCGCTACCGGGAAACGCCGCCCAAAGGCGAATTTGTCCTTGTGGTGGCAGGTGCGCAGGCGCCCTGCAAGGAAGAAGCCTCCCCTGAGGACGCTGCCGCACGTGTGTCGCAGCTGATGGAAAGCGGCATAAGCCGCAAAGACGCCATCAAGCAAACAGCCCGGGAGCTGAGTCTCCCCAAAAATGTGGTCTACGATGCCGCGCTAAAAACTTCCCAATAACAAAAACAAAGCACCGCAACAGTTCAAAACTGCTGCGGTGCCTTTTTAATCAATAGCGGTTCATGTGACGGGCGCAGGTCTGGCAAACATTCTTGCCCTTAAACGAAATCAAGTTCTGGTCAGCGCTGCAGAAAATGCAGCTCGGTTCAAACTTCTGAAGAATGATCTTATCGTTCTCCATAAAGATCTCCAGCTCATCACGCTCGGCAATGTCCAAAACTCTCCGCAGTTCGATGGGCAAAACGATACGGCCCAGCTCATCGACCTTACGGACAATGCCTGTAGACTTCATATGTAGTCCACTCCTTTCCTATACATTTCTTTTCTTGTTGCATAATTTATACCCAAAACCGAAGTTATTATAATTCTTTTAAGTGAATATGTCAATCTTTTTAACAAATTTACTGTTATTTTGTTGATTTTTTACATGAATTATCCCCAAAAACAAGCATATTGTACTGTAAGGAGGGGGTAAAACATGATAATGAGCTGGATTTGGGTGGGAATAATTGCAATTTCTCTGGTATTTGCTTCCATTACGGGAAATGGAAACGCCCTTGCCGCAGCCATTCCACAGGGCGCCCAGGCAGGGCTGGAACTAGCAATCGCCATCGGCGGAAGTCTTTGTCTTTGGACAGGCGTTGGTAAGCTGATGGAGAAAGCCGGCATCACCGGAATGCTCTCCCGGCTGCTGCGGCCACTGCTTCACAGAGTCTTCCCTTCCGCCAAATCAAACCCATCGCTGAGCCGGGCGCTGAGCGGAAATATTTGCGCTAATTTTCTGGGTCTGGGAAATGCCGCCACCCCGCTGGGCGTGCAGGCTGCCTGTGAACTAAAAGATCTCCGCAAGCCCGGTCTTGCCACGGACGAGCTTTGTCGCCTGATCGTACTCAACACCGCATCCATCCAGCTGATCCCCAGCAATGTCGCCGCCGTTCGGGCAAGCGCAGGCAGTGTCTCCCCCTTTGATATTCTTCCCGCCGTCTGGGTCACAAGCATTTGTTCTGCCGGGCTTGGGGTTTTGTTCGCATGGCTTTTGGGGAAGGTCTGGCGCCATGAGTGATTATGTTGTACCCTGTATTTTGCTGTTCAGTTCCCTGCTGGCGCTGCGCCGCAAGGAAAATACATACGATCTTCTGGTCAGCGGCGCCGCTGACGGCTTAAAGCTTGTTTTTTCCATCATCCCGGCGCTTGTGATGCTTCTGACCGCCGTGAGCATGCTCCGTGCTTCCGGCGCTATGGAGCATATCAGCAATTTCCTTGCGCCTGCATTTCGGTTTGTGGGTATCCCGCCGGAGACTGCCATGCTGGTTCTGATCCGCCCATTCAGCGGCAGCGCAGCCCTTGCGGTTGGAGCAGATCTGATGCGTCAGTACGGCCCGGATTCCCTAATCGGCAGAACAGCTGCGGTAATGCTTGGCTCAACGGAAACCACGTTTTATACCATCAGCGTCTACTTTGGCGCCGCCGGTATCCAAAAAACACGCTATACCATCCCCGCTGCTCTCATTGCTGATCTGACCGGCTTTCTGGTAGCTTCCTGGAGCGCAAGGCTCTTTTGGACATAAAAATGCCCATCCGGCAGGATGGGCATTTCATTTATTCGTTTTCCGACGGCTCTTCCGGCTGAGGTAATTCTGCCTCGATGGCGCAAGGCATACCCGCATCCTTTTCACGACAGAGCATCAAAAAGATCGGCTGTGTAATGTTAATCACAATGGACAGCACCAGATACAGTGCGGCATTTTTCGGCTCGCAGGAACGGAAAATATCATACAGCGCCATATACTGCACCACAGAAGACGCAATGGCAACAGCGCAAAGCAGCAGCAAAATGAGGATCACACCGCCAAGGCTTGCAATCACCCTGGGCAGGTCCATCGTGTCATTATAGTTATTATAGCCAGCAGCAAGCAGCGAGATCACTGAAACTATTATGGCAATAAACATGACAACCGCCAGGATTGCAACGGCAATCTGCAGCCAAAGTAATATTTTGCGTTTCTTGGTTACCTTACCGCAGGCAACCTGCTGATAATGATCCGCAATGCTGCCGATGATCCAAAACTGTGTCACAGGAATCCATGCCAGCCAGGGATTTTTAATACCACGACGCTTGGCAATGGTATAAAGCGCTAGAGCGGTGAAAATATAGACCGCAATGCTGACCAGATCAACACTGAAGGATGAGGAAAAATCAATGCCAGCGTTTGACTGAAGCGATTCAATAATATCCGAAATAACAGTATTTCCTTGTTCGCCCATAAGTAAGTTCCTTTCTGTTTTCTGTCTATATACTATACCATACGATAGTAAATTTTCAAGTTTTTTCACATTTTTCTTTCCGTCTTGTAAGGTGTTCCCTGTTATGTTATAATAATGCAAATTGACCGGGAGGTTATGCCATGGAGTTTTTGTATTGGCTGGAGCAGATCCGTTTTCCCCTGCTTGACAAGTTTATGCTGCTGATTACCGCATTGGGTGAAGAAACGGCGTTTCTTGTGCTGGCACTGATCGTTTTTTGGTGTGTGGATAAGTACAAGGGCTACTACGTTTTGGGCGTGGGTCTTTTGGGCAATCTGGCAAATCAGTTTTTAAAGATCACCTGCCGTGTACCCAGGCCCTGGGTTTATGATCCGGAATTTACTGCAGTGGAAGACGCCAAGGCTGCAGCCGGCGGCTATTCCTTCCCCAGCGGTCATACCCAGACCGCAGTTGGCACTTTCAGTGCCATCGCCATAACCATGAAAAATCGAATCCTCCGGATCGTATGCATTGCACTGGCCGTCTTGGTGGCGTTTTCCAGAATGTATCTGGGCGTACATACCCCGGCGGATGTGCTGGTAGGCGGCGGCATGGCCCTTATTATGGCCTTTGGCATGCGCTATGTCATGCTGGGCAAGGGGCAAAAATGGATCCCTTTGGTCTTCGGCGTGCTGACCGTTCTGAGTCTTGGGTTTATGCTCTATGTGGAGCTGTTCCCCTTCCCCGCAGATCTGGATGCCCACAATTATGAATCCGCCTTGAAAAATGCATATACCTTCCTGGGCTGCTTTGCCGGCGTTCTGGTTGTATATCTGGTGGATGAAAAGTGGCTGCATTTTACCACCAGCGCCTGCTGGTGGGCTCAGATCCTGAAGGCTGCTCTTGGTCTTGCAGTAGTGCTGATCATAAAAGAAGGTACACGTGCGCCTCTGGAGCTGATGCTTGGTCACCCGATGGCGGCCAGGGCCGTGCGGTATTTCCTCATTGTAGTGACCGCAGGCATAGCGTGGCCGCTGAGCTTCCGTTGGTTCTCCAAACTGGGAAAAGCTGCATAAGAATGTCAGCTCCCCGGCAGAACGCATCTGCCGGGGAGGTCTTTTTATTCTTCTGCAATGACTTCCCGTCTGGGCGGCATGCCGCCTTCTTTGTTGCGCAGGAAGAAAACGATAAACGGCATTGCTACACTCAGGAAAATGCTCAGCAGCAAAAACAGCGTTGCATTGTTGGGATCGCAGGACTTATACAGATCGTAAAGAGCAATGTACTGGAACACAGCCATCACAACCGCAACCACCAGCATGACCAGCGCAATGCCCAGCATGCCGAATGCTGCGCCCAGACTCTCGTAAAGCATTTCATCGGAAACAACGCCGTTCATTGCGCCCAGAGTGGTGGAAATGATAAAATAAACGAATACAGCTATGAATGCAAAATAGACTGCAAAGAAAATAATGTTCAGCCACAAAAGGACCTTGCGGCGGTTCTTGACCTCACCCTTTGCCACATATCTGTATTGGTCCGCAAGGCTGCCGAGAATCCAGCAATTGCCCACCGGGATCCATGCCAGCCAAGGTTTGTTGATGCCACGGTTTTGCGCCATTTTGTAAAAACCAAGGGATTGCAGCACATATACGGCGATGGGCCACACAAAAGCAAGCATCATGTAAATCCCATAGAAGCCCCAAAACAGGCCGCCTTCCAGCCCGCTCATTAACAATAAATCTTCCATAGTATCCTCCTTATGTTTGTGGATGGCAATATTTTAGCACAATCTGCCGCTAATTTCAAGCTTTCGGAAAATAGGTCTTTCTTTCTGGAAAATTATATGATAGTATTATAATGAATGATTATGTGCTTACAAAGGAGTAAGAAATGATTACAGTATCGAATCTCGGCATGCAGTTCGGCGGCCAATGGCTGTTCCAGCATGTGGATCTGCAGTTCCTCCCCGGCAACTGCTATGGCATCATCGGCGCAAACGGCGCAGGCAAGTCCACCTTTCTGCGTCTGCTCACCGGTGAGCTGGATTCCACCACAGGCAGTATTGCGATCGACCCCGATAAGCGTGTTTCGGTTTTGAAGCAGAACCAGAACGCATACGATGAATTCACGGTCATGGACACCGTGATCATGGGTAACCAGCACCTTTACGATGTGATGAAGGAAAAGGATGCCATTTACGAAAAGGCAGATTTTACTGACGAAGACGGCCTGCGTGCTGCCGATCTGGAGGCGGAATTTGCAGAGCTGGGAGGCTGGGAGGCTGAGTCCGACGCATCCCGCCTGCTGCAGGGTCTGGGTATCGGCACGGAGCTTCACTATGACATCATGGCGTCCGTCGACCCCCGACTGAAGGTCAAAGTCCTGCTTGCCCAGGCGCTGTTCGGCAACCCCGACATCGTCATGCTGGACGAGCCTACCAACAACCTGGATATTGAAGCCATCAACTGGCTGGAAGACTTCCTGCTGGACTTCCCCGGCATGGTCATTGCCGTTTCCCACGACCGCCATTTCCTTAACACCGTCTGCACCCACACCGTGGATATCGACTACGGCAAGATCAAAATGTATGTGGGTAACTACGATTTCTGGTACGAATCCTCCCAGATGGTGCAGGCTATGATCCGCAACAAAAACAAGCGAAATCAGGAGAAGATCGAAGAGCTGCAGCTGTTCATTCAGCGCTTCTCTGCCAATAAGAGCAAGGCAAAGCAGGCTACCGCCCGGCGTAAGCTGCTGGACAAGCTGACTGTGGAAGAAATGCCCTGCTCCACCCGCCGCTATCCCTTCGTTGGCTTCATGCCCGAGCGGGAGCTGGGTAAGGATATTCTGACCGTCAAGGACGTTTCCGTCACTGTGGACGGAGAAAAGCTGCTGGATAACATCTACTTCTCTGTGGGCCGTACCGACAAGATCGCATTCGTGGGTGAAAACGAAAAGGCGCAAACCGCGCTTTTCAAGATCCTCATGGGTGAGTTGGAGCCGGACGAGGGCTCTATCAAGTGGGGCGTTTCCACCATTCAGAGCTACCTGCCCAAGGATAACAGTGAGTATTTCGAAGGCAACGACATGGAGCTGGTGGACTGGCTGCGGCAGTATTCCATTAAGAAAGACGATGTGTATCTGCGTGGCTTCCTTGGCAGAATGCTGTTTTCCAACGAAGACGTATTTAAATCCGTAAAGGTTTTGTCCGGTGGCGAAAAGGTGCGCTGTATGCTGTCAAAAATGATGCTCAGCGGCGCAAACGTGGTGCTGCTGGATCAGCCTACCAACCATTTGGATATGGAATCCATTCAGGCTGTGAACAAGGGTCTGGAAGCCTTCAGCGGCGTGGTGCTGCTGGCAAGCCATGACCACGAAATGCTCCAGTCTGTCTGTAACCGTGTGATCGCATTCCAGCCGGACGGCACCATCGTCGACCGCTACGGCACTTATGACGATTACCTTGCCTGGCTGGAACAGCAAAAGGAGAAATAAACATGGTAAAAATTCTTGATATTATCACCGCAAAAATGCAAAAGGCCTTTGAAGATGCAGGCTACGATGCATCCTTTGGCAGAGTCACCATCTCCAACCGCCCTGACCTTTGCGAGTATCAGTGCAACGGCGCTCTGGGCGCTGCCAAGCAGTATAAATGCGCTCCCATCCAGATCGCAAATGCGGTTGTGGAAAAGCTGGACGCCGGCGATTACGACATGCTGGAGGCAGTTATGCCCGGCTTCATCAATCTGAAGCTTTCCGGCAAGTTCCTGCAGGAATATCTGGAAAAGATGCGCACTGCCGAAGATTTTGGCGTTGAGAAAGTGGGCACAGGCAAGACCATCGTTGTCGACTACGGCGGCGCCAATGTGGCTAAGCCTCTGCATATCGGTCATCTGCGGCCTGCCATCATCGGCGAAGCGCTGAAGCGGCTGCACAGCTTTATGGGCTACAATGCCATTGGCGACATTCATCTGGGTGACTGGGGTCTGCAGATGGGTCTGATCATTGCAGAGCTTCATGAGCGCCAGCCTGAGCTTTGCTATTTTGATCCCGATTATACCGGAGAGTATCCCGAGGTCTCCCCTTTCACCCTCAGCGATCTGGAAGAGATCTACCCCACCGCATCGTCTAAAAAGACTGACCCCGCTTTTGCTGAAAAAGCCCATATTGCCACTTATGAGCTCCAGCAGGGCCGTCGGGGTTATCGTGCTATTTGGAATCACATCATGCGCATTTCTCTGGCAGATTTGCACCGGATCTACGATTCTCTGGATGTCCACTACGAAAAGTGGCTGGGTGAAAGCGATGCCGATCCCTACATTCCTGCCATGGTAGAGGATCTGAAAAAGAGAGGTCTGGCCGTACAAAGCGACGGCGCATGGGTCGTTCCCGTTGCTGAAGAGGGCGACAAAAAAGAAGTGCCGCCCATGATCCTTATTAAATCCGACGGCAGCGCAATTTACGCCACCACAGACCTGGCTACCATTGTCCAGCGTATGCAGGACTGGGACCCCGACAAGATGCTCTATGTCACCGACAAGCGGCAAAATCTGCATTTTGAGCAGGTGTTCCGTGCTGCCGCAAAGAGCGGTATTATCAAAGAGACCACACAGATGGAACATGTGGGTCACGGCACGATGAACGGTGCCGACGGCAAACCCTTCAAGACCCGTGACGGCGGCACCCTTCGGCTGGAGCAGCTGATTGCTGACATGACCGCATTTGTCCGCGCAAAGGTCGTGGAGAACAAGATCGTTGCTGACAGCGAGGTGGATGCCACCACCGCCAAGATCGCTCTTGCCGCCCTGAAATACGGTGATCTTTCCAACCAGCCCACTAAGGACTACAACTTTGATCTGGAGCGTTTTGCCGCTTTCGAAGGCAATACCGGACCGTATATCCTTTACACCATCGTCCGTATCAAGTCTATTCTGGCAAAGTACGGCGCATACGAGAAGCTGCCCATTTGCGAGCCTGCCAATGTGTATGCCAAGGAGCTGATGCTTGCCATCACACGGTTTGCGCCCACCATGGAGTCCGCTTTGAAGACCTCCTCCCCCAACCTGATCTGCGCCTATATTTACGAGCTTGCCGGCTGTGTCAACAAGTTCTACCACGAGACCCGGATCCTCGGTGAGGAAAATGAAGCGCTGAAGGCCGGATATATCGCCCTGATCGCTCTGGCAAAGAACATTCTGGAGACCTGCATCCACATCCTCGGCTTCACCGCCCCGGAAAAAATGTAAAAGGCAGCCGCCCACCTCTTCCGAGGTGGGCGGTCAGCTTATGTGTAAAGAAAAAACCAAGTGTAGGGGCGACTGCCGAATCGCCCGCCGTGCCGCAAAGCAAAAAAATGCCCACCCCGGGGAGCCGGGGTGGGCGGAAAATATGGGGTTATTTGCTTAACTTCTCTTGGATTTCGGCAAAGGCGGCATTGGCCACGGAGTCATCAGCGGATAGCAGCTTGCTCACAATGGTGTCAGCTTGATCTGGTGAATAGTTTTGGAAGTCTGCGATGCGAAGCAAAATGCCGTTATGGAATAATTCGATGCAGTATAATGTTCCGTCATCCCTGTAACTATACTGGCAACCGTTTCGCTCCAAAACAAAGTCAGAGCCCAAGCTATGCGTTACTTTTTGAAATCCCAAGTCACTAAGCGTTACCTTGTCCATGGCGACAGTCTTGTTGCTAGAGCTGACACTTGGAGAGGGATCTATCTCAACATAGAACCGGTAACCAGTAACATCTTCAATTTTATACATATAGCACCCTTCATCTAGCAACATAAGAGCTTTGACTTCACCTAAAACACTTATTTCTTCCCAACCAACAAAACTCTGCGGAAGTTTGGCACCGTCACCAGCCATAAATGCATCATATTCTTCTTTGCTATTGTATCTTATCGATGCTACACACGCAAAAACCTCATTAATTTTTTCTGCATCCCGTTCTTGCTGTGATACATCTACTATATGGAATCCATCACCAGGCGGTGCAACAAGTAAAATCGTGATCACCAGCGCAAGGCAGGCGGCAACGGCTGCAAATACGATCCTTTTCACCGGGACCGTTTTCTTTTCGGATCGTTCCAGCATTTCTTCGGTTGCTTCACCGATCACATTCAACAAATCTTCCTGATTCATACTGCGAAACCCTCCTTTCCAAGATAGGTGTGCAGCTTTTTCCGTGTGCGTGACAGGATCAGCCGCACATTTGTTTCTTTCATTTTGTACCGCAAGGCAATATCCGCCATTTCTTCCATGTAAAAATAGCGCCGCAGAAAAATGCCTTGCTCTCTGTCAGACAATTTCGTAAGGAATTTCAGAATGCTTTCACGCAGAGCATTCATTTCTGCCTCGTCTGCAGGATTTTTCCCGCCGCCCACACATTCCGACAGCTCATCCAGCGCCACAGCTACAGCGCCGCCGCCCCGTTTTTCCGCCTGCATGGCACTATACCGGTTTAAAGACAGATTTCTGGTGATCTTACCGAGAAACTGCCGCAGGATGTTGGGTCTTTGCGGAGGCATGGAATTCCACGCCCGCAGCCATGTATCATTGACACATTCCTCTGAATCCTGCATACTCATCAGAATATTGTTTGCAATGGCAAAGCAGTATTTGCCGTATTTTGCATCTGTCTCAGAAATAGCTGCCTCGTCCCGCTGAAAATAGAGTTCTATGATTTCATGATCTTCCATGGCTTTCCCTCCTTTTATATCTGCTCACCCAATAAGACAGTTTTTTCCTGCACTTTGTATCATTCAATATGAAAATTATATATTTTTTCGTTCTCTCGTGCAACAAAAAAGACCACCCAAACGGGTGGTCTTTTGTAAGGCAATTGAAAGAATCAGCGCTTGCTGAACTGAGGAGCACGTCTTGCAGCCTTCAAGCCGTACTTCTTTCTTTCCTTCATTCTGGGGTCACGGGTCAGGAAGCCGGCAACCTTCAGAGATGCACGGTACTCGGGATTCAGAGTAACCAGAGCACGGGAAATGCCGTGACGGATAGCGCCGGCCTGACCGGAAACGCCGCCGCCTGCGACGGTAACAACAACGTCGACCTTGCCAACCATGTCGGTGGTGACCAGAGGCTGATTGACGATCAGCTTCAGGGTGTCCAGGCCAAAGTAATCATCGATCTCACGACCGATGATGATGATGGAGCCGGTACCGTTCTCATAAACACGAACACGGGCAACGCTGGACTTGCGGCGGCCGGTGCCGTAGAAATACTTTTTCTTGCTCTCGTACATAATCAGTTACCTCCTTACAGGGTCCATGCTTCGGGCTTCTGTGCAGCATGAGGATGCTCAGCGCCCTTGTACAGGTGCAGACGGGTCATGGAGTTGCGGCCGATGGTGTTCTTGGGCAGCATACCCTTGACTGCCAGCTCCATTGCATAGTCGGAGCGGTTATCCATCATAACACGAGCCTTGGTTTCCTTCAGGCCACCGATCCAGCCGGATACACGGTAGTACTTCTTCTGGTCCAGCTTGTTGCCGGTCAGAACAGCCTTGTCGGTGTTGATGACGATGACGTAGTCGCCACAGTCAACGTTGGGGGTGAAATCGACCTTGTGCTTGCCACGCAGCAGGTTGGCAACGGTGACAGCGGTGCGGCCCAGGGGCTTACCGGCAGCGTCAACAACATACCACTTGCGCTCTACGGTCTCCTTCTTCAGCAAAGTAGTAGACATTATGGGTTCCTCCAATTAGGTAAATTATTTTGACAAATAGGTGTACTTGAAGTACAATGTCATTAAATCGCTTGATTCTTATACCACACCAAAAATCAAATGTCAACAGTTATTTGAATATTTTTTCTCAAATTCATTGCGTTCTTTTATTATCTCTTGTTTTCTCTTGTTTGCTCTCGTTTTCTCACTTGCCATTTTCACTATTCCGGAGGTCTTTTTATGCAAAAACTTATGGGACTTGTCCGCCGCTGTGTGGAAGATTACAATATGATCGCACCCGGTGACAAGATCGCCGTAGGCGTTTCCGGCGGAAAGGACTCTCTTGTGCTGCTGAAACTGCTGGCGGGACTGCGGGAATATTCCGATTTTGCGCTGGAGGCCGTCACCATCGATATGGGCCTTGACATGGACTACTCCCCTGTTGCCGCTTTCTGCGAAGAGATGAACGTTCCTTATACCATTGTGAGCACCCAGATCGCTCCCATCATTTTCGAACATCGCAAGGAAAAGAATCCCTGTTCCATGTGCTCCAAAATGCGCAGAGGTGCGCTGAACCAGGCCATTCTCGACCGGGGCATCCGCAAGCTGGCGCTGGGTCATCACTATGACGATGCGGTGGAGACATTTATGATGTCGCTGCTGTACGAAGGCCGCATCAGCTGCTTCCAGCCGGTGACGGAGCTGGATCGTATGGGCGTTACCCAGATCCGGCCCATGCTTTATATCCACGAAAAAACGGTGGACAATTTCGCCGCACGGATGGATCTGCCTGTAATTGAAAACCGCTGCCCTGTGGACAAGCAGACAAAGCGGGAAGAAGTCAAACAACTGATCTTCTCCCTCAGCAGCACCTACCCGGAGCTGAAAGAACATATTTTCGGCGCCATGCAGCGCCTTCCTCTCACGGAATGGGAGCCGAAAGGCCGCTACAACCGCCCCAAGGACACGGAATAAGCTCCTTTTCCGGTATGAAAGATTTGCCAATCGGACATACTGGAAATACAAGGAGGCGGTCACATGGTAAAAGGCACATCACGGCAGGTAATTGTGGTGCAATCTCCGGACAGAAAGCTGTTTGAGCAGGCAATTTTCATTTTGAAGGATGACGCCGTTGGTATCACCGACGAAATGCTGCTGAAAGAAGCAAAGCAGATGATCCGTGGGCCGGTCCGCACCGAGCGGAAACGGAAAATCTATCACTACGGTCCTGCATGGGCCTGCGGCGGCGCAGTGCTGACAGGGCTGATCTGGCTGCTGACAACTATTATTTGAAAGAGAGAAAACCTATGCGCATCGGAAATCTCCAAGTGAATAATCCCATTGCCCTCGGGCCTATGGCCGGCGTTACAGACTGGGCATACCGCACCATCTGCGCAGAGCTTGGGGCAAATATCACCGTAACGGAGATGGTATCTTCCCGTGCGCTGGTATATAAAGATCAGAAAAGCGCCAAGCTGCTGCGGAAAAACGAGGGAAGTCTGTGCGGCGCACAGATTTTTGGCAATGACCCTGCTATTATGGCGGAAGCTGCCCAGCTGGCGCTGGAGATCTCCGGCTGCGATTTTCTGGACATCAACATGGGCTGTCCCATGCCCAAAATCGCCAATTCCGGTGACGGCTGCGGCTTGATGCGCACGCCGGAGCTGGCAGGAAAGATCGTTTCTGCGGTCAAAGCTGCTGTCAGCGTTCCCGTGACCGTCAAATGCCGCCTTGGCTGGGACAAAGGCAGTATCAATGTCCTGGATTTCACAAAACTGATGGAAGACAGCGGCGCTGACATGGTCACTGTCCACGGCAGGACACGAAGCATGCTCTATTCCGGCGTTGCTGACTGGGCAGCTATCTCCAAGGTCAAGCAAAATCTTCACATTCCCGTCATTGCCAACGGCGACATTGTCAGCGGTGAAAGTGCTGTGAAATGCATGAAATACACCGACGCAGACGGTATCATGATCGGCAGAGCCGCTTTTGGCGATCCGTGGATCTTCGCCGATGCCAAAGCCGCCCTTGCCGGCGAGCCGATTCCGGATCGTCCGCCCCTTGCCAGCCGTGTGGATACTGCCGTGCGGCAGTTTGAGCTTGCCATGGAAGATCATGGTGAGCACATTGCCTGCCTGGAAGCGAGAAAGCACTTTGCATGGTACTTACGTGGCGTTGCCCACAGCAGCTTTTTCAAAACACAAATCTCGTCCCTGCAAACTGCAGAGGATGTTTACCGCATCGCCAAAGAGATCAAGCGTGATCTCCAATAATTTCTATACATGCTTCGCCGCCGTCTTCACATCCTACCTATTGAGGTGATCGGATTTGAAGGGGCGGCGTTTTCTATGTTTGTTGCTCACAGCGCTACTGGTAGTTCCCGTATATGCAGCGCCTATCAAATGGGTGGATTTCGGCGTGCCGTATGAATCCCTGAAATATGCCATGGAGCAGGATATTGCCACCCATGAGCAGGAAAAGCACATCAGCTGGATCGACATTCTGGCGCTGTCCGGCTGCCGCACCGGCGGAAAATGCGATCTTCGTTCGGTAAAAAAAGCCTTCTCCGATCTGAAAAGCACACGTACCGCAATAGACCTTGCCGGTGATCTGGAAAAGTATTTTCACTATTACCACGAAGCCTTCAGCACCGCTCTGGGCGGACTTTTGGGCAGCTACGCCATTGAACTTGACGGTCAGGAAAAGGTCACCTACGGTCTGAAGGCCTTCTCCCCCATCGCCGCCGGATACGGCTACAGCCATTGCAGCGATTTCGGCAACAGCCGCAATTTCGGTTTCGCACGAAAGCATTTGGGCAACGACCTGATGGGCAGTCTCGGCACGCCGATCGTCGCGGTGGAAGGCGGTGTTGTGGAAGCCATGGGATGGAATCGCTATGGTGGCTGGCGGATCGGTATCCGCTCCTTTGATTCCAAGCGGTATTATTACTATGCCCACCTGCAGAAAGACCATCCCTTTGCCGAGGGTTTGCAAGAGGGCGACATCGTGCAGGCCGGTGACCTCATCGGCTTTATGGGCCGCACCGGTTACTCCGATAGAGAAAACACCAACAACATCGAAACGGTGCATCTGCATTTCGGCATGGAGCTGATCTTCGACGAAAGCCAGAAGGAATGCTTAAGTGAGATCTGGATCGATGTGTATAATATCGTTCGGCTGCTTTCCAGCCATCGGGCAAGTCACAAAAAGGTGGATGGCACGTGGCAAAGAGTGTATCCTTATACGGATTTGGACATTCAGGAATTTCCCAAATGAAAGGCCGGTGGCAATGCCACCGGCCTTTCACAGTTTTTCTACGGCTTTGACCGTTAAATGTTCATCTTCAACAACGAATCGAATATCAAATCCACCAAAGCTAAGGCCATAGACACGGTCCGTGTCCTTTTGGTAGGAGGGTCTGGGGTCGTGGGAAAGCACGCCCATAAGTGCCGGGCGTTTTTCTTCAGGGATCATCTCCAGAAGTTCTGCAGGGAAATCCACGTCAAGCAAATAGTCATCCGCGCTGGCGGTAAAGCCACCAGTGGCATCGGCATGAATGTCAGCATACGGGATATAGGGCTTGATGTCAAAAATCGGTGTGCCGTCCATCAGGTCAGCGCCGCCTACATGGAGAACCGTGCCGTGCTCCTTTGTCTGCTCCACGCCCAAAAGCCTGACGCTGGAAAGTCCCACAGCATTGGGTCGGAAAGGAGAGCGTGTGGCAAACACGCCCATGCGGGTATTGCCGCCCAGCCGGGGCGGACGCACCGTAGGCGACCATTCCTGCCGTACCGCTTCGGAAAACTGCCAGATCAGCCACAAATGAGAAAATTCCCCGATACCACGCAGCGCATCGGCATTGCGGTACTCCGGCTCAAAGATGATAGTCGAGCACAGCTGCTCCACCAGTCCGCTTTGACGGGGTATTCCGAACTTTGTGGGAAAATCGCTTTTCATTCTGGCTATGATCTTCATTTCCACCGTCTCCATGGTATCCCTCCTTTTTATGCAGTATAGCATCTTCCCTGCTCTTTGGCAAGAAAAAACACCCTTCTTATAAAAAGAAGGGTGTTGAACCTTACAAAACCTTGGAGAGAAAATCCTGCAGGCGATGATTCTTGGGGTTGCTGAAGAATTCCTCGGGAGGCCCCTGCTCCACGATCTTTCCTTCGTCCATAAACAGCACACGGCTGGCAACTTCCCGGGCGAAGCCCATCTCGTGGGTGACCACTACCATGGTCATGCCCTCTTCTGCCAGCTCCTTCATAACCTCCAGAACTTCACCGACCATCTCCGGGTCAAGGGCGGAAGTGGGCTCGTCAAAAAGCAGCACCTTGGGGTTCATGGCCAGCGCACGGACGATGGCAATACGTTGCTTCTGACCGCCGGAAAGCTGACCCGGATAGGCATCCGCCTTCTCCTCCAGTCCCACACGACGCAGCAGCTGCATAGCCAGCTCGTCGGCCTCAGCCTGCTTCATCAGTCCCGTGCGCACCGGCGCAAGGGTAATGTTCTTGCGGATGGTCATATTGGGGAACAGATTGAAATGCTGGAAAACCATGCCCATTTTGCGGCGAACAAGGTCGATATTGACCTTGGGGGCTGTAATGTCATCACCGTCAAAGGTGATCGTGCCGCCGGTGGGCATCTCCATCTGGTTCAGACAGCGCAGGAACGTAGACTTACCGGAGCCGGAGGGTCCGATGATGACCACTTTTTCGCCGGGATAGATATGCTCGGAAATGTCATTCAGCACCAAATGATCACCAAAGGACTTGGATAAATTTTTAACGTCGATCACTTTGACGCAGCCTCCTTTCCAAAAGACCAACCAGCCAGCTGAAAATGATGACCAACACCAGATAGATGCAGGCAGTGCCCACCAGAGGGAACATCTGCTCCCATGTACGGGTCATGATAGCATCGGCAGCGTAGACCAACTCTTTGCCGCCAATGATCTTAATCAGTGAGGTGTCCTTCAGCAAAACGATGAATTCGTTACCCAACGACGGCAAAATTGCCTTAAATGCCTGCGGGATCACGATAAATCGCATGGTGTCGATGTAGTTTAGGCCGAGGCTGCGGCCGGCTTCTGCCTGGCCGGGATCCAATGCCATCAGGCCGCCGCGGATAATCTCTGCCACATAGGCGCCGGAATTGATGCCCAAAGTCAGCGCGCCGACCATAGTGAAGTTGTTGCTGCTTTTGAAAATGACCATACCCATGATCAAAAGCTGCACCATCATAGGTGTGCCACGGATCACGGTGACGTAAAGCCGGCAGACGGCATTGACGATGCCCAAAAGAATATTCTTCTTGCCGGGTCGCTGCTGATCGTGGGCGGTACGAATGATGGCAACGATCACGCCCAACAGGATACCCAGCGCCAGCGACAGTGCGGTAACCAAAAGCGTGGTCTTTACACCGTCCAGATATTGCATCCAGCGATCGTTTTTTATGAAAGCATTGTAGAATTTTCTGCTGAAATCAGCCCAAAAATCGCCAGCTTCAAGGGATGATAGAAATACCACGGAAAAGCTCCTTTCGTGTATCATTGCTGCGCAAAACGCAGGAAAAAGGGCGGTGAACAGCCGCCCTTTTATCAAGCTCCCGCAGGAGATTACTCAGCCTTAATGTACTTGTCGACAATGCCCTGAACAGTGCCGTTTTCGATCAGCTTCGCCAGTGCATCGTTAACAGCCTTCTGCAGCTGGGTGTTGTTCTTAGCAAAGCCGATGGCGTACTGCTCTTCCACCCATGCGCCGTCCAGAATGGTCAAGCCGGCATTAACCTTGACAAACTCCTGAGCGGGAGCGCTGTCGATGATAACGCAATCGACCTGGCCGTTCAGCAGAGCCTGCACCGCGGTCATACCGTTTTCATAAGGGGTGACATGATCTTCGCCGTAGCCGCCGTTTTCGGGAGTGTCGGAAGCGTAGAGATAACCGGTGGTGCCCATCTGGGTGCCGATTCTCTTCTCGCCCAGATTATCCATGGTGACATCGGAGCCTTCCTTGACGATAACAACCTGAACGCCGGTGGCATAGCTGTTGGAGAAGCACATGTTTTCTTCACGCTCGGGAGTGACGGACACACCGGCCATGACCATATCGGTCTTGCCGTTCTGAGCAGCTTCCAGAGCAGCGGTGAAGCCCATATCCTGAACGACCAGCTCCAGCCCCAGCTCCTTAGCGATGGCTTCTGCGATTTCGATGTCGATGCCCTCGAAGCCGCCGTCATCGGTGGTCATCTCGTAAGGAGGGAAAGCTGCGTTAGTGGACATGGTCAGCTTGCCGGCGGTAACAGTCTTCAAACCGCCTTCGTTGTTTTCGTTGTTGGTGGTGGGGGTGCAGCCGGCCAGCATGGACAGCGCCATAATAACTGCCAGAACAAGTGCCAAATACTTTTTCATGATGATTACTCCTTCATAATTGAATTGCAGACAGGAAAGCGTCTGCCGTGTTTCTGATGGGCTTATTATACACCCGAATTTGAATAAATCAAGAGGAAACCCAAAAAATATTCACCAAATTTGAATATTTCCAAAAAATATTCCGAATATTTCAGTGTTTAAATGAATATCAGGCGGTTTTATGCATAATCACAACTGCGCAGCCACCTTACAGGTCACCTGTGCGCATTGCTTTGCAGCTTTTGCCTCAAAGGTGGGGTAGTCCATTTCTGCGCTGCCGTCTGCCTTATCGGAGATGGCACGGATGATTACAAAAGGCACACCGTTGCGGTATGCAGTGTGGGCGATGGCTGCGCCCTCCATCTCGGCGCAAAGTGCCTGAGTATCGGCAACGATCTTGTCCTTTTGCTCCTGGCTGCAGATGAACTGGTCGCCGCTGGCCACTCTGCCCGTTCGGGTATGCCCGGGATTTACCTGCTCCGCAGCGGCAAAGGCTACATTTTTCAGCATCTCGTCTGCGGGAAATGCCACCACATCCATACCCGGCACCTGACCAATGGGACGGCCCCAAAAATGTAGGTCAAAATCATGATAGATCACATCGCTGCTGATGACCAGATCGCAAATATCCAGCTCAGCGCACAGCGAGCCGGCAATGCCGGTATTGATAATGTGGCTGACGGCAAACTGATCGCAAAGGATCTGGGTGCACATGGCGGCGTTGACCTTGCCCACGCCACATTGCACAATAACAGCAGGCACGCCCGCAAGCACGCCTTCATAGAACGCCATGCAGGCCCGCTGGGTCACGGTCACCTCGCCCATGGCTTCTTTCAGCGCAGCGACCTCAACATCCATTGCACCAATGATACCAAGCTTCATATCAGTTCTCTCCTTTCGGATAGTACAGCCTGCTTTCATCCGCCGTTTCCAGCAAGGCTGCGTACCGTTTGCCCCAGTAATTTGCCATAGGCAGATTCATGTCCAGATAATTACCGCAATCTTTTTCCGATGCACCGGGGATCTCCCCCCGGAAGCCGGCAATGAAACGAAAGCATTCGGTCACGAGCGGCAAAACATCCCGGCTTTCCAGATCGCCGGCCAGCAGCAGATAAAAACCGGTGCGGCAGCCCATGGGGCCAAAGTAAAGCACCCGATCCTTCCATGCAGGATCGTTGCGCAGGTAGGTAGCCGCCAGATGCTCAATGGTATGCACCTCTGCTGTATTCATCACCGGCTCTTCGTTGGGGCTTGTCAGCCGCAGGTCGAAGGTGGTCACTGTTTCCTCGCCAACCCGGTCTTTCCGGGATACATACAGTCCCGGCTGCAACAAAATATGATCAATGGTAAAACTCGTAATTTTTTCCATAGCGTTCTCCTGACACAGTTCGATGGTGCTATCATAACGCAAAAACACTTTGATTGCAAGAGAAAGTGTTTCAACCGGCGGTTGTGTGCCACTCAACAGGTCGTTGAATTCCAATTTAACGAATAATTGATAGCTTTTTCGTTGGTTTTGTGTCATAATGAACGCACAAAGCAAACAGGAGGCAACGCTTATGACATTGGGAAAACGGATCATGGAAAACCGCAAGCGGCTGGGTCTTACCCAAGATGCCCTTGCCGAGCAGCTTGGCGTCACTGCCCAGGCGGTGAGCAAATGGGAAAATGACCAATCCTGCCCAGATATCGCCACTCTGCCAAAGCTGGCAGATCTGTTCGGCGTATCTGTGGATACTCTTTTGGGTCACGAAACCCAAACCGTGCACACCGCCGAGGTAGTAGACGAAGCAGAAGAAGCAAACGGCGATGGTCATACCAGCAAGGGTGGCTGGGAATTCCGTTGGGACAGCGGCCGCAGGGATGCTGTGTTTTTCGCTGTATTTATCCTGCTGGTGGGCGGATTGACGTTGGCGGCCAAGCTGCTGCAATGGAACGCCAGCTTCTGGGATATTCTGTGGCCCTGTGCGCTGCTGACCATAGGTCTGCATAGAATTTTTCACCGTTTTTCCTTCTTCGGTATCGGCTGCACACTCTTTGGTGGCTATTTCCTGCTGGAGAATTTGGAGATCACAAAGCTGAATCTTGCAGGCGACTTGATCTTCCCCATTTTGATCGTCATTTTTGGTCTGAGCCTGCTGGCAGATGCTCTGCGCAAGCCGAAAAAACCCAAAATCAAAATTACCCGCAACGGGCATGCTGCATCATCCAAGGAAAAGCATCATTTCTCCCAGGATAACGACACTTTCGATTGTTCCCTTTCTTTTGGAGATAACGAGCATCTGATCACACTGCCCTGCCTAGCCGGCGGCAAAGCCAATTGCAGCTTCGGCGAGCTTCGGATTGACCTTTCCGGCTGCGAGACAATCGCAGAGTCCTGCCAAATCGACGCAAGTTGCTCCTTCGGTCAACTGGTGTTCCGTGTCCCCGGCCGCTATCGGGTAAAAAACAATGCCGGCACAGCCTTCGGAAATATCAGCATCAAAGGTCAGCCGGATGCAGATCCAGAGGGCATTATCCGCCTTGATGGCAGCGCCAACTTCGGCGAAATCGAGATTCAATACGTATAATACAAGGGGCACGCAGAGCGTGCCCTTTTTGTTCTTAGGAATGGCAATTGACAAATTCCTGCGGCGATATTACAATAATTCTATATTTCTACTATGAGGTGATCCCTATGAAAAAAGATCTTCGCATGGAAACTTTGTGCATTCAAGCAGGCTACTCCCCCAAGAGCGGTGAGCCCCGCCAGATCCCCATTGTGCAAAGCACCACATTTAAATATGCAACCTCTGAAGATATGGGCAAGCTTTTCGATCTGGAGGCAGAAGGCTATTTCTACTCCCGGCTGCAAAACCCCACCTGCGACGCCGTGGCTGCCAAGATCGCTGCCCTTGAGGGCGGCACAGCCGCTATGCTGACCAGCTCCGGTCAGGCTGCCAACTTCTTTGCAGTCTTCAACATTGCATCCTGCGGTGACCATGTGGTCTCCTCCTCTGCCATCTATGGAGGAAGTTTCAATCTGTTCGGTGTGACTATGAAGCGTATGGGTATCGACTTCACTTTCGTCAGCCCCGACTGCACTGAAGAAGAACTGGAAGCCGCCTTCCGTCCCAACACCAAGGCAGTTTTCGGCGAGACCATCGCCAATCCTGCTCTGAATGTGCTGGACATTGAAAAGTTTGCAAAGGCTGCCCACGCCCATGGCGTGCCCCTGATCGTGGACAACACCTTTGCCACCCCCATTAACTGCCGCCCCTTTGAGTGGGGCGCTGACATAGTCACCCACTCCACCACCAAGTATATGGACGGCCACGCCAGTGCTGTGGGCGGCTGTATCGTTGACAGCGGCAAATTCGACTGGACCAAATATCCCGACAAGTTCCCCGGTCTTTGTACCCCCGACGATAGCTATCACGGTGTCACCTATACCGAGCGTTTCGGTCATGCAGGTGCCTTTATCACCAAGTGCACCGCTCAGCTCATGCGTGACTTTGGCTGCTGCCAGTCCCCCCAGAGCGCATATCTGCTGAATCTGGGCCTTGAGAGCCTGCCCTTCCGCATGAAGCAGCACTGCCAGAACGGGCAGAAGATCGCCGAGTATCTGCAGAGCAACGAAAAGGTCGCATGGGTCAAATACTGCGGTCTGCCCACCGATAAATATTATACTCTTGCCCAAAAGTATCTGCCTAACGGCTCCTGCGGTGTCATCTCCTTCGGTCTGAAGGGCGGACGGAAAGCTGCTGAGGTATTTATGAAGCATTTGAAGCTTGGATCTATCGAGACCCACGTTGCCGACAGCCGCACCTGCTGCCTCCACCCTGCCAGCGCAACTCACCGGCAGATGACTGACGAGCAGTTGGATGCCGCCGGTGTCGGTGCAGACCTGATCCGTCTGAGCTGCGGTCTGGAAAACGCAGAAGATCTCATTGCGGATCTGGCCCAGGCTATCGAAAAGGTGTAAACCATGCCGGATCAATATTCCCGCACCCGGCTGCTGCTGGGTGACGACGGTGTGAATAAGCTCCGCCAGGCAAAAGTCATCCTGTTTGGACTCGGCGGCGTGGGCGGTTATGCCGCAGAGGCCCTCGCCAGAGCCGGTATCGGTCATATCGACCTTGTGGACGATGATGCGATAAGCGAAACCAACCTCAACCGCCAAATGCTGGCGCTGCACAGCAACATCGGCCAATCAAAGGTAGACATTGCCGCCGCCCGAATCGGTGACATTGACCCCACCATCACCGTAACTGCCCACAAAACCTTTTATCTTCCCGAAACTGCCAATCAGTTTGATTTTACGCAGTATGACTACGTTCTGGATGCTATCGACACCGTCACCGGCAAGCTGGCTTTGATCCAGCAGGCAAAGGCTGCCGGCTGCCCCGTGATCAGCTGCATGGGCACAGGCGACAAGCTGGATGCCACCACTTTCCGTGTGGCTGACATTTCCAAAACCTCCGGCTGCGCCCTGGCCCGGATCATGCGCAAGGAGTGCGCCAAGCGAGGCATCCGTGGCGTCAAGGTGGTCTACTCCCCTGAGCTTCCGAAAGAGCACCAGGAAAATGTAGAAACCGAACCTCAGCGGGAAGGCTCCAGCCGCCGTGCCACTCCCGGCTCCGTGTCCTTTGTTCCTGCGGTGGCAGGCCTGATCATGGCAGGCGAAGTCATTAAGGATCTCACGAACAACTAAAAGAATTCCCCATTTCCCGTTTTGGGAAATGGGGCGTTTTTTATTTGTGTTTTTTTCTTCTTTGCCAGTTAAGTATAATGCGGAAGACCGTAGACACAAGCAAAATGCCCACAGCCATCAAACCTGCAATGGCAGCGGTATGCATACCCTGTGCGGCAAATGCATCCATCTGTCCCATCACCGCATAGCGCATGGTGTAGTACACGCCGGCGCCGGGGATCAGCGGGAATACGGCAACGACCAGATAAGAAATCGCCGGATATTTGCGGATACGTGCCATGAGCTCAGAATAGGCAGAAGCCGCAAATGCGCCCCAGAAATAGCCATTCAGATCGTTGCCGGACCATTCAGTCACAAGGACGTATACCACCCACGTCAGCATACCACCCAGCGCACAGATCAGGATTCCCGGGCCATGTATGTTGAAATAGATCGCAAAACCGATGCAACCCAGCACGCAGGGAATCAGCTGCTGCACAAGCGTATAGTTTATCGCATCGATGCCCACAGGGACGCCCCAAATCGCAGCTGCCACATTCCAGGACGCCGCCGTTCCCAGCGCAATGGCGACCGCCACCAGAAGCACCTGCACGATCCGGTTGACACCGGAATTGGTATCGCCGTAGATAATGTCACGCATGGCATTTGTAAACAGCAGGCCCGGCACAAGCAGCATCAGCGCGCCAATGGAAACGCAGTCCGGATTGTCGGCAATTCCCAATGCACCGAAGCCATAGGCCACCAGCGCCAGCAAAAACGAGGACGAGATCGTCTTAAAGAACAGGTTTGCGCCCAGCTTATCCATGAAGTGGCTACAAACCCACACTACCAGACCGCACACGCCGGAAATAACGCCGTCCAGGAGCGTGCCGCCAAACAGAACGGAGAAACCGAACGAGCCGACAAAATAGCCCAGCATGGTGGCGATCATTTTATAGTATCGGCGGCCGGATTGGGTTTCCTTCAGCCATTGCAGCGCCACCTCCGGCTCAGGCTTTTCCGCACAAATGCGTCTGCTGAGGCCTGTAAAACGCTCCACCGCATCCAGGTCCGTTCCGTGCTCCCCTACCCGGCGCATCCGGGTCATAGGCGTACCCTCATCAGTTTTGATGCTGACATGCATACAGTTGGGAATGGCAAAAGCCTCCGCCTCCACGCCGTAGGCCTTCAGGATCAAATTGATGCTTTCTTCGATCCGAAAGGTTTCAGCACCGCACATAGCCAGCTGATAGCCCAGCTCTGTGGTCAAATCCAAAAGTTTTGAATAGTCCATATTTATCCTCCTTAAAGGATCTGGCGGATCGTTCCGCCGCCCACAACCGTATCGCCGTCATAAAGCACCACGGCCTGGCCGGGGGTAATGGCCCGCTGAGGCTCGTCAAACTCCACCTTTGCAAACCCCATTTCCATAGGATAGACCGTTGCGCTTTGCTCAATCTGTCTGGAGCGGGTCTTTGCACGGACACAGATCGGCTGGGTAAGGCTTTCAAACGCAAGCCAATTCCAATCGTCTGCCAAAAGCGCTTTGTGATACAGCGCTTCGTTTGGCCCGACGGTCACGGTGTTTTCCTGCATATTCTTATGGCAAACATATACCGGCTCGCCCATAGCAAGTCCCAAGCCCTTACGCTGCCCCAGGGTGTAGCCAGCCGCACCGATGTGCGTGCCCACCACATTGCCTTCCAAATCCAAAAAGCTTCCCGGGCACAGTTTCTTTCCCGTGTGCCGTTCCATAAACGCACGGTAATCGCCGTCCGGTATGAAGCAAATATCCTGGCTGTCCCGCTTTTTGGCGTTCAAAAAGCCCTGTTCCCGGGCGATCTGCCGGGCCTGCTGCTTTGTCAGCTCTCCCAATGGAAACAGAACATGCTGAAGCTGCTGCTGATTCAAGCTGTACAGGAAATAGGATTGATCCTTTGCGGCATCCTCTGCCTTGCAAAGCAAATATCTTCCGGTACTTTCATCCAGGCGGATCTTGGCGTAGTGCCCTGTAACGATATATTCGCATCCCATTTCCTTCGCCTGCTGCAAAAGCAGGCCGAATTTCACAAGGCGGTTGCAAACGATACAAGGGTTGGGTGTCAGACCGTCTTCGTAGCTGCGGACAAAGCTGTCCATAACCAGGCTGCGAAATTCCCGGGTGAGATCGAATTCATAGAACGGGATGTCCAGTCTCTGGGCTACGCTGCGGGCATCCTCTGCACCGCCGGATTCGCTTTCCAGCAGGCGCATGGTCGCACCAACGCAATCATAACCGGATCGCAGCGACAGATACGCCGCCACAGAACTGTCCACGCCGCCGCTCATGGCGATCAGCGCTTTTTTTGCGTTCACAGACATCCCTCCTTTTTTCTTGTAATAGTCTAGCACATCCGACAGCGGAAAGCAAACAGTTTTGCTGGTAATATATGCATGTTTTTCAAAGAATGTTATGTATATCTTAGTTTTTCTCCCAAAAATACCCGAAATTCCGAACAAATCAATCTTTTCCTAAACAATTTGAAAGTCGAATTGGTTACAAGATTGTAATTTTTTCAAAAATCACCTTGCAATATACATGATTTTCTGGTATAATGGCAGCAAATTGCCACCTGGGAGGAATACATACCCATGAAAAGACGTCTGATCTGTCTTTTGACGGTCTGCACGCTGCTGTTGAGCATTG
This sequence comes from Faecousia sp., assembly GCA_045541695.1. Taxonomy (GTDB): domain Bacteria; phylum Bacillota; class Clostridia; order Oscillospirales; family Oscillospiraceae; genus Faecousia. The sequence continues at coordinate 25,404 of JAZQJO010000046.1, forward strand.
TTTCCATTGCGCCAATGCCGGTCCGTGCGACCTCAGAAATGAAAGTCAGCGAAGAAGCGATCCTCTTTATCAAAAATTGGGAAGGCTTCAGCAAGCATCCTTATAAAGACGGAAATCAATACACCGTTGGCTACGGCACACGATGTCCTGACGATCTGGTTGCGCACTATATGGAAGTGGGCATCACGGAAGAAGAAGCGCAGCTGCTTCTTGACCAGCTTCTGGCCGGCTTCGAAAGCCATGTCAATGCTTTCATCGATAAACATGAGCTGACCTTTACACAGCAGCAGTTTGATGCCATCATTTCCCTTGTTTTTAACGTGGGCAGCAACTGGCTGACAAAGGGTGAGACCCTTGTCCAGGCTTTGACCAACGACGTCAGCGAAAACGAGTTTCTCTTCGCAATGACGATTTACTCCATCTCCAACGGCGTGCGCAGCAAGGGTCACATCATGCGCCGTCTCACAGAAGCAAATATTTACTTAAACGGCGAATACAATCTTACCCCGCCGGAAAATTATCACTATGTCATTTACGACGCCTGCGGCGGCGAACTGGACGAATACGGCGTGCAGGGCTTTAATTGTAATACTCCCGTAGAGCCGTACACCACCGCTTTTGCAGAAGGCTTCAAATTCCTTGGATGGTTTACCGAGGAAGAAGGCGGCGAAAAGGTAGAGATTCTGGATGACACCATTCCCAACGGCAAATATCTGTACGCCCATTGGGAAGCTGAGAATGGCTCGTCCGACAAGCCGACCCGGCCTACACAACCCTCCGTTCCCTCTGTGGAGATTGTTCCCGAGCCGGAAGGTGGCACCAAAGTCACCGTCACCAGCACCGATGTCAATATCCGCACCGGCCCCGGCACCTCTTACACCGTGACCGGCATGGCCTCCATCAATCAGGAAATCACCGTTACGGCAACCGCCAGCAACGACGGCTATTTGTGGGGACAATTCGAAGGCGGCTGGATTTGCCTGAAATACACAAATTATGATGAGGTACGTGTTCCTGTCACACCGGACGATCCCACAGAGCCGCCTACTACTGAGCCACCTGTGACCGAGCCACCTGTGACCGAGCCACCTGTAACCGAGCCGCCTGTCACTGAGCCACCGGTTACTGAACCGCCGGTCACCGAGCCGCCTGTCACTGAGCCGCCCGTGACTGAGCCACCGGTTACTGAACCGCCCGTGACTGAGCCACCCGTGACCGAGCCGCCTGTTACCGAACCGCCGGTGACCGAGCCGCCTGTTACTGAGCCGCCGGTTACTGAGCCGCCGGTGACCGAGCCGCCGGTGACCGAGCCTGTGCTCCCGGAAATCACGCCTGAGCCCAACGGCGGCATCCAGGTGACCGTTACCAACACCGGTGTCAATATCCGCTCCGGCCCCGGCACAAACTACGCCATTATCGGCTCTGCAAATATCCAGCAGAAAATCACCATCACCGCAACGGCTACCGCCGACAACATGCTTTGGGGTCAGTTCAGCGGCGGCTGGATCGCCCTGCAGTACACCGATTACGAAAAAGTAAAGCAAGAAGCTGCCAACCCCGTGCTTTTCTCCGGCACGGTTTACAACGCCGCAGACCTGAACATACGGGTAAATGCCGGTACAGCATACGATGTTGTGGGCCAGTACCACAACGGCGACCGTGTAGACATTCTGGAAACCAAAATGGTGGGCGCCGTGGAATGGGGCCGCACCAAGCTGGGCTGGATCAGCCTGGATTATATCAAGCGTGACGGTGAGCAGTTCCCGAACGATCCTGTGGTACCGCCTCCCCCCACCCAGACCTGGACGGGTATTGTTACCGTTGATGATGTGCTTTACATCCGCAGCGGCGCCGGCAAATACCACACCATTGCAGGCTTCCTGCTAAATGGCGCCGAGATCACCATTCTGGAGCGGCAGATCGTTGACGGTGTGCAATGGGGTCGCATTGACAAGGGTTGGGTCTGTCTGGACTATGTGCAGATAGAAGGCGAGTCTACTCCACCCATTGACCCTCCACCTACTGAGCCGCCTGTAACCGAGCCGCCCATAACTGAGCCGCCTGTCACCGAGCCTCCCGCAACTGAGCCGCCGGTGACCGAGCCGCCTGCACCCCAGCCTTTCACCATGACCGTCAATACCTGCAGCCTGCGTATCCGCAAGGGTGCGGGCAACGGAAACGCCATTATCGGCTATCTTCCTTTTGGCGAGATGGTGGAGATACTGGAAACCAAAACTGTTGGCGTTTGGCAGTGGGGACGCACAGAAGCCGGTTGGGTCAATATGCGGTATCTACGATGATATGACCAAAGCCTCCGATCATTCGGAGGCTTTGCCTTTTGTCGGAAAAACAATAAATCCTGTTGAAATTCCCGACAACAAGGCATATAATATATTTAGACAAACAAAGCAAGGAGGCTTTATGCCATGAACGAAGGCTATCGCCCGCCGGAAAGACGCAGACGTAAACGCCGCAATGGCTTTCAGCGTTTTATGCGTCGCTATTTCCCCTCAATCGCCATGGTGCTGATGTGCGTAGTGTGTATCAGCATGGTTATTATAACTGTTACCACCGTTTCCGGCATTCTGAATCAGCGCAATGCCCAGCAAAATACCCAGCTGGATGCCACGATTCCCACAGAAGGCTTTTCCCAGGCTGATGCCGAAGCGCTGATTTTGGAAGCGGATAAGCTGGCTGCAGGCTATGACTACTCCGCCGCCATCTCCATGCTGCAAGCGGTGGAAGGGTACGAGAACTTTACTGTTCTCACAGACAAAATTGCCCAGTATGAGGAAGCTGACAAAAAGCTTGTCCCCTACTCTGATCTGGACAATGTCACCCACCTGTTCTTCCACTCTCTGATCGTAGACACCGACCGGGCCTTCGACGGCGACCACGAAGAAGACGGCTACAATCTTTATATGGTCACCGTAGCAGAATTCAAGGCGATCCTGGAAAGCATGTACGAAAAAGGCTATGTGCTGGTTTCCCCTTATGACATCGCTTACGAGACCACACGTCCCGACGGAAGCACCTATTTCACCTACGGTAACATTCGTCTTCCCGAAGGGAAAACGCCCTTTCTGCTGAGCCAGGATGACGTGAACTACTACGGCTACATGATCGGCAATGCCGACGGCATAAACGAAACGCCGGTCTTTGCCAATACCAAGGGCGACGGCTTTGCAAGCAAGATCGTCATCGGTGAAGACGGCTACCCCACCTGCGAGTATATGGATGCAGCCGGCAATGTCACCACCGGTGAATATGACATCGTTCCTATTTTGGAGAGTTTCATTCAAGAGCATCCCGACTTTTCCTACCACGGCGCAAGAGCAGTCCTAGGCATGACAGGCTACGAAGGTGTTTTCGGCTACCGCACCAAGCCCGGCTATAACGTCGAAAACGGCGGCACAATGACCATGGAAGAATGGAATGCAGAGGTAGAAGCGGCAAAGGCTGTTGCCCAATGTCTGAAGGACCACGGCTGGATCCTTGCCAGCCACTCCTACGGCCACCCCGCCTACGGCAAACTCACCGCCGACCGTGTCGCCACCGACTCCGACAAATGGGAAAACACGGTGCAGACCGTCATCGGCGAGACCGACATTATCCTGTATCCCCACGGCTCCGATATTGCAGGCATCGAATACTACACCTTTGAAAACGAAAAGTTCGCTGCGCTCTACGAAGACGGATACCGCTATTTTTTCAACGTTGACAGCCGTATCGCCTGGACACAGGTAGGTGAGAACTACTTCCGTGGCTCCCGGCGCAACATCGACGGCTACAGAATGTACCACAATCCGGAAAAACTGAAAGACCTGTTTGATGTTGATGCGGTATTTGACCCGGCACGCCCCACGCCTGTTCCCACAATCGGATAAGAAAAAGCCCATACACAGCTTTGTGTATGGGCTTTTTTACGTTTCGTAACAAAATGTGCAGCTGCTTTGCAGCACAGAGCCGTCCAAATATACAGCATGCTCCAGAATGCGGTGAAAGCCGCATTTTTCATGGACTCCCAAGGAGGCAGTATTTCCTTTATGCACATGGGAATATACCTTCCGGCCTTTCAACGTGGCGAGGGTTGCGCCGATTAACGCCGCTGCAAATCCCTGACGGCGATATGCCGGTGCTGTTTCCAGCGCCGTCAGCAAAAGTCCATCCCGGTATGGCTCCATGCGCAATGCACTCATGTATTTTCCCTCCCGGAGCCACACGGCGTAAAAGGCATCAGCAGGACCAAAAAAGCTCTCCCGCAGATACTCGTAAAAATCCTGCTCCGCCAATAGCAGTTGCCGTTCCCGGGGTTCGTTTGGGTAATTATCTGCGCCGTTTTCACGGTTTCCTTCAATGTAAATTTCCATCAGCGCAGCAAAATCCAGATCTTTCATGCAGCGGACGATTTTCAGCATGTACTTCACCTCACTTGTCGGTCGCAGAAAGCGACAGGTTTCTACAAGAAATGCAATTTTTCTGTCTTTTTTGTCAGTGCGGTTTCTCTTTTGCCATGTCGAAATACACTAAATGGAAGCAGTTATACACACAATCCACAACTTTTTCCACAGGCGGAAACACAGAAAATCCAGCCTTAAAATTCGCTTTTTAAAGCACTATTTTGACATTTTTCAATATAGTTTCCGCAAAAATGCGGTGGTTCTTTTTCGTGAATGAATGCTTATTCATTTTTCGTATTCATACCATACATTTTAAAAATGCAGGAGAGAAAAACGTCTCCTGCATTTTATTTAAAGTGTCTCAGCAAGGATGGATTTTGTGGCATAAGCGTTCAGGCTCATGCCCGCCAAATTTCCCGCTTGATACTCGTAAAAAGCCTGTGCACCAATCATGGCTGCATTGTCAGAACACAGCTTCAGCGGAGGCAGATACACCTGTGCTCCCAGCTTTTCTGCGGCTGCCAAAATGTCGCCACGAATCCTGGAATTGGCAGCTACACCACCGGCAACCGCCACCTTACGCAGCCCCGTTTCTTTCAGCGCCTGCACCACTCTCGGCACAAGAATGTCAGAAACAGCGGAAGAAAACGAAGCGCAAAGGCTGGGAATATCCAGCTCCTCCCCTACCTGCTGGGCATGGTGGATCAGGTTCAGCGTTGCGGTCTTCAAGCCGGAAAAGCTCATGTCATAGGGATTTTCACCCGGTTTGATTTTGGGAAGGGTGTACTTTGCTTCGTCACCCATTTTTGCCGCTCTGTCCAGCGCAGCGCCGCCGGGATAAGGCATTCCCAGCACTCTTGCCACCTTATCAAAGGATTCACCGGCAGCATCATCCAGGGTCGTGCCCAAAATACGCATGTCGGTATAGTCCTTCACTTCCACGATCATGGTATGGCCGCCGGAAACGACCAAGCAAAGGAACGGCGGCTCCAATTCCGGGTATGCCAAATAATTGGCTGCGATGTGGCCACGGATGTGGTGCACCGGGATCAGCGGCTTATTCATGGCAAGGGCAGCTGCCTTGGCAAAGTTCACACCAACCAGCACCGCACCGATGAGACCCGGCGCATAAGTTACGGCGACTGCATCAATGTCCTCTCTCGTAAGGCCTGTGCGCTCCAGCGCCTGATCTGCCAGACCATAGATAGCCTCGATGTGCATACGGGAAGCGATCTCCGGTACGACACCGCCATAGGTCCGGTGAAGCTCTACCTGAGATGCGATACAGTCCACCAGCAGATTTCTGCCGTCTTCAACGATGGCAACCGCCGTTTCGTCGCAGGAAGATTCAATTGCCAGTATCTTCATAGGGCCATTCCTTTCTTAGAATCAGCGCATCTTCCCGGGGATTGCGGTAATACCCCGGGCGGCGGCCTGCCTGCCGGAAACCCAGCTTTTCATAAAGCTGGCGGGCAGGTCCATTGGACGCACGTACCTCCAGCATTAAGCTGTGGACATTTCTTTCCCGCAATCCCGCAACCAAGGCTGTGATCAATTTTTCTGCGATCCCCTGCCTGCGCCAATCCGGGTGGACAGCGATATTCATCATATCCGCTGCGCCCAAAACCGATTGCGAGCCTACATAGCCAATCACAGTTTCACCATCCAGCGCCACCAACCATAGTGACAGCGGATTGTCCAGCTCCGAAGCAACAGACATCTCGCTCCACGGATCGGAAAAGCAAAGCTTTTCCAGCGCTGCGATTTGGGGAACATGTTGCGCTTTTATTGTTTCGATCATGATCATTTTGCATCAAACCAGCTTTTTCCCGATTTTGCTTCCGCCGTCAGCGGCACATTCAGCTGCGCCACCTGCTCCATTTCTCTGCTGACCAGTTCTGCCACGGCATCAGCATCCTTTTCAGGGCATTCCACGATCAGCTCGTCATGCACCTGCAGCAGCAGCTTTGCATGGGGGAAATTCTTCCGCAAGGCGGCATCCACCCGGATCATTGCCAGCTTAATAAGGTCTGCAGCCGTTCCCTGGATTGGTGTATTCAGCGCAATGCGTTCTGCGCCCTGACGGATATTGAAATTACTGCTCTTCAGCTCCGGGATATAGCGGCGACGGCCATAAAGGGTCTTGGTGTAGCCTTCGGCTCTGGCCTGCTCAACGACCTGCTTCATATATTCCCGAACGCCGTGGTATTTTTCCAGATAACTGTCAATATACGCCTTCGCTTCGTACCAGCTGACACCAATATCCTCTGCCAGAGAGTACTGGGAAATGCCGTAAACGATGCCGAAATTGACCGCCTTGGCATGCCGACGCTGCAGAGGCGTCACCTGCTCCGGCGCTACGCCGAAAACCTGGGATGCCGTGACGGTGTGGATATCCATGCCGCTACGGAAAGCATTTTGCATAGCTTCGTCGCCGGCAATGTGGGCCAGCACACGCAGCTCGATCTGGCTATAGTCCGCATCTATCAGAACACAGCCGTCCCTGGGAATGAACATCTTGCGGATCTCCGCACCCAGATCGGTGCGCACGGGAATGTTCTGCAAATTCGGCTCTGTGGAGGAAAGCCGACCGGTTGCTGTCACGAGATTCTGGAAGGTTGTGCGAATTCTGCCGTCTTCGCCGATCACTTTGATCAATCCGTCGGCATAGGTGGATTTCAGCTTTGTAAGCATCCGGTAGTCCATGATAGCCGGGATGATGGGGTGCTTGTTTTTCAGCTTTTCCAGTACATCTGCGTTGGTGGAGTAGCCGGTTTTTGTCTTTTTCACCGGAGGCAGCCCCAGCTTGTCAAAAAGAAGCTCGCCCAGCTGCTTTGTGGAATTGATATTAAACGGGCCGCCGGCATAGCCGAAGATCAGCGTTTCGCAATCTGCGATCCGCTGTCCCAGCATGGTGCCGAACTGCTGCAGCTGATTCTCGTCGATGGCAATACCCTCCCTCTCCATGCGGTAGAGCACGTCGCACAGCGGCAGCTCAATGGTTTCGTAAAGGGAATCCATACCCTGCTTTTTCAGCTCCGCTTCCAGCACGGGCCGCAAGTGCCAGACCGCTTCTGCGCAGCCGGCTGCATCGGCATCATCCACAGAAAGCCCAAGGAAGTTCGTTGCCAGCTTGGAAACGGGATAATCCGATTGGGACGGATTCAGATCATAGGCCGCCAATGCGGTATCATAGGAAAAATCGCTGAAGGATATGCCCAGCTCGTCAAGTCTGTGCATAGTGGTCTTCATATCGTGGCAGATCGCACCGCTGTTGATTGCTGCGCCCATCTGGGCTTCCATGGGCGTCAGCACGCAAACACCCTTTTCCCAAGCCACGCCCAACGAGCCATCCTCAGCAATGTACACGGCGCAAGGTGTGTTTTCGCCGGGCAGCGTGTCCACTCTGGGCAGCGCATCCCCTTTTACCGTCTGCTTGGGTGCAGGGACATCTGCGCCTCGCAGGCCGTATTTATCGATAAGCCGCACAAATTCCAGCTTCACAAAAAGCTGATACAGCTCCGGCTTGTTGTAAGGCTGCACAATGGCATCCTTCGGCTCGAAGTCGATGGGTGCTTCGCAGCGAATGGTGGCAAGGTCATAGGAAAGATAGGCATTGTCCTTGCCCTGCTCCAGCTTTTCCCGGAGCTTTGCACGGATGGACGGATCGTCAAGGTTTTCATAGACACCGTCCAGAGAGCCGAATTTCAGCAGCAGTTCCGTTGCGGTCTTGGGACCCACACCGGCAACGCCGGGAATATTGTCGGAGCTGTCGCCCATAAGGGATTTCAGATCCACCATTTTCTTCGGCTCAAAACCGTATTCATCCCGGAATTTCTCCTCGGTATAGAGGGTATAGGAGGTCTGTCCGGGACGGGTGATCACAAGCTTGACGTGGACATTCTTGTCGATCAGCTGCAAACTGTCCCGGTCGCCGGTGACAATAACGCACTCCCAATCGTTGTTGGAACAAATGCGGCCTACCGTGCCGATCACATCGTCAGCTTCCCAGCCCTGACATTCATAGATCGGGATATTCATGGCACGCAGAACATCCTTCATAATGGGCATCTGCTGCGCCAGTTCCTCGGGCATGCCGTGACGGGTGGCTTTGTAGCCGTCATACTGCAAATGGCGGAAAGTCGGTCCATGCAGGTCGAAGGCAACGCAAACCGCTTCCGGCTGCTCTTCTTTTTCCACCCGCTCCAGAATGTTCAAAAACCCGAAAACGGCATGGGTATAAAGCCCCTCACGAGTCGTCAGAGGCTTTACACCGAAAAATGCACGGTTAATGATACTGTTGCCGTCCAGGATTAGTAATTTCATACTCTTCTCCACTTTGCGCCCTGAGGCGTATCAATGATCTCAATGCCCTGCGCCTTCAGCTCGTCACGGATGCGGTCAGCCTCCGCCCAGTTCTTTGCCTTCTTGGCCTCGGTACGGGCCGCCACCAGTGCATCGATCTCGGGATCTGCAGATGCGGCTGCTTCTGCTTCTTCCTTCTGGCGCAGCTTGGCGGCTGCCTCCAGCAGATTCAGGGAAAGCACACGGTCAAAGTCTGCAAGCGCCGCCAGCTTGGTGGCATCGCTGCACTTTGCCTTCAGTACATCATACACAGCGGTCACAGCAAGAGAGGTGTTCAGGTCGCCGTTCAGAGCGTTTGCAAACTTTTCTTTCAGCTGCTCCAGCGCCGCTGCATCCACATCGCCGCCATCTTTGAGTGTGGCGATCTTTGCAATCAGCTTTTCGTAAGCCACAACTGCATTGTCCAGGTTCTCCCAGCTGAAGACCAGATTGCGGCGGTAATGGCTCTGCAGGCAGAACAGGCGGTATGCCATGGGATCGTAGCCCTTGCTTTCCAGCAGGGACACGGTCAAGAATTCGCCCTTGGACTTACTCATCTTACCGGTATCGGTGTTCAGATGGTGGACATGGAACCAGTAGTTGCACCATTTGTGGCCCAGATAGCTTTCGGACTGGGCGATCTCGTTGGTATGGTGCGGGAAGGCATTGTCGATGCCGCCGGCGTGGATATCCAGATCCTCGCCCAGATGCTTCATGGAAATGCAGGAGCACTCAATGTGCCAGCCAGGATAGCCGACGCCCCAGGGAGAATCCCATTTCAGTGCCTGATCCTCAAACTTGGACTTGGTAAACCACAAAACGAAGTCGTTCTTATTCTTCTTGTTGGTATCCTCTTCCACGCCATCACGGACGCCGGTTGCCAGATCTTCTTCGTCGTGGTCATTGAACACGTAGTATTTTTCCAGCGTGGAGGTATCGAAATACACATTGCCGCCCACAAAGTATGCCTTGCCGGTATCCAGCAGCTTTTGCACCATCTCAATATACTGGTCGATGCAGTTGGTGGCAGGCTCTACCACATCGGGGCGCTTGATATTGAGCTTGTCGCAATCGGCAAAGAAAGCATCGGTATAGTACTGGGCGATCTCCATAACGGTCTTATTTTCCCGCTTTGCGCCCTTGACCATCTTATCCTCGCCGGTATCGGCATCGGAAGCCAGGTGGCCCACGTCGGTGATATTCATAACACGCTTAACGTTATAGCCCATGTAGCGCAGGCTCTTTTCCAGCACGTCCTCCATAATGTAGGTGCGCAGGTTGCCGATATGGGCATAGTGATACACCGTGGGTCCGCAGGTGTACATTTTCACTAGGTCGGGGTTATTGGGTGTAAACAGTTCCTTCTTGTGGGACAAAGAGTTGTACAAATACATAATCGTTTCCTCCGATTTTAATTTTCAAATAAAAAACGCCTCTTGCACTTTACGGCACAAGAGGCGGGTCTTATGACTCGCGGTTCCACTCTCATTTATCACTCATCAAAGCAGTTCGCTCCCGGATGCACTTTCACGGTCCTTCCACGCCGCAGCTTCCAGCCAACGTCCGCAGCTCTCTGAGTGTTTGGTATCCGTTACTCTTTCCATTCATCGCGATATAAAGTTACAGTTATTTTAACATCCGGGCAGCGGTATTGTCAAGGTTTGCAAACACAGAAAACAGCATTTTCCATTGCACTATACAAAAAACTGTGCTATAATCCAATATAGCCATCGATTCCTAGGAGGATACCTCATGAAAAAGACATTGTGCCTTATTTTGTGCACTTTCATAATTCTCTCTCTTGCCGCCTGTCACAACCCCGGTAGCGATGAGACCCAAACACCCACCCAGACTCTGCTGCCCAGCGACCCCACCCAGCCTTCCCAGCCTGTGGTGCAGATCCCGCCTCTGGATATGGTCTCCATTTCCCTGCCGCTGATCCATGAGACTACTCTGGCAGCGGACGGCACGGAGCTGTTCCGTTACAGCTTCCAGGACGTTGCGCTGAACATCGCCAGCGCAGACATTGCCAAGATCATCACGTTGGATCTTCTGCAGCGGATGGACAGCAACTCCGCCACCGCCGTGGATCTGGAAAAGCAGGCAACCGCCAGCTACGTTCCCGGCGCAGATTGGACGCCTTATTATTACGAAGTCATCTACACGCCCCGCCGTATGGACAGTACTGTTTTGAGCCTTTCCGGCTCCCATCACAGCTCCGGCGGCAACTCTTATTCCGAAACCACCACATCCTCCGCAAGCTACAATCTGGTAACCGGCAAGTATCTTGCCATCAGCGATATTTTGTCCGAAGCCGGAGGCGCATCCGCTTCCCTGTGCGCAAAGCTGATCGCCAAGCTGGAGCCGATCGCCGAAGAAAAGTCCTTGTTCCCCTACTATAAGAGTACCATCGAAAGCAGCTTTTCCATGGACCTGAACCGCTACTATGCGTGGTATTTCACCGAGGAAGGCATTTGCTTTTATTTCTCTCCCTACGAGATCGCACCCAACTCTGCCGGCACGATCCAGGTCACCGTTCCCTACAGCGAGCTGACCGGCATCCTCGCCGATGACTATTTCCCCGCTGAGCAGCCTGCCATTGCCGGCAATCTTTCCGCCGGCTGGTTTAACCAGGTGGATCTGAACCAGTTCACCCATTTTGCTGAGCTTCTGTCCGATCCCGATGCGTCCCGCTGCATTTTGTGGGTGGATACGGTCATTTATAACGTTCGCCTGGAGCAGGGTCATTGGGACAGCGCAAAGAATCAGTTTGTCACCGATGCCACGGTTTTCACGGCCAACTGCATTGCCGAGGGCGATGGACTGATTCTGCGCTGCAACCTGTCTGACACCACGCCGACTCTGCTGCTTCGCTATCTTTCCGACGGCGCCCCAAAAAGCTGCTATATCACCAAAGATCATATTACCGGCGCAGTGGTTTTGACACCCTTGAACTAAATAACAAGCCGGGGAGCAGGCTTTCTGTTCCCCGGCAACTTTATTTGTTTTGGAGTCTGTACTTATTTGGCGACATGCCGACTTGCTTTTTGAAAAGATTGCTGAAATATGTAGGCGAACGGAAGCCGCACAGCTCCGAGATCTCCAAAATACTTTTATCGGAGGATTTTAGATAAGCGCAGGCGTTTTTTGTGCGGATCTGGTTAAGATAGTCGATCAACGTCATGCCCATGGTCTTTTTAAAGACACGGCAAAGGTGGTATTTGGAAATGAAGAAATGCTCGGCGATCTGCTCGATGGTGTGAAGCTGGGAATAGTTGTTGTTGATATATTCCACGATGCCGCTCATGTATTCATCCACAGACTCTTCTTCTGCTGTGTATTTGGAAAGCTCATTGAGCAGCACAGACAGATACACCGCAAATTCCTGCTCCTCCTGGGTGCCGGCAAGCCATCTCAGCAGCCGTTTGAACTCCTCCTGCACATTCTCCGGTGGAATGATCAGCGGATGGTCAAAGCACCGCAGCAGCCGCTCGGTGGCAGCTTGGGTATAGTTTCGCAGCAAAAAGGTTTCGGAGAAATTTATCAGCGTCCGCAAGCCGTAAGCGCCGCCGGTACGGTGTAGCCTGCCCGGCTTGATCAGCACGAAGCTTCCGGCAGCAACGGAGAAGACCTTGTCCTCCACGAAGTATTCCCGGCTGCCCGCTTCCAAGTAGTAAAGCTCGTAGGATGCATGATAATGCATGGACGGCATTTTGAAATCACCGGAATTTGTTTTGATTAAAAAATCTGATGTGGGGCTGAAGCTATCCACAGTCACCACCTCCTGCAGCAATATATTATAACAAAATTCAAAAAATAGCAAGATTATGCAATGAAAAATATAAAATATTGTTTTATAATGCTCTTGGAAGCTAAAATAAAAGGAGTGGGCGTATGAACGCATATCTTTCTCACGACCGCACGGTCAATCAAATGAAGGAAACAACTCCCCTCTTCCACTTTGACGGATCTCAGGATCTTGCAAAGTGGCAAGCCGAGGCAAGAGAAAAGCTGAAAGAGCTTTTGTATCTACCTTTGGAGGGTGTCCCCGCAGAATTTGACGATCAGTTCGTCATCACCTCCGACACCGTGAAAGAAGAGTTCCGGGAGATCTGCTTTGAATTCCAGAGCGAGCCCGGCTACACCGTCCCCACTCACCTACTGATCCCCCTGGGTGCGGATAAACCTCTGCCCACTGTGATCACCCTTCAGGGCCATTCCTCCGGCAAGCATATTTCTCTGGGCGAGGGCATGTTTGAAGATGAGACTCCTGAGTTCCTCGCCAGCCGCTGCTTCGCCGTTCAGGCTGTGCGCAACGGCTTCTGCGCCATCGTCTTTGACCAGCGCTATATGGGTAACGCCGGCCGTCTTCCCGACGGCAGACCCACCTGCCTGCGCAACTGGACTGCCCTTTCTGCCATGATGATGGGCCGCACCGCTGTTGGCGAGCGTGTCCACGATATTTCCCGGGCCATTGACATTGCCGAAAAGTACCTGACCGAATATGTGGACACCAACAAGATCATGTGTCTGGGTACTTCCGGCGGCGGTACCGCCACCTTCTACGCTTCCTGTCTGGAAGAGCGGATCAAGCTGGCTGTTGTCAGCGCCGCGCTTTGCACATTTGAGGCATCCATTATGGACATGTTTCATTGCGCCTGCAACTATATCCCCGGCATGCGCAAGTACTTCAATATGGGTGACCTGGGTTGCATGATTGCCCCCAAGAAGCTGGTGGTTACCAACGGCGATGTGGACAACATTTTCCCCCTCCACGGCGCTGTGGAATCCTTTGAGATTATCAAGACCGCCTATGAAAAGGCCGGTCACCCCGATTACTGCTGTCACCTCATAGGTCACGGCGGCCATGCTTTCTTCCCTGATATTACATGGCCCGCTGTTAAAGAAATGCTGAATAAATAATTTTTAGGAGGATACATATGAAAATCGAAAACGAAAAGGCTACTGGTGTAAAGATCGCCTACATCGGCGGCGGCTCCCGCGGCTGGGCATGGAAGCTCATGAGTGACCTGGTCACCTGTGAGGATATGTCCGGCGACGTCTATCTGTACGACATCGACTACGAAGCAGCCAAGGACAACGAGATCATCGGCAACCTGCACAACAAGTGCGAAGGCGCTATCTCCACCTGGAACTATCACGCTTCCAAGACCGCAGAGGAAGCTATGACCGGCGCTGACTTTGTCGTCATTTCCATTTTGCCCGGCACCTTCGACGAGATGGAATCCGACATCCACACCCCTGAAAAGTACGGCATCTACCAGTCCGTCGGTGATACCTCCGGCCCTGGCGGTATCGTCCGTGCAATGCGTACCATCCCCATGTTCGAAGAGATCGCTCTGAACGTGAAGAAGTACTGCCCCAACGCATGGGTCATCAACTATACCAACCCCATGACCTGGTGCACCAAGACTTTGTACCGTGCATTCCCCGAGATCAAGGCCTTCGGCTGCTGCCACGAAGTGTTCGGCACCCAGAAGCTGCTGGTATCCGCCATGGAAGAGCAGCTGGGCATCAAGATCCCTGTGGAAGAGAGAGCTCAGATCAAGGTCAATGTTATCTCCGTCAACCACTTCACCTGGCTGACCTCCGCTTACTACAAGAACATCGATCTGTTCCCCGCTTACGCAGCCTTTGCAAAGCAGTATGCTGAGACCGGCTACACCAAGCAGCTGGACAACAACTGGATGAACAACTCCTTCCGCTTCTCCCACAAGATCAAGTTCGACCTGTTCAACCGCTACGGCTACATCGCCGCTGCCGGCGACCGTCACCTGGCCGAGTTCTGCCCCGGCAAGTGGTACCTGAAAGATCCCGAAACCGTTAAGGCATGGGGCTTCGGTCTGACCACCGCCGCATGGAGAAAGAACGACCTGAAGGAGCGTCAGGCAAAGAGCCTGCGTCTGCGCAACGGCGAAGAGCCCGTCGAGCTGGGCGTTTCCGGTGAGGAAGGTGTCGCTCAGATGCGCGCTCTGCTGGGTCTGGGCGGTCCTCTGGTCACCAACGTGAACATCCCCAACATGGGTCAGATCCCCAACCTGCCCAAGGGCGCAGTTGTGGAAACCAATGCCGTGTTCCAGTGTGACAAGGTCACCCCCGTCATGGCCGGCGAAGTTCCCGCTCCCATCTATCCCATGATCGCCCGTATCTGCGCTGAGCAGGAGGCTGTCAGCGAAGCTATCGCAAACCGTGATCTGGAAGCTATCTTCAACGCTTTCGTCAACGATCCTCTGGTCACCTGCACCTACGAGGAAGCAAGAGAGCTGTTTAAGGAAATGGTCCTGAATACCAAGGAGTATCTGGGCGACTTCCCCCTGGAGCAGCTGAAGTAATCTCCATAAACAAAGCCCCTGCCAAAGGGCGGCGCACCATAGTGATAAACCGGTTTTGAACAACCCCTTTTCTCCAATACTGCACAAAAAATTCCCGAAATGCGTCAGCATTCCGGGAATTTTGTTATTTGTCTTGAAGAAAAGTTGTCACTTCAAAACTGCAAA
>JAZQJO010000047.1:0-4888 GCA_045541695.1 Faecousia sp.
TTATCGACCGCTGCACTGCGCTCAGGTCGCTCCTCCCGCCACCGGCGGCGCTCCCCTCGCTTACCCAACGAGCTACGCTCGTCGGTCTCATCACCCTGATGGCAGAGGCGAAGCCTACTGCCATAACCAAAAAGAAAACCCATCCGAATGGATGGGGTTTTCTTTCTGGTTGCGGAGGCAGGACTCGAACCTACGACCTCCGGGTTATGAGCCCGACGAGCTACCAACTGCTCTACTCCGCGATATTGGCCCTTAAGGCTTGGTCATTATAGCACGGCAGTATATATTTGTCAAGACTTGTTTTCCAGGTCTTTTTGTCGAAATGCCCCCGCATCGTTGCAAAATGCTATATTTTATGTTATGATTTCTTTACCATTCACAGGAGCTGATAACATGCACCAAGACCTTCTCTATGCCAAGGATATGCTGCTTGGCAGTAATTATACCTGCGTTTTTTGCCGGGGCGATACGCTATACATCGATGATCGCCGGGGCATCCGTCCTCTGCTGGAGCTGATCGACCGAAACATCAATCTGCAAGGCTTTTCCGTCGCAGACAAGGTGGTGGGCAAGGCTGCCGCCCTTTTATATTGCCACGTAGGCATCCGCCGTGTTTATGCGAGTGTCATCAGCCGCCCTGCTCTGGAGATTTTGGAGCTGCACGGCATCGACGCACAATTTGAAAGCATAGTTCCTGCCATTCGCAACCGAGCAGACACCGACCTGTGTCCCATGGAAAAAGCGGTCTGGCACATCGCCGATCCGGTCCATGCCCTCCGGGCTCTGCGCATTGCTTTAAACGAACTGCAAAAATAAAAGCTATGGAGTTTCCTCCATAGCTTTTTTCAATCCATCAGTGCTAAAAACTGCTTTGCGGTCAGCCCGACGAAATATTCCGAAATCGCCACATCTTCCAGCACCTTTGCGTAATCCGCCCGCTCCGGGCGGCAGCCAATCAGCTTCTGTGCCAGCTCAGAAGGCTCTCGCACGCTGAAAAAGTCGCCGTAAAACTGCATATGCTCCACCCGGCCGTGGGAAACCGTTAAAAGTGCTTCCACCGTACCGCAGCCTTCAAAGCGGGCCTTTTTGCGTAATGTGCACTCCGGAGAGTGACCGTAATTCCATTGCCAGGTATTATAGCGCTCATCCCGCAGCTGCCCGATTTTTCCCAGATCCTCTTGGGTCAGCACATATTCCTCGCCGCCAGTTTCCTGCAGCACATTTTCCAGCAGCAGCTTGCGAAACTGCGGCAGCGTCACGGTGCTATCCAGATATTCGCTGACATTGGTCACCCGGCTGCGCACCGAATTGACGCCTTTCGCCTGGATCTTTTCCGGATCCACCTGCAGCGCACGGTCTACCGCATCCAGATCGGATCGGAACAGGATTGTTCCGTGGTGCATCACCCGGCCGTTTTTCACATACTGGGAGTTGCCGGAGAACTTCTTGCCGTCGATGGTCATGTCGTTGCGGCCATTGACCTGAGCATGCACGCCCACCGCCGCCAGCGCCCGGATCACAGGCCTGCAAAACAGCTGAAAGTCCAATGTATCCTTTTGCGCCGCATCTGCGATAAAAGTAAAGTTCAGATTACCCATATCGTGATATACGGCACCTCCACCGGAAAGGCGCCGCACCACATGGATGCCGTGTTCTTTCACGTAGGCTTCATTGATCTGGGCGAGCGTATTCTGGTGTTTGCCGATGATAATGGCATTGTCGTTCTGCCACAGCATGAAATACATTCGGTCCTTCGGCAGGCAGTCGAACACATGTTGCTCCACCGCCAGATTCCATGCAGGATCGGTGGTGGTCAGATCCAAATACGACAGCTTCATACGGCATCCCTCAAATACTTGCACAGCCGCTGCGCCATCAGCAGGTGCCCGGCCGGATTGGGGT
The DNA here is from genome assembly GCA_045541695.1 of Faecousia sp. Taxonomy (GTDB): domain Bacteria; phylum Bacillota; class Clostridia; order Oscillospirales; family Oscillospiraceae; genus Faecousia. The sequence continues at coordinate 1,903 of JAZQJO010000047.1, forward strand.
GCAGGCCATCCAGAAACAACTGCGTTTTCACGCTTTGATCGCAATTCAAAAAGTCTGCCCGGAAATCCACAAACTCCACGCCAAAAGCATTGCAAAAACCCTTCAGCCAGGCAGCATATTCCTCCAGCAGCTTCGCCGCTCTTTCAAAATCCACCACCTGCGACCATGCTGCCGGCGCATTGGCAGGGTCAACCGGCAGCGGAATACCCACGATAGGCTGAAATCCGGCAGCCATGGTCTGCTGCAACAGCGCACCTATGTTGGCTTTTGCGCCTGCCATGTCGCCGCCGTAGAAAATATCGTTGCTGCCGCCCATGATCAGCACCTTACCCCGGGGTTGCGTGGCAAGAACCGTCTGCAGCCGTGCCAGTATGCCGCCGGTGGTATCGCCGTTGCAGCCAAAATTGATCACCTGCAGCGCCGTCTGCTGCTGCGCAAGATTGGTCCACCGTTCCTGCCGGCGAACGCCGAAGCCAAAGGTCAGGCTGTCGCCCAGGCAATAAAGCTCTCCCATTTGTGCGCCTCCCTGTCTTTTTCTGGCTTCATTATACGCACAGCAGTGCTAAAAATCAAGTGCCGTCCTCCAGCTTTAGCCGCAGCTTTTGCAGCGCCCGTTTTTCGATCCGGGACACATAGCTGCGACTGATACCCAATCGGATGGCCACCTCCCGCTGCCGATGAGGGCTGCAGCCGCCCAGACCGTAGCGCAGGCGGAGCACTTCCCTCTCCTGCTCCGTCAGTTCTGACTTTAGCAGCACACCCAGCTGTTTGATCCTTTCTCGAGTGCTGATGGTTTCCAGCAGGTCCTCATCGTCGCTGATCACATCCATCAGCGAAAGCGCCGCTCCATCTGTGCCGGTCTCTATGTAATCCGACAGCGACACATCCTGGCTGGACTTTTTCTGGCTGCGGAAATGCATTAGGATCTCATTTTCCACGCAGCGGGCAGCATAGGTCGCCAATCTTGCGCCTTTGGATTGGTCAAAGGTGGTGATCCCCTTGATCAGCCCAATAGTGCCGATGGAGATCAGATCTTCCTGATCCGAAGTCTGGGCGTAGTATTTTTTCATAATGTGGGCCACAAGGCGCAAATTTCGTTCGATGAGTATATTCCGGGCGTTCAGGTCGCCCTTTGCCGACAGTTCCAGATAGTGCTTCTCCTCCTGCTCCGTCAGCGGCTTTGGGAAGCTCCCGGCAGACAGCTGCAGAGAATACAGCAGCGAGCTTAGCATCAGCCATACGGCTGCCAGCATAATCGTCACCTCCGCTGCAAGTTTATTCTCCACAGCAAGTCCAGTTTCCCAAAAAACGCCCCGGCCTTTCAACCGGGGCATACATTATTGCTTTTTCATTTGCCGCAAAAAGAACAGAACCGCTCCAACTAGAGTAACAAATGCGAATCCTGCCACCGGATAGAAATGGGACAATGCGGCAGCAAAATCTCCGACGATTACTGCCCGTTCCAACTCCACCGCATGGACAAAGGGCAGTAGATTGGCAATTCTTCCAAAGGTGTCGCCTACCAGTTCCAGATCAAACCACACGCCGGAAAGCCATGCGGACAAATTGGTCAGCAGCGCACCGCAAATGCCGCCCACTTGCTTGACATTGAACACGCTGCCACACAGCAAGCCTAAGGCAATATAGAATACCGCCATAGGCAGCAGCGTCACGATGGCAAACAGAATATTTGCCGTCACCGGCAGACCCAACTGAGTTGCCACCAAATAGCACACAGTGCTTTGTGCCAGGGCGATTGGGATCATCGGAAGCAGATATCCCAGGATAAAATCAGCAGGCTTTAGGGGCGTCGTATACAGCCGCTGCAGCAGAGCGCTTTCTCTGTCCCTGGCGATGATCGTAGCCGAAAACAGGGTCATAAAGGACAGCCCAAACACCGAAACACCCGGTGCAAGGCTCTCAATTGCAAACAATTCCACAGGAATGTTTGCCTGAATGGCGCTGAGCAGCACCAACAGCACCACCGGAAATCCCAGACCAAACAACACGTTCAGCGGGTCTCGCAAAATTTCCTTGGCACACCGCTTGGCGAATGTCAGCATTCTCATACGCCCGCCTCCCTTACAAGAGAAATGAAAGCCTGTTCAAACTTGTCTGTGTCGGTTTTCTCCATCAGCTCCCGGGCCGTGCCGACCACCAGCAATTTGCCGTCTTTCATAATACCGATACGGTCAGACAGCGCCTCTGCTTCCTCCATATAATGGGTTGTCAATATAATAGTCACTTTGCCCTTCATTCCCCGGATCACAGCCCACAGCTCACTTCGCGCGATTACATCCAAGCCCAAAGTAGGCCCATCCAAAAACAGAATTGCCGGGTCGCTGATCAGCGCCATGGCGATGCTGACCCTACGTTGCCAACCGCCGGACAGCTTGCCAGCCCGTTTGGTCAGGACGGGGCCCAGATCAAATTGCTCCGTCAGCTGCCCAATTTTTGCCTGGCTTTGCGCCTTCGTCAAGCCGTGAACGCCGCACATCAGCTCCAGATTTTCCTTTGCGGAGAGATTGGGTGCAACTGCCGTCTCCTGGGGTGATACGCCAATCAAGCTTTTTGCTAACCATTTCTCACGTACAATGCTGTGGCCTCCCACATAAGCATCTCCGGCTGTGGGCTTTGTCAGGCCGGAAAGCATTTTAATGGTGGTGCTCTTTCCTGCACCGTTCACTCCCAACAGTGAGAACAATTCGCCCTGCCGGATCTGCAGGTCCAAATGATCAACGGCGACGAGATCCCTGTACTTCTTCGTCAGCGCCTCTGTTTTGATTGCTGCCATAAACTCCCTCCTTGTCGGAATTACAGCCATGATTATAGCAGCTGATTTTCAAAAAACGGCGCTTTGGCGCTCATCGGTCATTTCCCGCCACTAATCGGTAGCAATTTCCCAAAAAAGCAGGGGGTGCCGAAAGGCAGCCGCGGCTTTGTACGGTTTTATCTCTTCTGGACAGAACCCCGGTGTAAACCTTCT
>JAZQJO010000048.1:0-15649 GCA_045541695.1 Faecousia sp.
ATATATTTAGGAAAGTTTATTTGCACAAACAACGGGGGTTACGATTATGAAAAAAGTATATGAAGGTAAAACAAAAGACGTATTCGAATTGGAAAACGGAAACGTATTATTGAAATTTAAAGATGATTGTACCGGTAAAGACGGTGTGTTTGATCCCGGTGAAAATGCAGTAGGTTTAACAATTGAAGGTATTGGAAGAGCAAACTTGGAAACTTCCATCCTCTTCTTTGAAATTCTCAAAGAAGCTGGCGTTAAAACTCACTATGTAAGCGCTAACGTTGAAGAAGCTACCATGGAAGTTCTTCCTGCTAAAGTTTTCGGCAAAGGCTTGGAAGTTATCTGCCGCTTGAAAGCAACCGGCAGCTTCATTCGTCGTTATGGCGATTACATTGCTGACGGCACCGAACTGCCCGGCGGTTATGTAGAAACCACCTTCAAAAACGACGAAAAAGGCGACCCCCTGGTAACCTGCGAAGGCTTGGAAGCTCTTGGCATTATGACCCGTGAAATGTTCGAAAGCATGAAAGCTCAAACCTTGAAAATTACCCACATCGTTGCTGACGAATTGGCTAAAAAAGGTCTTGACCTTTATGACATTAAATTTGAATTTGGTTACAACAATGACGAAGTAATCCTCATTGACGAAATCGCAAGCGGCAACATGCGCGTTTACAAAGACGGCAAAATTGTTGACCCCATGGATTTGACCAAAATGATTCTTGGCAAATAAGAAGCAAAAAATTAGAGCGTTAATCTACAAAGATTAACGCTCTTTTTTTATCTAAACAAACCTAATTTGCAACCAAGTCTTAACAGCCTGTGTCCGATAAAGGGAATGCGATCCAAGTCTTCTTCACGCAAGCCACCGCAAGCCAAAAGGGAAACTGCGTAAGTGGGAACAGCTGCTGCCATGGCAAAGAGTATCGCCCAAGCGCCAAGGCTTTCTGTAAAATGCAGCACCACGAAAATTACGCCACCCATAATGCTGGAAGCAAGCAAGGGTTTTGCCACGCTGCCAAAGGTCATACAGAAGCCTGTAAATTTGTAATGGCCAAGGGCTCCTACGGCCGCTTTGCCGATGCTGCCAAGTACATCGATCCCCGTCACGAATAAGAGGAGGACACGAAAATGGCTTTGTTTGAAGGTTACGAAAGAAAGATCGAAAAGATCAACGGTGTCCTCGCTCAGTACGGTCTGAAGTCTGTGGAAGAGTGCCGCGAGATGTGCACCGCCAAGGGCTTTGATCCCTACGAGATCGTCAAGGGCATTCAGCCCATCGCATTTGAGGACGTGGCATGGGCCTACTGCGTGGGCGCTGCCATCGCACTGAAGAAGGGCGTTAAGTCCGCTGCCGAGGCTGCCGAGGCAATCGGCATCGGCCTGCAGGCATTCTGCATCCCCGGCTCCGTCGCTGAGGACCGCAAGGTCGGTCTGGGCCACGGCAATCTGGGCGCAATGCTGCTCCGGGACGAGACCAAGTGCTTTGCTTTCCTGGCAGGTCACGAGTCCTTCGCTGCTGCAGAAGGCGCTATCGGCATTGCCCGCTCCGCCAACAAGGCTCGTAAAGAGCCCCTGCGCGTGATCCTGAACGGTCTGGGCAAGGATGCTGCACAGATCATCTCCCGTATCAACGGCTTCACCTATGTGAAGACTCAGTTCGACTACTACACCGGCGAGCTGAAGATCGTTGAGCGTATCCCTTATTCCAAGGGTGAGCGTGCCGCCGTTAACTGCTACGGCTGCGACGATGTCCGCGAGGGCGTTGCCGTTATGCGCTATGAGGGTGTTGATGTTTCCATCACCGGTAACTCCACCAACCCCACCCGCTTCCAGCATCCCGTTGCCGGCACTTACAAGAAAGAGTGCATGGAGCAGGGCAAGAAGTACTTCTCCGTGGCTTCCGGCGGCGGCACCGGCCGCACGCTGCACCCCGACAATATGGCTGCAGGTCCTGCTTCCTACGGCATGACCGATACCATGGGCCGTATGCACGGCGATGCACAGTTTGCCGGTTCTTCCTCCGTCCCCGCCCACGTGGAAATGATGGGCTTCCTGGGCGCAGGCAACAACCCCATGGTCGGCATGACCGTTTCCGTGGCTGTCGCTGTTGAGGAAAGCTTGAAGTAATTTCGTTATAAATGAAAGGCCTCTGTACCAACCGGTACAGGGGCCTTTTTCTATGTAGGGACCGGCCTCCCGGACGGTCCTTTTTACGCATTCAGCTTTTGCACGCGGGCGATTCGTGAATCGCCCCTACAGCTACCATGTCATGCCGAGGACACAAAACTACGTCGGTCCCTACAAAAACGACATTGAAAATCCACGTATTTACGCGTATAATAAAGAAAAACCGCAGGAGGCACGTCAATGAAGCTTGTGATCATTCGCCATGGCGACCCCAATTATGAATTGGATACGCTAACCCCCACCGGCTGGGAAGAAGCGAAGCTTCTTGCCGAGCGGGTGGCAAAAATGGATGTGAAAGCATTTTACCTCTCCCCTCTTGGCCGTGCCCAGGATACTGCCAAAGCCACCCTGGAAAAAATGAATCGCACCGGCGAAACGCTCCTCTGGCTGCGGGAATTTGCCGGACGGCGAGTCCAAAACGGTGAAATCATCGACGATGTGGTATGGGACTGGTTGCCCCGGGAATGGACGGCTGAAAAGCGTTTTTTTGAACGAAACACCTGGCTGGAGCCTGATACCTTCAGCAAGTCTAATGTGCCGGCAGAAGCAAAATGGGTCACAGACAGCTTAGACGCTCTGCTGGCAAGCCACGGCTACCGTCGGGAGGGTGACCTCTACCGGGCAGAAACCCCCAATGAGGATACGCTGGTATTTTTCTGTCACTTTGGCGTAGAGTGCGTTCTGCTGGGCCACCTGCTGAACATCTCTCCCTTTGTGCTTTGGCACGGCACTGCCGCCGCCCCCACCTCCGTGACCGTCGTCAATACCGAAGAACGGCGCAAGGGCTATGCCTATTTCCGCATGAGCACTTTCGGCGACACATCCCACCTGTACGTCGCCGGCCAAGAGCCTTCCTTCTCCGCCCGCTTCTGTGAGACCTACGACAACATGGAGCAGCGCCATGACTGACCCTTCATACAAGGCTGCGGATCTTGCCGCAGCCTTGTTTTATAAGATACTGTCATATTTCAGAAAAAACATCGACTTAATAAGTGAAGGCACAGCGCGCGGTGCTATCCACCGGGGAAAGGAGGAGCATGGAAGACAATCAAATCATCTCTTTGCTGTTTCAGCGAACGCAAGCCGCTTTAGACGAAATATCCCGCAAGTATTCCCGCTTATACAGGCGCATTCTTGGGGAGATTCTCGCTGATGAATCCGATATTGAGGAATGTGCCAATGACGTTCTCCTGGCGGTTTGGGACAGCATTCCTCCCAATGATCCTGAAAACCTTTCCGCTTACATTTGCAAGCTTGCACGACGAATTGGGATCGACAAGCTGCGCTACCAGACCCGGCAAAAGCGGCATACCGGCTACACTGTGGCGTTATCCGAGCTGCAGGATTGCCTGCCGGATACGGCCGCTGCGCTCCACACCGACGAAGAAAGCCGGCATCTCCGCTCCGTTTTGTCGGATTTTGTCCGGAAACTTGATCCGGAAACCCGGGTGCTTTTCATCCGCCGCTATATTTGGCTGGAAAGCACAGCCAGCCTCGCTTCCCGCTTCGCTCTTAGCGAAAATCACATAGCTGTAAAACTGTACCGCGCCAGAAAGAAACTGAAAAAACACATGGAAAAGGAGGGTATCCAAATATGAAGCCTTCTAAAGAAGAAAAGCTTTTTGAGCATTTATCGCAAATCGACGACACTCTGCTGACAGAATCTTTTGAAACGGACGATCCCAAAAAGCTTCTGCAATACAAGAAGCGGTATATTCCCTTTTACCGCCGCCCCGGCTTGATTGCCGGCATCGCCGCAGCCGCTTGTGCGGCGCTCCTGATCGGTGTGCTCTGGCCCAAGACGCAAGTCGACCCCAGCCCCATTGAGCCTCCAATCAGCGTACAAAAGCCCATCAAACCGGTCGCGCAGCTCCCTGTGCCCCAGCTTCCCACCGTGGAAACCGGTGAATTCTCCATTACAAGCGGCGATATGCTGAACTACTACGGCGGCATGTATCTGCTGACCGAGCATGGCAATTCCGTGTCTTTCAGCACATCCGGCAGCACATACACACTGCAGCTTTTAAGCAGCACCGACGCAACAGAAAGTCCGCTCCCGCCGGACGTTACGGAAGGACCTCCCCTGTTGCCTCCACCGACCGATCTGCCACAGGATTCTCTCGACCCGGAAATTTATTATTACGAATTTGACCGCAACGGCCGATTTTTCATATCGCAAGCCATCTACACGCAAATTGCGTTGACCAACCCCGATGGCTTCCTTGCATCCAAAATCGGCTGCGGCACAGTGGACGTCATGATCACCAGTAGCAGCATTGAGCCCATGATCACCTTCAAAAACGGTGACCGTTATTTCTCCTGTCTGCTGAACGGCGGAGGTTATCTCTCAGAAATGGAGTTCTCAACCCACAAGTATGTGGAAGGACTCTATATTGTAAAGAATTTTGAATTGTCCGAAAACTATAGTTTTATGGTCTGTTTCGATGAGAATCAAAATGTTACCCATATCGAGTGCCAAATTTTCGGCATCGGTGATCGGCCCGATGGTATTATGCCTGTCGTAAGTCAAACCCTCGCCATAGAAGTAAACGCCAGCTTCACGATTGATCAGCTGGAGGAATACTACAATACGACCTTGAAAACGTAAAAAATGGGAACTGCTAAGCAGTTCCCACTTTTCTTATTTCTTTTCCAGATATGCCTTGCGGCCGGATTCATAGAGGTTGTTGCCCTCGCAGTCGATGATGACAAACAGCGGCATTTCCTCCACATAGAGCTTGCGCAGCGCTTCTGCGCCCAGGTCTTCGTAGGCAATCAGTTCTGCGCTCTTAATGCACTTGGCTAGCAGTGCGCCGGCACCGCCAATGGCGCCAAAGTAGACGCCGGTGTGCTTTTTCATTGCTTCCACGACCTCGGGAAGTCTTGCGCCCTTACCGATCATGCCTCTTGCGCCAACACGCAGCATAGTGGGAGCATAGGCATCCATACGGCCGGAGGTGGTAGGACCGGCAGAGCCGATGGGACGGCCGGGCTTTGCAGGAGTAGGACCGACATAATAGATAGTCGCATCCTTGGGGTCAAAGGGCAGCTCCTCACCACGGGCCAGCGCCTCGCACATCCTTTTGTGGCCTGCGTCACGGGAGGTATAGATGGTACCGGTGAGATACACCGTATCGCCTGCACGCAGTGTCTTGGCGATCTCCTCAGTTAAAGGAAGGGTAATATGCTTTTCCATTACAGCACCTCCGTTTTATGGCGGGTCACATGGCAGTTGATATTCACTGCGCAGGGCAGACCGGCGATGTGGGTAGGCATGGTTTCAATATTCAGCGCAATGGCAGTGGTCTTGCCGCCAAAGCCCTGAGGTCCGATGCCCAGAGCATTGACCTTTTCCAGCATTTCTGCTTCCAGATCGGCATAGAAAGGATCGGGATTGCGCACATCCAGAGGACGCATAATAGCCTTCTTAGCCAGCAGAGCAGCCTTGTCAAAGGTGCCGCCCAGACCTACGCCTACCACGATGGGAGGACAAGGATTGGGACCTGCAGCCTCAACGACCTCCAGAATGAAATCCTTGACGCCCTGCAGACCGGCAGAGGGCTTGAACATCCGCAGCATACTCATATTTTCGCTGCCGAAGCCCTTGGGGCCGACAGTGATCTTCACATTTTCACCGGGAACGATCTCGGTATAGAGCATAGCCGGCGTGTTGTCACCGGTGTTGCCACGGCGGATGGGGTCGGCAACCACGCTCTTGCGCAGGTAACCCTTATCATAGCCACGGCGTACGCCCTCATCCACAGCTTCTCTCAGATCGCCGCCGACGAAATGGACATCCTGGCCGATCTCCAGGAATACACATGCCATGCCGGTATCCTGGCAGATGGGCACATTCTCCTGGGCAGCAATGTTATAGTTTTCAATGATCTTATCCAGCACGCCCTGTGCAAGCTGGCTGTCTTCACACTTCCGGCAGCTTTCAATGGCGCACTTAACGTCGCCGGGCAGATATGTATTGGCTTCGATACACAGCCGCTCGATGATCTCGGTAAGCTTGCTTACTTCAATTTCACGCATGGTGTTTCCTCCTTATATGCCATAATGGCATCTCATAGCATTTTAGCACATTTTGGCATACGAGTCAACGCTGCTTTTTGCAGGCAACGCTTTTCCGAAACCGGCAAACAAAAAATGTATATTTTTTTCTCCGTTGAAGAAAAAAAGATTGAAAAATACATCATACTGGAGTATAATATCACAGTTGTGTTTTATTCTTTCCGGTACAGCCGTGCCGGAGAAAAGAGGTAACCTATGGAAAGAAAAGTTGGAACCACCTCCAGAGGTATTCGCTGCCCCATTATCCGGGAAGGCGATGATCTGGCAAAAATCGTGGTTGACAGCGTTTTGGAAGCTGCCGAGAGCGAGGGTTTTTCCCTGAATGACCGGGACGTAGTCGCCGTTACCGAGTCCGTTGTGGCTCGTGCCCAGGGCAACTACGCTTCTATCGAAGCCATCGCAAAGGATGTCCGCCGCAAGCTGGGCGGCGAGACCATTGGCGTGATCTTCCCTATTTTGTCCCGTAACCGCTTTGCTATTTGTCTGCGAGGCATCGCTCAAGGCGCAAAGAAGATCGTCCTCATGCTCAGCTACCCCAGCGACGAGGTGGGCAACGAGCTGGTTTCTTTGGACAAGCTGGACGAAGCCGGTGTAAATCCCTACAGCGATGTGCTTACGGAAGAAAAGTACCGGGAGCTGTTCGGTGAAAACCTGCACCCCTTCACTTTGGTCGACTATGTGAAGTACTACGGTGACCTGATCCGGGAAAGCGGCGCTGAGGCAGAGATCATCTTCGCCAACAATCCCCGTGTGATCCTGAACTATACCAAAAAGGTTCTTACCTGCGATATCCACACCAGAGCCCGCACCAAGCGTCTGCTGAAGGCAGCCGGCGCAGAAGTGGTCTGCGGTCTGGATGACATTCTCACTGAAAGCGTGGACGGCAGTGGCTACAATGCCAAGTTCGGTCTGCTGGGCTCCAACAAGTCTACCGAAGATAAGATCAAGCTCTTCCCCAATGAATGTACCGACTTGGTTGCTGACATTCAGTCCCAGCTGCTGGAAAAGACCGGCAAGCATATCGAGGTCATGGTCTATGGCGACGGCGCATTTAAAGATCCCGTGGGCAAGATCTGGGAACTGGCTGACCCCAGCGTTTCCGTAGCAAACACACCCGGTCTGGAGGGCACGCCCAACGAGCTGAAGCTGAAATATCTGGCAGACAATGACTTTGCTGACCTCAGCGGCGAGGCGCTAAAAAACGCCATCGTAGAGCGCATCAAGGAAAAAGGCGATCTGTCCGGCACCATGGCTTCTCAGGGTACCACTCCCCGCCGCATTACCGATCTGATCGGTTCTCTGTGTGACCTGACCAGCGGCTCCGGCGACAAGGGCACGCCCATCGTTCTGATTCAGGGCTATTTTGACAACTACACCAGCTGATAAACTTCTAAAAAGGCTGTCTTGCATTTTTGTAAGACAGCCTTTCTTTTTTCTCTTGACAAACAAAAAAATTACTGTTATATTATATTTAACATTTAGGTTAAATGTTAAAGGAGTGATGTTATGAGTCTGCAAAACACATTAAAAGCCTTGACAGACCCCATTCGTCGGGAAATACTGAACATGCTGAAGGCGGGGCGTATGTCCGCCGGCGAGATCGCCGACCACTTCCCTGTCACCGGCGCATCTGTTTCCCGGCATCTGTCGGTGCTGAAGGAGGCGGACCTGATCCGGGATACCCGGGACGGAAAATTTATCTATTACGATCTGAATGCCTCTGTTCTTGAGGAGATCATGCTTTGGATCACCGACCTGAAAGGAGAATGACCATGATCAAACAAAATAAGAATCTGCTGATCCTTACCAGCATCGTGCTGCTGATCCCCATCGCCATCGGTCTGGTGCTATGGAATCAGCTTCCGGAGCAGATCCCCTCTCATTGGGATGTCAACGGCAATGTAGACAACTGGAGCAGTAAAGCCTTCGCCGTGTTTTTCTTTCCCGGATTGCTGCTGGCACTGCATTGGCTCTGCGTACTTGCCAGCTGCGCCGACCCGAAACATAAAAACTACCATCGCAAGATGATCACTTTGGTACTGTGGATCTGTCCGGTGATTGGACTGGTGCTGTCCACGCTGATGTATGCCGTTGCGTTGGGTTACCAGCTCAGAATCGAGATCATCATGCCGCTGCTGATGGGCCTGATGTTCATTATCGTTGGCAATCTGCTGCCCAAATGTCCCCAGACCTACACCATGGGCATCAAGCTTCCCTGGACACTCGCCAGCGAAGAAAACTGGAACAAGACCCACCGCTTCGGCGGTAAGCTTTGGGTTCTGGGCGGCATTTTCATCATGGCCACCGCTTTTCTGGGCTGTTTCTGGATCCTGATCGGCGTTCTGGTGGTGATGGTCGTCGTTCCCACCCTTTATTCCTATTTTTACTACCGCAATCACGAGAAATAATGCAAAAGCTGCGCTGCCAAAAGAAAAGCCGGCGAGATTTTTGCCTTATATCGGGGCTCGCAGGTCAGGTTTACACCCAACCGCTTAAACACCTTTTCATCCACCGGCGAAAGCACCACCGAGGAATGGACCTCGCAGCCCCGCAGCTTGCTCAGCTGCTCCATGGCCAGCTCTGCCGTGGGATCGGTGGCTGCGCTTATGGACAGGGCGATCAGCACCTCGTCGGTGTGCAGCCGGGGATTCCGGTTGCCCAGATGATTGATTTTTAAATGCTGAATGGGGTCGATAACCAGCGGCGAGATCAAATGCAGATCATCCGCAATGCCGCCCAAAACCTTCAGCGCATTCAGCAGCAGCGCCGAAGATGCGCCCAAAAGATTGGAGGTTTTGCCGGTGACGATCCGGCCGTCTGATAGCTCCATAGCAGCTGCCGGCAAACCGGTCTGCTCTGCCTTTTCCAAAGCCGGCGCAACCACCCGGCGCTGTGACTGATCAACGCCTGCCTTTTTCATCAGCAGCTCCAGCTTGCGGACAACGTCCTCAGACAGCTTGCCCTGCTTGTGGTCGCAAAGGGCAGTATAATACCGGCGCAGGATTTCCTGCCGGGATGCTTCCCGGGCAGCTTCGTCGTCCATAATGCAGTTGCCCACCATGTTTACGCCCATATCTGTGGGCGATTTATAGGGACACTGCCCCATGATTTTTTCGAACATGGCAACCAGCACAGGAAATGCTTCCACGTCACGGTTATAGTTAACGGTAGTAATGCCATAGGCATCCAGATGGAACGGGTCGATCATATTCACGTCGTTGAGATCTGCAGTGGCTGCCTCGTAAGCCAAATTTACCGGATGATTCAGCGGTAAATTCCAGATGGGGAAAGTTTCAAACTTGGCATAGCCGGCGGTAATGCCCCGGGCATGCTCATGATACAGCTGGCTCATACAGGTAGCCAGCTTGCCACTGCCGGGGCCGGGGGCTGTGACCACCACCAGCTCACGGCTGGTTTCGATGTATTCGTTTTTGCCGTAACCCTCGTCGCTGACGATCTTGGCAATATTGGAGGGGTAGCCCTCGATGGCGTAATGGCGGTAAACCTTAACGCCCATGCCCTCCAGTCTGGACTGGAAAGCCTTTGCCGCTGCCTGATCGTCGAAGCGGGTCAGAACCACGCTGGACACATACAGGCCAAGGCCACGGAAAATGTCGATCAGCCGGATCACGTCCCGGTCATAGGTAATGCCCAGATCGCCACGGATCTTGTTCTTTTCAATGTCGGCAGCATTGATAGCGATAACGATCTCCACCTGCTGCTTCAGCTGCAACAGCATCTTCAGCTTGCTGTCCGGCTGGAAACCGGGAAGCACACGGGATGCGTGGTAATCATCATACAGCTTACCGCCGAATTCCAGATACAGCTTGCCGCCAAACTCGCCGATCCGTTCCCGGATATGAGCAGATTGCATCATTAGGTATTTATCATTGTCAAAAGCCGTTTTTGCCATGTCACTACGCCTCTTTCCTTTGATCCTACCTGGTTATTGTATCAGTTTGCGGCGGAAATAGCAAGGAATTTTCGCAAATATTCTGCACTTTTCGTTGGCAAATGAAAAGGCGATGACGGGCTTGCCGTCATCGCCTTTCGGATTGTTTTTTACCAGAAGCTCACGGAATGGACCATGCTGCCGGAGGGCTGGATCAGGCCGGAAACTTCATCATCCAGAACGGTGATCTTGCCGCCGGTCCAAACGCCCAGCGTGCCTTCGCTGCTGTCGCTGCCATAGTCATACAGCAGAACCAGCTTCTCATCGTTAAGAATGAAGGCGCTCTGTACATCGTCGGCAACAGTGCTCTTTTTGCCATTCTTATAGTATTTCATGGAGCCGTCAGCGCCATACAGGTAGCCGCCCTTGAAGGCCATAACGCCGGGAGCTGCGTCAAAGTCGATCTCCTTGCCTTCCACATACAGATCGCCCTTGCCGTCTTTGTATTCCTTCATGTAGCAAATGCCTGCATCTTCCGCATAGCCGAAGCCGTAAGTGCTGACATCGTCATCCAGCTTCTCAGCTTCGCCCAGGCCCTTGGAAGAAAGCTTTGCCTTGTACAGCTCGCCAACGCCCTTCTCGGCGTCCACATCTGCCAGGTAGTAAACAGCCTTGGCATCATCGCTGAGGGTCAGCTCATAGATCTCGTCATTGTCCACATCGAAGGCCTTATCTTCCCAGATGACCTTGTAGGAAGCGGTGTTGCTGCCGGAGCTGATCTGATTTCTCACATCCCAAACGCTGTTGACCTCGGACATCTTGACCTTAGCGGCTTCGCCACGGACGATCACTTCGGCATAACCGGCTGCCACTTCTGCCAGGCAGTTGAAGCTGTAGCTTCCCTCCAGGCCTTCCACAACCAGCTTGGATTCCTTACCGTTGAAGTAGTACAGAGAATAGGAGGTGTACTCATATTCCTGCTCCTGCAGGCTCTGGCGCATACTGTCACGGTTTTCCTTAGCCCACCATGCATCTCTTGCGTCGTAGTAAGCGCTCTGTTCTTCGTAATACTTGTCGATAGCTGCATCGTATGCATCGTTAATGCGATCCACCTCGGCATTGTACTTTTCCAGTTCCTTTTCGAACTCTGCATATGCAGCTTCGTACTCTTCGTTGGTGTCAAACTCATAGCGCCAGGGACGGTCGGGATACTCGGGATAGGTCTCTCTGGTGGGCCACTCGGGGGCAACAGGCTCGGTCATAGCAGCATCGGATGCAGCCAGATCGTCGATCACATATTCAGCCAGCTTGGTGGTGACGGTGTTGCTCTTGATGTAGTAGGCCTTGCCACCTTCCAGAGCTGTTTCAAAGTAGCTGTATTCAGAGTCGATCTTGACCTTGTCTTCGCTGTTGGTCTTCTGGAAGTACAGGTTGCCTTCCTTGCTGTAGATCACCCATTCCAACTTTTCTTCACCGTAGGCAATCAGATTTACTTCGCTGGACAGCTTCACAGCGTCCTTGTTGCCGCTCTTGAAATACAGGTCGCCGTCACTCTTGGTGTACAGGATGTTCTTGAAGTTCTCAGAAACATAGAATCTGGAAATGTCGCTGGCGATCTTATCCTTTTCCTTCAAATCGCTCTTGTAGAGATTGCCGTCTTTCATATAGACGATGGCACTACCCTTGGCGTTGATGGCGTAAGAGGTAATATCGGAATCGATTTTCTCGCCCTCATCCTTGTTCAGATCACGGTAATACAGGGCATAACCATTCAGCTTGACCTCGGGATAGAACAGGCGGGTGCCGCTCTCGTTGATAGCGGAAGATCTGCCGGCATAGTAAGCAACGGAGCTGCCCAGGTCGGAATGGAAGTCCATGATCTCCACTTCCTTGCCCTTCTTCAGGTTGGAGAAGAACAGGTCGCCGTCTTTCACATACAGTGCATACTCGGGATCCTTGCCACCGCTGAGCACAACGATCAAAACGATGGCCAGAATCAGCAGCGCAGCAACGCCGCCGGCAATAATGCCAACGATCTTTCTGGGCAGCGGGATCTTGTCCAGAACCTTATCCAGAATCACCTTTGCCTTGCCAAGGAAGCCCTTGACAGCAGCCAGTGCGGTTGCCAGGAAAGGTGCGGTAGCTTTTGCCTTTTCAGCCTTGGGCTCCTGGGCAGGGGCAGCGGGCTCTGCAGGTTCTGCAGGCGCAACGGGTGTCACAACTACCTGAGGCTCCTGAGCCGGTTCAGCAGCGGCCAGACGGGTGCCGCAATTAGGACAGAAGACATTTCCCTCAGCAACGTCGTGGTTGCAATTAGGACACTTGATCATTTCTTTTTCCCCCTTATTTTGTATTCGGTTTCTTAAAATGTTCAAGAAATGTTCACAGCCTATTTTACGACCATTTTCCCACTTTGTCAATGTCATAATGTAAAATGCGGTCTTTCCGGCATCCGCAATCCCCTTCATTTCTTCTATTTACTTTTTTATGGTTTGATGCTACAATAGAGAATGTGAAAGGAGGCGATGATATGCGCGATTTCTTCCGGGAATTCCGGAATTTTTTTCGTAAAGGCGATATGGTTTTGCTGATTATGTGTCTTGCCACATCGGCATTCAGCTGCATCATCATCGCCAGCGTCACCAATGCTGCAAAATTCGGCGACTCCACCCGATATCTGGTGATCCATATTGGCGCGATCCTGCTTGGCCTGCTGTGCTACGCCATCATGTCGTCCATAGATGTGGATTTCTTTTCCGAGCACCGTGTCGCCCTTGCCGCCTTTAACGTTGGCCTTCTTTTGTTGCTGATCCCCTTCGGTACAGATAACAACACCGGCAACCGAAGCTGGCTGGACTTTGCCTTCCTGCCCTTCAACATTCAGCCGGCTGAGATCTGTAAGATCTTTTACATTTTGACTATGGCATCGGTGATGGCATCCCATCAAAACCGGCTGTCCCACCCCACCTCGGTGCTGCATATGGCGCTCCATCTGCTGCTGATCGTGGGCATTAACTTCGCCGTTTCCAGCGATGCCGGCGTTTCCTTGATCTTCGTGTTTATCTTTGTGGGCATGGCCTTTGCCGGTGGTGTCAGTATGCTCTGGTTTTTGCTGGGCGCCGGCTCTGTGGCCGCCGTTGCGCCGCTGATTTGGACAAAGATCATGACCGACAGGCAGCGCAACCGTATTCTGGTCCTTTTCGATCCCAGTATCGACCCCTATGGCATTGACGAACGGTATCACACTGTCCGCAGCTTGAAATCTCTCACCGGCGGCGGCATGCTGGGACAGGGTCTTTTTGAAGGCAACCGCACCCAGGCAGGTCTTCTGTTTGCCCAGCACACCGACTATATCTTCTCTTCTGTTGGAGAAGAGCTTGGTTTTCTGGGCTGCGGCCTGATCCTGCTGATGCTGGGCGCTATCATCGCCCGCTGCATTTGGGTCGGCTGCCAAAGTCAGGATTACATGCGCCGGATGATCTGCTTCGGTGCTGCAGCAGCGCTGATCTTCCAGGTCATCAGCAACGTGGGCATGTGCATGGGCGTCACCCCGGTTATCGGTCTGACGTTGCCGCTGATCAGCTATGGCGGCAGCTCCATCGTTACCATCTACGCCATGCTGGGTCTTGTTTCCGGCGTCTATGCCCGCCCCGCTCCCAAGAGCCACGAGCGCTACGTCCGTCCGCCGCTGTAAATGGGAAAATTCCCCTTGCAATCCCGGCGTTATGGATTATAATAAATAAGAAATACCACACAAGGAGAGTACGTATATGAAAGCATTTATGGACAAGGATTTCCTGCTGGAAACCGAAACTGCCAAGCATCTTTACCATGACTATGCAAGCAAGCTTCCTCTGGTGGACTATCACTGCCACCTGAATCCCCGTGAGATCTACGAGGATCGCCGCTTTAACAATCTGGTTGAGGTTTGGCTGGGCGGCCGTCAGCCCGACGGCACCTATTTCGGAGACCATTACAAGTGGCGTGTCATGCGTTCCAACGGTGTTGACGAAGATTATATCACCGGCGGCAAGTCTCCCTACGAGCGCTTCCTGAAATTCGTTGAATCTCTGGAAATGGCCATCGGCAACCCCATGTACCACTGGTGCAATCTGGAGCTGAATGTGTTCTTCGGCATCAAGGAGCCTTTGACTGTTGAAAGTGCGCCCCGCATCTGGGAGCACTGCAACAAGATGCTTCAGGAAGACCCCAACCTGACCGCAAGAGGCCTGATCCGTCAGTCCAATGTTGCCTTTATCGGCACCACCGACGACCCCATCGACTCTCTGGAGTGGCACGAAAAGATCGCTGCCGATCCTACCTTCACCGTGAAGGTGGCCCCTTCCTTCCGTCCCGACAAGGCCATCAACCTGCACAAAGCAGGCTTCACCGGCTACATGGCTCAGCTGGCGAAGAGCGTCGGCAAGGCCGAGCTGGCAACTGTGGAGGAAGTTCTCGCTGCCCTGACCCAGCGTCTGGAGTTCTTCCATGCCCATGGCTGTAAGGCCAGCGACCACGGTCTGGACTACATTCCCTACAAGCTGTGCACCATGGAGCAGGCAAACGCCGCTTACCAGAAGGCGCTGCGTGGCGAAGAGCTGACCGTGGACGAGATCGACGGCTACCAGACCACTCTGCTGCTGCATCTGGGCAAGGAATATCACCGTCTGGACATCGCCATGCAGCTGCACTACTCCTGCATGCGTAACAACAATACCCGTATCTTCAAGATCGAAGGTCCCGACACCGGCGTTGACGCCATCTCCCAGAACACCTGCGGCATCTGCATCGCAAAGCTGCTGGCTGATCTGGACGAAGAGGGCAAGTGCCCCAAGACCGTTCTGTACTCCCTGAACCCGGTAGACAATGAGCAGATCGGCACCATCATCGGCTGCTTCCAGGACAGCTCCATCCCCGGCAAGATCCAGCACGGCTCTGCCTGGTGGTTTAACGACACCAAGTCCGGCATGGAAGATCAGATGAAGTCCCTGGCTAACCTGAGCCTGCTGGGCAACTTCATCGGCATGCTCACCGACTCTCGCTCCTTCCTGAGCTACACCCGTCACGAGTATTTCCGCCGCATTATGTGCAATCTGGTGGGCAACTGGGTCGAAAACGGCGAGTATCCCAACATCGATTCTTCCCTGAAGAAGATCGTTGAGGGCATCAGCTACTACAATGCTGCTCGCTACTTCGGTCTGTAACTTAACAAGTATTGAAGCCGATACCCAAATGGGTATCGGCTTCTTTGTGCTTTTTGGCGGTGACTCGCCGGCTTCTGCTAACGCAGATGACTCGCCGGCTTCTGCTAACGCAGAGGACTCGCCGGCTTCTGCTAACGCAGAGGACTCGCCGGAGATTCGTTTGCATTTTGCTCCCTTGGAGCAAAACTAAGGAGCGCCTCCGTCAAGCCGTCGGCGGCAACAGTCCACCGGACTGTTGCATTTAGATCTTCGAATCTCCGCTCATCATGTAAAAACGGGAAGATACCAT
>JAZQJO010000049.1:0-5200 GCA_045541695.1 Faecousia sp.
CTCTCCCTGAGATAAGATCTCCACTGAGGCACGTCGTAGACGATGACGTTGATAGGTCAGAGGTGTAAGTGCAGTAATGTATTTAGCTGACTGATACTAATAAGCCGAAAGCTTGATCTAAAGCAGGCTCAGTGTTGACCAAACCCAGAATTGCAAAAGAAAACAGTGTTCAGTTTTGAAGGTGCAAGCCCAATAGGAGCTGCCCTTGTTCGCAAGCTGATTTTTTTCTTGACAAGTGTTTGCGAAGGTGCTATAATCCTTATGCTGTTGGAACGCAGTTGCGTTTTGACATAGATAGATGGGCAAAACCCATCGCCATAGTTCGTGTTGATTGTCATGTGGGTCCACCTGTTCCCATCCCGAACACAGAAGTTAAGCACATGTACGCCGACGATAGTTGCCGGGTGACTGGCCGTGAAAATAGGTAACGCGAACACAATGCTTTTCCAAGGCTATCCGATATGCCTGCAACAGTCCACCGGACTGTTGCCACGGCATGACGATAGATTGCCCTAGCCGCAAAAATAGGAAACGCGAACACCAATATTCCTCTTTAGCTCAGTCGGTAGAGCGACGGACTGTTAATCCGCAGGTCGTTGGTTCGAGTCCAACAAGGGGAGCCAGCAAAAAGACATCCGCAAGGATGTCTTTTTTGTTGCCTTTTTATTCCCATTTTACTTGTTGGGCTCGAAAGGCGGCGCTTAGCGACAGTTCGGTGGACTGCTGTAACCGCCGTTGCGCAAACGGATAGTTGCATTTTGCTGATTATTTATTCCTGCCAATTCACCGATGGAACATGCTGCGTAATAATTAAGGGCATATATTGCTTTTTTGGGTTTTTCACGGTATAATGTAGGCAAGGACTTCATTTTGTGAACGGGAGTGAGAGTATGAAATACTGTTCTGCTTGCGGCACGCAGCTGGAAGACAGCGCCGCCTTTTGCAGTAACTGCGGCGCAAAACAAGGCGCAGCCGCTGCCGAGCAGCCTGCCCGGCAGGAAACGCTGCTGGATGCCCTCACCGGCTCTGTCAATCAGATGACCGGTGGCAAGAAGGAGGCTGTTCGTCCGCCCTTGGGGAAGCTTTTCGGACAGGTTTTTAAGAAGCACAGCCAGGAAGAGGCGGAAACCATTTTCGCCTGCGGAACACCGGCTACCACGCCGAGGCTGACCTCTGCCGAATCCGCCTGGCCTACGCCCTGGCTTTGGAGCAGAGTGTTGGTCGGCATTGGCCTGGCGTTTGTGATGCTGATGCTCTGCTGCGAAATGTTCGACAATATTAACGCCCTGCCGGGCACCATCGTTCTCGGCTCATTTATGATGCCCATGGCGATACTGGTATTCTTTTTTGAACTGAACACGCCGAAAAACATCAGTTTTTACAATGTGCTGAAGATCTTTATTGTAGGCGGCTGCGCATCGCTGCTGCTGGCCATCGCAATGTTCTCTCTGCTCCAGGACACCGGCAAGGAATTTCTGGAGGCCATTATTACCGGCGTGGTGGAGGAAGTGGCCAAGGCCGGTATCGTTGCCTACTTCGTGTTCCGGGAAAAAGATGCCAAATACACTGCCAACGGCCTTTTGATTGGCGCAGCAGTGGGCGCAGGCTTTGCGGCCTTTGAGTCTGCCGGCTATGCCCTGCGGTTTTTCCTAAACAACAACTATGACACCATGATGGAAGTGATCTTCCTGCGGGCATTTTTGACTGCGGGCGGTCATGTGGCCTGGGCGCCTATGGCAGGCTATGCCATGATGTTAGCCAAGGGGGAAGACCCCATGAATATGAAGGTCTTTATGAAGGCCGGTTTCTGGAAGGTGTTCTGGATTCCCATCGCCATGCATGCGATTTGGGATATGCCCATTTTGACCGCAGTAGAGACCCCCGTGGTGCAGATCGTACTGTGCCTGGCGGCTTGGGTGGTGCTGTTTGTGCTGATCAGCAACAGCCTGGCACAATTGGGTCAAGTGGCAAAAAAGGAAGAGGAAGCGCAGGAGCAGCCTGCTGAATGAATACATAAAGCCACCGCGCAACGAAGTTGGGCGGTGGCTTTGGTATGAAGACCTTTTTGGCTGCTGCCCACCCCCGAAGGGGTGGAGCAGCGCGTGATGAAAGGGAACGATCAATATTTTACAAAAGGAAGTAAAGAAAGCAACAGCCTGCGTCTGCAGCGCAGCCAGTATTGGCGCTCGTGGCCGGTGCTGCGGGCGATCTCACGGTTGAGGTATTTCAGCTCCTGTACAAAACTGATCAGATTCAGCACCGCAAAGACCAGCAGTACACAGGCGAACAGGATGCAAAATATCCATAGAATAATATAAAATGCGTTTGGAGGCTCAATCATTGGTGCTTCTATCCTCGGGTTTCTTATGATTATCTGAGCGCAGTACCGCAATGACAAGGCTCGCTGTGCCGATAGCAATGAAGCCCAAAAGGACGCAGATCAGTTTGCCCATATGACAGATTCCTTTCATGCGATTGTGCCGAAATTTGGTTAAATATAACAAATTATGGTTATTATAGCACATCTGGCAAATGATGTCAATACTTAGAGAGTATATTTTCAACACCACAAGTTAATAATGCGTGTTTACAATAAGTGTTAGAGGTGAACACGTATGATACAAGGATTACCACAGAAACTGAAGGAATTACGGGCAAAGGCAGGCTTTTCCCAGCGGCAGGTCGCAAAGCATGTAGGGGTTTCTGCGTCCTTGATCTCCAGCTATGAAACAGGGGAAAGAACACCCAGCACGGAGAATTTGCTGGCGCTGTCCTACTTGTACCGCTGCAGCGCCGATTTTCTGCTGGGAAGAACGGCGATCTCCCAGCAGCATCTGCTAAACACGGAAGGCTTGCGCCCAAAGCAGGTGCAGCTGCTGCGTGAACTGATCGAAACTATGCGTGAAGATATGTCGTAAGAAAAACACCGTCCGCCGGACGGTGTTTTTGTTGCTGTTAGGGCAGGAATGTGATATACTTGTTTTACGAAAAGGAGGGGATTGCGTGACTGTTATTATGTGCGCTGCGGAAAACGGTGCGGTAATGTTCAACAAGCGCCGCTGCAGCCGGGACCGGGCGGTTGTCGAGGATATTTTGGCGGCATTTCCGTGGCAAACCCTACATGTCACTTCCTATTCAGCAGCGCTGTTTGAGGGAGCGGCCCTGAAAATCATAGCATCTCCTGCGGATTTGGGCGATTCGGATGTGGTCTTTCTGGAGGACATTTCTTTTTCCCTGCTCGCCGAAAAATGCAGCAGGCTGATAGTCTACCGCTGGGACAGAGTGTATCCCGGCGACATAAAGCTGACGGTGGATGACAGCTTTGCCCTTGTTTCTGCGGAGAAATTTGCCGGCTTTTCCCACGAAAAGATCACAAAGGAGGTCTACGAGAAATGAAAATGAGAATCCGACGGCGTGGATCCTGGCTCACAGGTATTGTCGCCCTTGTTTTGCTGGTGGCCATTTCGGCATTTTGGCTTTTGGGCGAAAAAGAAACGCCGCCGCCTGCGGTGGAGGTGGGCGGCATCCCTGCCTTTGCCGGCGAGCCGTATGTGATCATAAATGAAAACATCCCCTTCTTTGAAGAAGAGGATATGGTAACACGATCTTATGAATCTTACAGCGAGCTGGATGCGTTGGGGCGCTGCGGCGTTGCCGTTTCCTGCATCGGCAGGGATCTGATGCCCACAGAAGACCGTGGCTCCATCGGCCAAGTCAAGCCCAGCGGCTGGCAGACGGTGAAATATGACTTTGTGGACGGAAAATATCTGTATAACCGCTGCCACCTCATCGGCTTTCAGCTCACCGGCGAGAATGCCAACAAGGGCAATCTCATCACCGGCACACGGTATATGAATGTGGATGGCATGCTGCCTTTTGAAAATATGGTGGCTGACTACGTCAAAGAAACTGGAAACCACGTGCTCTACCGGGTGACCCCTATGTTCGAGGGGCAGGAGCTGGTGGCCCGGGGCGTTCTGATGGAAGCCAAAAGCGTGGAGGACGGTGGCGAGGGCATTTTGTTCTGCGTGTATGTGTACAACAACCAGCCTGGCGTGATCATTGACTATCTCACCGGCGAAAGCGTGGCGGCTTCTTAACCGAATAGCCGGCTGTCCAGATGCCGCGCCTTGATGGCGTAATAAAGCATAACACCCAGAGTCAGCAAAACCGCCGTTTCACCGATGGCCACATACAGGGCATTGAGCCAGAAGCCACCGCCGATATATACTGCCAGCTCCCAGCCAATCAGCAGCGCATTGAAAAGTGCCGGCATGAGAAGACCGAAAAGGGGAAAGCCCTTTATGGTGAGCTTGCGGCACAGCCACATGACGCCGGCGGACAAAGCGGTTGCCAGGCTGCCTACCAAAATGTCCAGCGGCAGCGCACTCACGGCGGTGAGGTTGAACAAAAAGCAGCCGATGGTCAAGCCGGGAATGGCGGCCGGGGTGAAAAAGGCCAGAACGCACAGCGCTTCCGATGCCCGGAACTGGATCGCCCAGGTGGCGGAACCGGGAAGCAGAAGATTCTGTAAATGTGTAATGGCTGCGTACAGCGCTGCGATCAATGCGGCACGGACAAGAAATAGAACTTTTTTGCGCATAAAAATGCTCCTTACAAAGAAAAATGGACGCAATTCGCGCCCATAAAACAAAAAGGCGCATGCTGCGCCCATCAGAATCCCTAGTTTTGTTTACCGACAGGATGGTCACGAACTGTCCTATGCATTTTTCTGCATTATAACGTGGGGCAGCAAAATTGTCAAGCATCCAATGAAAAACGCCACCGCCGAAGCGGTGGCATTTTTCGGGAAAGAAGAGAGATAAAATAAGAGACTCTTTGGAAAGCGGCGGCATATATCAGCCGCAACCTTTCTATTATTAGGATACAAGGCGGTTTTGAACGGAGCTTGACGAAATTGCAAATAAAAAGAAACAAAACTGTGAACAAAAATTCTTTTATTAGCAGAGAAAACAGGGAAAATCTACAATAAAAAAGCGAATTTTCCTTGACAAAGGGTGCGTAAACCTGTATAATACTGTAGCCTGCGTGTGCAGGTATATCCTTGCTTCCGGCGAGACCGGAGGCCAAAAGTCCAAAAGGAGGTGCAAACAACATGGCTAAGATCACCGGTAAGTACGAGGTGCTCTACATCATCGACCCCGCTGTGGGCGAAGAGGGCATCGCCGCACTTGTGGAA
>JAZQJO010000050.1:0-20498 GCA_045541695.1 Faecousia sp.
TGCAGACCTGGCTGACTCAGTATCAGACCATTTATGAAACCCGTTACAGAGAGGCTACTCTGGAAGCAGGTAATGCAAAGTAAATGACTGCATAAGTCGGATCGTAGCCATGTCGTTCTGTGAGCCAAGGAGTTGTCAGTGAGTCTTGTCTTCCTAAGACCGCTTGGCCTCCGACTTCCAAGGGCCTGCAGACCTGGCTGACTCAGTATCAGACCATTTATGAAACCCGTTACAGAGAGGCTACTCTGGAAGCAGGTAATGCAAAGTAAATGACTGCATAGAGCATTGGTGCGTATGGCCAGGGTTACACCCTGGCGCATACGCGACCTGCAAACCTAACGCAGTTTTATAAGGTATCTAAACTCAAAGAGAGGGATGAGCAAATGTCAACCAAAATTGCCAAACCTGCTACTCTGGCGAAGACGCCCTGGCAGCGGTTCCTAGTCAGATTTAAGAAAAACTGGCAACTTCATTTGATGATTCTTGTTCCGTTCGCATGGTTCCTGCTGATGAACTTTGGTCCCATGTACGGCTTGATCATCGCCTTCAACAACTATAAGCCCCGTCTGGGTATCTGGAACTCTCCCTGGGTCGGCCTGCGGTGGTTCGTTCAGTTCTTCGATAACGATATGTGGTATCACTATGTGGGCAACACATTGGCCCTGTCGTTATACTCCATCATCATCGGCTTTCCGGTGCCCATTCTCTTCGCATTGATCCTGCATATCAACACCCATGACAGATTCAAGAAGCTTGTGCAGAACGTCTCTTACCTGCCTCACTTCATTTCTGTTGTTATTCTGGTTGGTATGATAAATGCGCTGCTGAGCCCCCAGTCCGGCATCTACGGCCTGATCGGCTACTGGATCACCGGCAACACTCCTGAGGACATCCGTCACTCTGAGGGGGCATTCTACCACCTGTATCAGTGGTCCGGCACCTGGCAGAACATGGGCTGGAGCGCCATTATGTACGTGGCCGCCCTTGCCGGTGTTTCTCCTGAGCTTCACGAGGCAGCGAAGATCGACGGCGCCAGCCGTGTACAGCGTGTTATCCACGTTGACATTCCTGCAATCCTGCCCACCATCTGCATCATGCTGATTATGCGTTTTGGCAGCATCATTTCTGTCGGCCATGATAAGGCGTTGCTCATGCAGTCTGACGGCAACATTTATAAGTCTGAAATTCTTTCTACTTACATTTACAAGACCGGCGTTCAGCAGGCACAGAACTCATTCGGCGCTGCTGTCGGTATCATGAACTCCATCGTCAACAGTTCACTGGTCATTTTGGTCAACACTATTACCGACCGGCTGTCCAACGGTGAGAATAGCTTGTTCTAAGGAGGCGTGCGATATGGCTAAAATGAAATCCACGAAAGTCCGCGAACCCTTGGGTGATCGCATTCTGCACGCATTTACCACCTTGTTCATGGTGTTTATTCTTGTAATTGTTGGTTACCCCATGCTCTACTGTATTTCCAGCTCGTTTTCCAGCGCCGATGCGCTGAGCAACGGCGAGGTCATTCTTTGGCCCGTTGATTTTAGTCTCGCCGGCTACAATTTCATTTTGAAATATGACCAAGTTTGGGTTGGTTTTCGAAACACCATCTTCTATACCATTGTTGCCACGATGGTTCAGATCGTCAGTCAGATCCTGGTTGCTTATCCTCTGTCCAAGCGTAACTATCAGGCCCGTGGCTTCTGCACAAAGTGCATGGTCGTTGCGATGCTGGTCAGCGCCGGTATGATCCCCTCCTTCCTGCTTATGGTGAAGCTGGGTTTCTACAATACCGTTTGGCCCCTTCTGATCGGTGGCGCTGTTACCATCAGCAATGTTATGATCCTACGTACTTCCTTCAAATCCAGCATTCCTGAGGATCTGTTCGACGCTGCCAAGATCGACGGTGCCGGCGACTTCAGGCAGTTGACCACTATCGCCGTACCGCTGGCAAAGGCAACCATTTCTGTCATTATGCTGTACGCCGCTGTTGCGCAGTGGAACAGCTACTTTACTGCTCTGCTGTACTTGGGTACTGACAGTGAGCATCTGTGGCCCCTGCAGCTGGTTGTGCGTAACATCATGCAGATTGCTTCCGATCTGGATACCAGCGACATGGGTGCCGATGCGATAGCGGCTCTTTCAAAATCCAATATTGAGCAGGTCCGTTACGGTCTGATCGTTGTGGTTACCACACCTCTGCTCGTGATGTATCTGGTTGCTCAGAGATTCTTCGAGAAGGGCGTTATGATCGGTTCCGTTAAGGGTTAATCTGATCATCTATGTAAGAATAAATTCCAGCAGACCTCGGTCTGCTGGAATTTTCTTTATTAGAAAGCGCCGCCGGAACAACCGGCGGCGCAAATGTTAGGAATTATTCTTCAGTTTTGTCAGATTCCGAAGGTGTATCGGTGTTTTCCAGTACGATCTCGCCGTGCTCGGCTTCGTAGTTTGCCACAAAGTTTTCTGTCAATGTGCGATAGGGTTTTGCCATGATCAGACAGTTAAACAGGGCAGCGATGGAGTAGTAGCCCGCAAGCCAGATAGGCGTCAGTGCCAGAAACATAGGGAACAAGAAAGCAAAAAACAGGACGGGAAGCCAAATCAGAACGGTAACAGCGATAGAACGCAGGGGATGTGCCAGGGTGGTGAAAAACACGTTTCTCAGCAGCTGGAATTTGGTGCAGCCGAAGTTTGCATGGAATAGGGGAATGTTCGACTGGAATATCATGCAGATCACCGTTGCAACGATGATCATCCAAAGCTGGGGCTCAAAGCCTGCAAATTCATAGCCCAGAACGAAGAAGCAGCACCAAATCAGACCGACGATGATCACAGTAACGACCGACCAAACCACGGTAACGGTTCCGAAACCTGTTGTGAAGCCTTTGAAGAAGCATCGCAGGCAGGGCGTATCGTCTTCCTTGTCGAGCAATACTTTAATGCCGGCGTATAGACCGGCCTGCGCAGCGCCGATGGTAAAAAGCGGGATACAGCATGCCAAGTAAACCAGATTAAGGATTATATAGTCAGCCACCAGAAGCATGAGCTGCATAAACTTGGACTCGTAGTTAAAAATGCCCATTATGTACCTCCTTTAATTACAGAATTAGTTTATTGCATTTATACAGAAAATGCAAGGGATTTTTCTTTTTTGACAATTATTTTATGATTTGTTAACAATCAGAATATAGCGACTTTTTAACGTTTTTATAAACAATATTTCCCAATCCTTGACGAGCGGATAAATAGCTGATAAAATGAAAATACATAAAGTAATGAATAAGGAAGGTGTGTCTGTGGAAAAGAAAAAGATTACAGATACAAAGTTTTGGAGCCTCTATACTTTGGCCGGCAACGGCATTATGGTCAATTTGATGTTTTTGATCTGCAGCATTCCTCTTGTCACGATTGGTCCTGCCTGGTGCGGTCTGTACAGCTCCCTTCGCTTTGCGATCCGCGGTGAGCCCTGGGCAACCGGCTTCAAAGAGGGTATTCGCACTCGCTTTTTGCGCATGATGGTGGCATGGACTGTGCTGATGGTGCTGATTTTGGATATGGCGGTCAGGATCCTTTATATGGTGGACGACGTTATGAACGGCGTTGCGACGTTGGAAAGCTCGCTGCCCATGCTGATCGCTTGCGGCCTGCTTTTGCTGATCGCCATCATGTATACGGCATCGCTGATCCTGCTGAATGTGTATATCCCTACCTCCGTGATGCAGTGGCTCAAAAACGGCGTTACCCTTACATTCACCAGCCCCATCCAGATGGCCATTATCGGCGTTCTGATGTGGGTTCCTCTGGTGGCGATTCTGTATTTTGGCTTTGAATTCTTCATGCTTATCATGGTGTTCGTTGCGCTGTATTTCACCGTTGTGGTGCTGATCGCAACCATGCTCATGAAGGACGCCTTGATCAAAATCAAGCTGGAAATGGAAGCAATGACAGAAGCGGAAGAAATTCCTGAGGGCGTGCAGGAAGAGGAGATGTCTGATGAATAAGAAGAAGCTGACGGAAAGATGGAAAGAACTTCTTGCCAAGCTCAAGCCCATGACCTGGAAACAACGCATTGACTTTATCTGGACCTATTATAAGGATATCGTGTTTGTGGTTTGCGTGTTGGCCATCATCCCGATCGTCCTTTTGACCAGCTTCATCGGCCAAAAAGAGACGCTGTTTGGCGGTATGGTGGTCAATATGGACATGCGTCAAAATGGCGTTACCTATCTTACAGACGACTTGTTTGAAAAGCTGGGCGGTGATTCCAAGGAAGAATATGTGAATCTCCAGGCTAATGCATTCGATCCCTATTCTTCCGATAACGCCGCAAACTACAATCAGGCCATGGCTGCCATCGGCTATGTGGAAGCAGGTATCCTGGATTATATGATCGCGGATGAGCCTGCCATGGAGTGGTACATTTTGCAGGAGATATACATGGATCTGTCCCTGGTATTTACTGCCGAGGAGCTGGCGGAGTTCGGTGAGCGTGTGATCTATGCCCAGCCGGATGACGGAAAACCCAAATTCCCCGTGGCTATTGATATATCTCAGACGGTCTTTGCGAAGGATTGTCTGGATTGTGGCGATGACCCGGCATATTTCTCCTTTGTGGGTCCGGACGCAAAAGCAGAGCAGTACCGGGATTTCTGGGAGTATTTGATGGCCTGGGAACAAACCGAGTATCATAAGCAAATGAATCAGAAATAACGGAACGCCGACAGGAAACCCTGTCGGCGTTTTGCGCTTTTTGGGGAACGGTTAAAAACAGTTCCAGGGATATTCTTCTGGTGGCTCGTGGGAAAACTCCACCCATTTGCCGGTTGTCGGGTGGTAAAAGCCAAGCTTCCAGGACCAGAGGGCAATTTCGCAATCGTCCTGCAGCTGGGCGTATTTCCGTTCGCCCACCAATGGCAGGCTGCGGATGGAAAACTGCACCCGAATCTGGTGGGTCCTGCCGGTGAGAAGCCGGATATGCACCTTGGTGAGATTGTCGCTGCGTGCCAGCACGTCATAATTCAGGAGCGCTTCTTGTACGCCTTTTCCCGGTTGCTGTGCAACCATGGTCATTTTCCGTGCTTTGTCCCGGTAGAGCAGATCCCTTAGAGTGCCGGCTTCGGCATCCGGTGCGCCGTGGATGACAGCAAGATATTCTTTCTGGAACTGGTCCTCCCGGATCTGCCGGGAAAGCGCCGATGCGCTCTCCGGGTTTCTGGCCAGCACCATAAGTCCGCTGACCACCCGGTCCAGACGATGCACCGTCCGCACATCTGCCGCCTTGTCACCCAGGGCCTGCCGCACCAATTCCGGCACGCCGCCGGGCTCGTCGGTGGACAGCACACGGGCCGGTTTGATACAGACAATGATCTGTTCATCAACATGCAAAAGCTTCATTTATTCACCCGCCTTTTCCTTATGGTAGCAAAAACAGCCCGTTAATGCAAGGGAATGCGTGAACTTTTCGGCATTTTAACCACATGAAAAATCAAAAACCATATGGTATAATATAAAAAAAGGAAGGGGATTGCATGATGGTACAATGTGGTGATATGGTCGTGTACGGAATTCATGGTGTGTGCCGTATCGTGGATGTGGAGAGCCGTGTGGTAGACCGGAAAAGCATGGAGTATTTTGTGTTGGAGCCGAAAAACCAGCCCGATGCGAAATTCTATGTTCCCACCGGAAATCCTGCTGCCTTGGCAAAATTGCGCAAACTGCTGACAAAAGCGGAGATGGAGGCATTGCTGGACTCCGATGCGATAAAGGCGGACGGATGGATCGCCAATGAATCTGTCAGAAAAGAAAAGTACAGGGAGCTGATCTCCCGGGCGGATTGTACGGAGCTGATCCGAATGATCCGGGCACTTTACGGACATAAGCAGGAGCAGCTTGCTGCGGGTAAAAAGTTCCATCAATGTGACGAAAACTTTCTGAAGGATGCCCAGCGTCTGATCTGCGCAGAGGTATCCCAGGTGCTGGAGATCCCGCTGGAGCAGGTAGGTGCGTATATCCGAAGCCGTGTGGAAAAATAAGAAAAACCCGGGTGAGCGAACTGCTTACTCGGGTTTCTTTGTGGTACTCAAAGCAATCAGCACCTGCGAGGGAAGGTAGAAAAACCAGGAAAGGAAAAAGTCCATGAAAAGGATCTTGTGCAGTGCTGAGCTTTCCGCAATGGGAAGATATACGCCGGCAGCAGCCTGCAGACCTACAACCGTATCACACAGGATAAACAGCACAAGACCGATGGCAAACAGACGGTTGCTCTTGAAAGTGGAAAAAGCTTCGATGATGCTTACGATCAGATTTGCATAGTAGCAAACAGAAACAATCACCAGCGCATCCAGCTTGCCGCCCAGGACTAACGCCGCAACGACCTCAATGGCAACGATCAGCAGCCCACGCAGCACCAGAAACAGCTTCTTCCTACTGGACAAATGCAGCCAAATAGCGTAAAATATTTGTGCGGCCAGAAAAAAGACCATGCCCCAAAGCTGTTGCGCCGGGGAGCAGACCACCAGAAAGAAATCGGCAACAAGAGTGCAGCCGAGTGCGGCCACCTTGAGCGCATTGTCCTTGCGAACATGCAGCAGCGCAAACAGAAAGCATACTGCGATAGCGGAAAAGCAACAGGCTGCAAGCAATTCGCCCGTTGCGGTCAGTATAAAATAATAAAGGATCGCTTCGGCAATCAAAAAGCCGACCTGAAAAAGGCCGACCTTGCGGGTCAAATTCAAGTTTCTTCATTCCTTCGTTAGTCTTCATTATTCGCAAAGCCTATTATAGCGCATTTCAGCAAAAAAGGAACATTTTAATTCTTAAGACTTTCTTATGATCCAAACTGAAAAAGGAGAAAATATGGAAAACAAAAAGAAATCCCTTTGGCAGGCGGTGAAATTCACCCTTTTCTCCGTTTCTGCCGGCATCATTCAGGTGGGCTCTTTTTCCGTGCTGGAGCTATTTATCAAGACCTATTGGGTGGCATATCTCATTTCATTGGTGCTTTCCGTGGTGTGGAATTTCACCCTCAACAGACGTTATACCTTCAAATCAGCAGCCAATGTGCCCATCGCCATGGCCAAGGTCTTCGGATTTTATCTGGTGTTCACGCCCCTGTCCACATGGCTGGGACACCTTGCCGAAGGAGCCGGCGTGAACGATTTTATCATCCTTGCCCTGACTATGCTGGCAAACTTCGTGCTGGAGTTTTTGTTCTGCAAGTTCGTGGTCTACCGCGGCCAGGAAGATACGTTGGAAACGAAATAAAAACCGGGCGTCAGTCGACGCCCGGTTTTGTTATTTGCATTTATGGCCGCAGGCCCATGCCGCCTTCCAGGGTCAGGGTCTCGCCGCTGAGATATTTCATATCCGGAGAAGTGAGGGCCACGCAGGCTCTGCCGATCTCCAGTTCTGCATCGCCGTAATGTCCCATGGGGGGCATTTTTACGTTGGCCTTGAAGGCCTCGGGATTGGCCTGAGACCATTTTTCCAGCTGGGCCGTCCATGCAATGGGACAGACAACATTGACATTGATGCCGTCCTTGCCCCATTCGGTGGCGGCCACTCGGCTCATGCCACGAATGCCTTCTTTTGCGGCAGCATAAGCGCTCTGACCGAAGTTGCCAAACAGGCCTGCGCCGGAAGCAAAGTTGATCACGCTGCCCTGGGTCTTGGCCAGATACGGATAGCAGGCTTTCATATAGTAAAATGCGGCGTACAGGCCGGAATATACGGCAAGGTCAAACTGCTCAGTGGTGTGGTTTGCGAGGGTCACGCCGGAAGCAGATGCCTGAGCATTGTTGATCAGGACGTGAATATCGCCAAAGGCCTCCACAGCCTGCTGCACCACGGAATTGACGGTGGCTTCGTTGTCAGCGCCGGCGGTGACATCCGCCTGCACAGGCAGCACCTTGACGCCGTAAAGGCGTTCGAGTTCTTCCTTGGCATCCTGAAGCTTTTGCATATTGCGTCCGGTGAGGACAAGGTTTGCCCCCTCCTTGGCAAAGGCGGTGGCGATGCCGTAGCCGATAGAACCGCAGCGTCCGTCGCTGAGAACGGCTTTGCCGCCGCCGGTGATAATTACGGTTTTACCTTTCAAATGGCTCATAATGAATCCTCCTTATGGAATAATTTGGCCGTTGGGGCTGATGGTCACGATATGCAGCGGGATATCTTTTCCGCTGTTTTCCACAGCAGTTTTTACTGCGAAGCTCAAACCGCCGCAGCAGGGGACTAGCATGCGGGTAACGGTGATGCTTTTAATATCGTTGTTAATAAGGATTTGGGTCAATTTTTCTGCGTAATTCACAGCATCCAGCTTGGGACAGCCGATCAGCGTCACCTTGCTATGCATAAATTCGGCATGGAAATTGCCGTAGGCATAGGCGGTGCAGTCGGCAGCGATCAGCAGATCCGCACCGTCAAAATATGGCGCGTTAAGAGGCACCAGCTTCAGCTGGATGGGGAAGTTGGTCAAACGGCTGGGAACAAAGCTGACAATGTTGGAATCGTCCTGCTTGATGCTCTGGCAGACGGAGCCGGGGCAGCCGCTGTGCAGGGGAGCGTCCTTTGCTTTTTTTGCTGCCAGAACAGCAGCCTCGTCATAGGCGGGCGCTTCCCGCTCCTCAAAGGAGATGGCCTGCATGGGACAGGCAGGAAGACAATCGCCCAAACCGTCGCAGTAGTCTTCCCGCAAAAGCTTTGCCTTGCCGTTTACCATGCCGATAGCACCTTCGTGGCAGGCCTTGGCGCAAAGACCGCAGCCATTGCATTTTTCTTCATCAATGGTAATGATCCTGCGAATCATGCGATCTCCTCCTTTTTGCGTTGACGTTCCAGCGCAGCTTGCTCCTTTTGCCGCTGCGCAATGGCCATCATCTGCTCGTACATTTCGTCGCCGACGCACTTTCTGGCGTGGGCGCACCATTGGACGCAGCTGAGGGTATCGTTATAGGCGATAAAGCCGCATTTATCGCAGGCGACTTGGGTGTCAATGGAGAAAAGCTCGATGACATTGCCGCATTCAGGGCAGATCTTTTCGTGGATCGTTGGGGTTCTGGGTTTTCCTTGGCAACCTTCTGCAATCATAATGATCCCTCCTTTTGACACTATTATACGTAGTAAAAAAACCGGATGATGTTGCAAATGTCACATCATCTGGGGCTCTTTATTGCTGAAGCATGCGGAAGCAATTCTGGTCGTAGTCGATCAGACCGTCTTCCTTCATTTTCACAAGCTCCCGGGTCAGAGCGCTGCGGTCCACACAGAGATATTCCGCCAACTCCATCCGGCCCAGGGGAATCTCGAAATAACGGGAATTTTGCTGCTGCGCCTGCAGGGAAAGATAGGTTAGCAGCTTTTCCCGGATGGAGCGCTTGGAAACGACCTCCACCTTGCGCATCAGCTCCCGGTTTTTCCGGGCGATGACACGAACCATATTTTCCGTCAGCTTCTGGTGATGGGCGCAGGTGTTGGAGCAGCTGTGCATCATTTTGCAGAAGGGCATGAAAAGGATCTGCGCACTTTCACTGACCACAAAAGAAACAACGGAGGTGCTGTCTTCGCCGCAGGCAAAGGTCTCGCCGAACACATCGTCTTTGTACATGCGCACCAAAATTGTTTTGTTTCCCCAGATGTCCTCTTTGATCATATCCACAGAACCGGAGAGCAGAATGCCCACGTGGCGGATGTTTTCCTCCTCAAAGGCGATAATATCGCCCTTTTGGTAAGTACCGATATGGTAGCCGGTGCAATGAAGCATGGCTTTTCTGTCCTCAGGCGTTATGTCCGCAAAGAGGGGAGATTGAATGGTTTCCATGAAGCTGAGCATTGTGATCACCTCTGAAACTATTTTACGATATTCCTAAAAAGATTGCAACAATTAATATTTCTCAAACATTTTATAAGCATTTCAGAAAATCTCCGCCGCTAGAATAAGGCCATAAATCAAAACCAAAGGGGAAAAACACTATGAGCGATAAGCAAATGGAGATGATGGCCCGGGAGCATGATATGTCCGGCATGGACGAAGAGGTGGTAACCGAAGCGGCAAAGGCTGCTGCAGAGGGTGTGACTACCGGCTATAAAAAGATCGAAAGCGCTGTTGTGGATGGCTACAAGAAGATCGAAAACGGCGTGGTGGAAGGCTTCGGTAAGGTCACAGACAAGTGCGTGGAAGTTCTGTTCGCCAAGGACGGCGAAAGCGTAGAGGATGCCAAGAAGCGTCTGAACGGTAATAAATAAGAAAGAGGTAATGAAAATGAGCAACAACGATCAGGAATTTCTGGTGCAGAAGATCCGCACCCAGTACACAGAAAAGCAGCACACCGAGCTGGATGCGCTGAAGGCGCTGGACGCTAAGGTGAAAAAGCCTGTCAATGTATTTGCATACGTATTCGGAAGCATCAGTGCTGTTGTTATGGGTGCAGGCATGAGCCTTGTAATGACCGACATCGGCGCAACTGTGGGCATCGGCGAGCCTATGCTCCCCGGCATTGCCATCGGCGTGGTGGGCTTGGTTATGGCTCTGCTGACCTATCCCATCTGGAAGCGCATGATGAATGCCCGGAAGAAAAAGTATGCGCCCCGGATTCTGGAGCTCAGCGAAAAGCTGATGAAAGACTGAAAAATGCTGCCTACAGGCAGCATTTTTTAAATTTCGGCAAAAACGCAAACAAAACTTTAACATTTGACTGCTATGATGTACAATCATACGTGGAGGTGGGCCTATGTTTCAAATCTTGGTTGTAGAAGATGATAAGGACTTAAACCGCACGGTTTGCGCTTTTCTCAATGCCAGCGGCTACGAGGCCACAGGCTGCCTGGATGCAAACAGCGCATACGATGCCATGTACGAGAAGATGTTCGACCTGATCGTTTCCGACATTATGATGCCCGGTATTGACGGCTTTGAATTTGCAAAAACGGTGCGTTCTCTCAACGAGAACATCCCTATTTTGTTCATGACAGCCCGGGACGATTTCGCTTCCAAGCAGCGGGGCTTTCGCATCGGTGTGGATGATTATATGGTTAAGCCCATTGATCTGGACGAGCTGTTTTTGCGGATCGGCGCTCTGCTGCGCCGGGCGAAAATCGCCTTCTCCCGGCGATTGGAAGTGGGAAGTTTCTGCATGGATGCGGACGAGCATACCGCTACGCTGCATGGCGAAGAGATCAGCCTGACTAACCGGGAATTCAACATTCTCTATAAGCTGCTTTCCTATCCCAAAAAGACCTTTACCCGGCAGCAGCTGATGGATGAATTTTGGGACGCCGATACAGACACTGCGCCCCGGGCAGTGGATGTGTATATGACAAAGCTGCGCAGTAAGCTGGCGGATTGTGAAGATTTTGAGATCAAGACCGTTCATGGCCTGGGTTACAAGGCGGTGATAAAATGAGAAAGCTGACTTTTCGGGGCGTGTTGAAGGCAATCAACGGCTATGTGATCTTTTTCATTACGGTGGCTTTTGCGGTATCGTGCTGCATGATGCTGTTTATTTCCGTTCTGGCAGACTCCATGGGACTTGTATTTACGCAGGAGAATATTACGCAGGCGGCCAAGCTGACTTTCGGCAACGTGGTGCTGATCACAGTGCTTTTTGGCACATTCGACTATCTGCGCCGCAAATTTATGATCGACCGTCCGGTAAAGATCATCACCGATGCCACCGAAAGGATCATGAAAGGCGACTTTTCCGTCCGGATCGCACCGCTGCGTGGCGGTGCATCAGAGGGCTTTAATGAGATCATTGCGGCGATCAATTCCATGGCAGCGGAGCTGTCGGGAACAGAAACCCTGCGGACAGATTTTATCGCCAATGTATCTCATGAACTGAAAACGCCGCTGGCGGTCATGGGCAATTACGCCGCTATGCTGCATCGGCCCGGCATTACCGAGGAAGAAAAGAATGAGTATGCCACGGCGATCTCCGAAGCCGCCCGGCGTCTTGCACAGCTAATCACCAACATTTTGAAGCTGAACAAGCTGGAAAATCAGCAGATCTTTCCCCAGGCGGAGGAGTATGACCTAAGTGAGCAGCTGCGGGAGAGCCTGCTGCAGTTCGAGGATGCATGGGAAAAGAAGGAGCTGAACATCGAAACGGAGATTGCAGACCATGTTTCCATCCGTTCCGATGCGGAGCTGCTCAGCCTTGTATGGAACAACCTGATTTCCAATGCTGTCAAGTTTACTCCGGAGGGCGGCACGGTGGGCGTGTCCCTGGCAATGCAGGGTGAGTTTGTGGTGGTGTCCGTCAGCGATACCGGCTGCGGTATGACGGCGGAGGTAGGACAGCATATTTTTGAAAAGTTTTATCAAGGCGATACTTCCCATGCAATCCAAGGCAACGGTCTCGGCTTGGCACTTGTAAAACGGGTGGTGGACATTCTCAGCGGTGAGATCGGCGTCCAGAGTGTACTGGGACAGGGAAGCACCTTCACCGTCAAATTCAAGAGGAACTGATATGGATTGGAAGAAGATAGGTAAAAAGCTTCTGTTTCCGCCTGTTTGGGTCATGGCGATCCTGATGGTGGTCAGCGCAGCAGCACTGACGGCGGTGTTTGTTAAGGGCTGGGAAGAAGCGGTGATTGCGTATGTCGTGTACGTGCTGGCCTTTTACACCCTTACCACCGTGTGCCTATATTGCAGTTTGGTGCTGCCGAAGCGTTACCGGAAGATCAAGGAAAGAATATACGCAAATCCTTTTGGAAATCGTTACATGACCGATCGGGCGTTCCGCACCGAGGTCTCGCTGTATCTGTCCTTGGGTATTAACCTTTTATATGCGGGCATCAACATCTGGTCATGGCATTGGACACGTAGCTGGTGGTTTGTGGTGCTGGCGGTGTACTATGTGATCATGACCACCATGCGTTTTTTGCTGGTGCGCTATGTCCGGAAGAATGAGATCGGCGCCAGCATCATCGGAGAATGGAAGCGGGCTCGCATCTGCTCGTATATCCTGCTGCTGGTGAATCTGTCCCTCAGCGGAGCGGTGCTGATGATCCTGTATCAGAACCGGGGCTATGACTATCCCGGAATCATGATCTACATCATGGCAATGTTTACCTTTTACTCCACCATCCATGCCATTGTGGACATCGTCAAATATCGCAAGCTGGGAAGTCCGATCATGTCAACGGCAAAGGTGGTTTCCCTGTCTGCGGCGCTGGTATCTATGCTGAACCTGGAAACGGCCATGTTTGCCCAGTTTGGCGCAGATATGGCAGCGGAGGATCAGCAGCTGATGATCATACTTACCGGCGCAGGTATCAGCGTAACTGTCGTGGTACTTTCGCTTATGCGCATTATCAAGGCGACACAAGAATTGAGGAGATATGGAAATGGATAATCAGGAAAGCTTCAGCTTCACATATTCCGCTGCCCAGCAGCAGGAGATAGAAAGCATTCGCAAAAAGTACCTTCCCAAAGAGGAAAGTAAAATGGAACGGCTGCGTGCGCTGCACCGCTATGCAGGCCAAAAGGCGCAGGCCTGGGCCATTGCGCTGGGCGTTATCGGTGCGCTGATCATGGGCACCGGCATGAGCCTTGCCATGACCGATCTGGCGGAAATTCTGGGTGTCGGTGCAGATATGGCAATGCTGATCGGTATTGTGATCGGCGTGGTAGGTATGGCGCTGCTGGCGCTGGCATACCCCGTGTATAACCGTGTTCTGGACCGGGAACGCCGGCGGATCGCCCCGGAGATCCTGCGTCTGACCGACGAGCTTCTGGGCAATCAGGAGGGAAAGTAATTTGAAAGCACCTGCTCTGGCAGGTGCTTTTTATACCGCAGCATTGACATTTTCTTGGGAGAATGATATAAAAATGGTATCGAACCGACAGGGAGGTAAGGGTATGAAGAAAGTCAGGATCACAGCCGTCCGAAAGACCAGCTATCCGAATCTGATGGCAAAATATGAAAACCCCATTTCCCATACCTGCGATGTCTCCGAGGGTCAGGTGTGGTACTGCGAAAACGGCGAAAAGCCGGAGGGAATGTGCGACAGCGCATGGGAGAGCATGGCATCCTTTGCCAGAGCGCTGGCTCAGGGCGGCGGCAATTTCTATGACGGCTGGATGAAAGATCCCTATAGCGCCATGATCAGCTGCAACGATGGCTTCCGGCCTGTCAGCTTTTACCTTGAGGTTTGGGACAATGAATAATTACGACATTCAGCTTCTGCAGGGCAAAAAGCGGTTTCTAACCTACGATCAGCAAGAGCTGATCCGGCGCTGCCACCTGAAATTCGATGAAACGTACTTTTATATCCGGTTTTTGGCGGAGGATTATCGTATTTGCCGCAGCAGCGGTGATATGGAGCGGCTGCGCGGAGGTGCCTGGACAGACGGCAATTCCTTTGCCGAGGTGATGACCATTCTGGATTGGCTCTGCGACAGCAAGCCCGAGCGCTATATTACCGGCAGATGGGTCAATATCGTTACCCAGGGGCATTATTTTCACAGAGGATTGCAGGAGGAAAAAGACGATCCGGATGCCGATCTGTTCGATAAAAACCCCACAGCCTTTGCATCTGCCTGCGAGAAGCTGAAAGGGGAGAAACTCCCCGGCGCAGATGTGGGCTATGCCATCGAGCTTCTGGATGGCCTGCGCATTTTTGTGCAGCTTTGGCACGGGGATGAGGAATTCAAGCCCCGGCTTCGTTGCCTGTGGGACGAAAATGTTTTGCAGTATCTGCGCTACGAAACCACATGGTATGCGGTGGGCCTGCTGATCAAGCGTATTCGGGAGAATATGCTGCCGGACAAGCAAAATTGAATTGATAAACCGGGCGTGTCCTATTTGGGCACGCCCGGTTTGCAGTTTTCCAGAAAAGCCTTCGCTTGCCGATGGCTTTTAAAAACGATCACATTTGCGTTTTTTGCACCGGAGAGAAGGCTGTAGTAATGCTTGCGGTGCTGTTTATGAAAGGTGAGAACGTTGCGGTAAAGGGAGAGCTTTTGTCTGTCAAAATACTCCTTGCAATCGCCGCCCATATCCTCCCGGGATTTGCCGTAGTTTTGCAAAACCCGCTTTGTAATACCTGCAAGGCAGGAAAGGGTGGGCAGGTCAAAGAAAAACACAGTATCGCAGTATTGCAGCCTGTGGGGAATCGTGCGGTTGAAGTTGCCGTCAATGATCCATTGGGGCTTTTCCAGCTCCGCTTGCAAAGCGATGTCAAATTCCTCTCGGCGCAAATGCTCCCAGGTGCCGGTCCAATAAAGCTTATCCAAATGCACAATGGGAAGCTGCAGGTCGCGTGCCAGAGCTTTGGCAAAGGTGGTCTTTCCGGAGCCGGCGTTGCCGATAATGAGGATCCTGTCCATTTGCAGCACCTCCGTACATGATCAGTAGTGATATGTTTTCCGTTTGGCGTGGTAGAAAAAGAGCGTGACGATCATTGCCAGAATTTCCGCTGCGAACTGGGAATACCACACGCCGTCAATGCCCCAGATCATGGGCAGGATCAGCACGGCAGCAACCTGGAAAAGCAGCGTCCGCAAAAAGGAAATAATGGCGGAAACAACGCCGTTATTCAGCGCGGTAAAAAATGCAGAGCCGAAAATGCTGAAGCCGCTGAACAGCACGGAAACGGCGTAGAATTGAAAGGCAGATACGGTCATATCCAGCAGCACCGGTGTATCGCCAACAAACAGCCTTGCAAGGGGCGCTGCCAGCAAAAAGGCAACGGCCGCCAGCAGCAGGCTTGCCACCATAATGATCACATTGCTTTTGCGGAAAAGTCCCTTTAGCTCATTGTGATCCTGAGCGCCGTAATGGTAGCCCACCACGGGGGAAGCGCCGATGGAGTAACCCAGAAACACCGCCACAAAAACGAAACTGACATACATCACCGCACCGTAGGCGGCAACGCCGTTTTCACCTGCCAGCTTCATCAGTTGGAAATTGTAAAGGATAGAAACCACGGACATGGAAATGTTGGTGACCAGCTCGGACAGACCGTTGGTGCAGGTAGCAAACAAGGCCCGTCCGTCGAAAGCGGTTTTGCCAAGGCGCAGCAGACTGCCGTTTTTACTGCAGAAATACAGCAGTGGAACAATGCCGCCTACGCATTGTGAAAGGGCTGTTGCCGCGGCTGCGCCTACCACACCCCACCGAAACACCACAATAAACAGGGCGTCCAGCACAATGTTGGTAAGACCTGCCGCCACAGTAACCACCAGACCCAGGACTGGTTTTTCGGCCGTGACCAGAAAGCTCTGGAACAGATTTTGCAGCATAAATGCCGGCAGCGCCAGCAAAATGATCCGTCCGTAGATCACGCAGTGGGGAAGCATATTCTCGTCTGCGCCCATCCAAACGGCAATGGGCTTAATGAAAATAATACCCAAAGCGGCGATTACTGCGCCGATAGCGGCGGCAATGTAAGTGAGCATAGAGAAGATGCGGTTTGCTTTTTCCGGGTCTTTTGCGCCCAGAGTGGCGGAGACCAGAGCGCTGCCGCCTGTGCCGAACATAAAGCCCACAGCACCTAAGATCATAATAAAAGGAAATATCAAATTAACGGCGGCAAAGGGCGTCAGTCCCACAAAATTGGAGATAAAGAGCCCATCCACCATACTGTAGATGGAAATGAAGATCATCATAATGATAGACGGCAGCGTAAAGCGCAGGAGCTTGCCGTAATTAAAATGATCCGAAAGCTGAATCTTCATAGCATTGACCTCTGTATTTTTGCATGCCTTTCAATGATAGTATGAAACAGGGGAAATGTCAATGACAAGGAAAGCGGCACAAGACAAAAGCCTTGTGCCGCTTGGTTATGCACTGAGTTTTTGGTTCAGCTTCCGGGCGCTGTGCCGTGTGACCAGATAAATGATCAGCCAGATCACGGCATAGCCGGCAATAAATGCGCAGGTAAAAATAAGAATGGGAATCAGCTGCTGCTGCAGCCAGCCGTTAAGCAGATAGATAAGAATATATACCAAATACAGACTCGCACCGTGAATGGCAATGGCGCTGAAAAGAGCCAGCTGCTCCAACTGATAGATGGCGGTCATACCGGCGACGATGAAGGCCAGCACAGTTATGGTGAGAATGCCCATACACACCTCAGCAGGGGAGAGTGCGCTTACAGCATTTGTTGCGCCCAGAATACCGTAAATAATGGCCAGGGTGATTGGCCCTCCTGCGGCGGCGATCAAGCCCCTGAGAACAAATTCTTTTACAAATGTTTTCATTTTGAGGTAAACCTCCTTTTAATTTCGGCGAAGCAGCGCCGGGATACGTATTCCGTGTAACCGCATTTGAATACGGCATCCACACCGCCGCTGTAAGTGACAGAAAACCGTTCCAGGCGGTTTTCGTTGGCAAGGGTGCTTTTGTTGATTCGTATGAAGGATGTGGGCAGCATGGGCTCCAGCTCATAAAGCCGCAGCTTCAGTCGGTAGCGCCGGTTTTGCCGGTCGATGGCAAATGTCTTGCCGCCCAGGACGGTGATGCATTCAATGTCAGAAAACATGAGTATCTTCATGTCATCTTCCGTGTATGCCGGAATGCGGTCTGTACCGGCGTAGCTTAAAACAAGCTCTTCGATCCGGTCGATCAATTCTGTGCGGCGGTGGACAGTTGCTACGATCTGCTCTTCCTTTGCCTTGTCAACGATCAGGTTGAATTTCATTTGGTCACCTCCTATGGCGCTATTCTATCACAACGAAAACAAAAATGTTGCACATTGCGCCCATCGGTCAGTTTTGGACATTAATCGGAAATAATAACAGATCCCGGAATTGCGCAGCCAACTCCGGGATCGTTTTGCAGTGATGGGTTATTTCAGTACCAGGCCGTCGTGGAATGCCTGCCCCACTTTTTCGCCCAGGGCCAGATAGTGATGGTTCATGGGATCGTAGGTAATGGGCTGCAGCTTGGAAACATCCACCTTGCCGTTTGCTCCCAGCACGGATTCATCAGCGCTGACATTCACGATCTCACCCACAAGGCGGCAGGTCTCGGGATCATAAGAAATCAGCTTGCATTCCACAGCCATAGGCAGCTCGTCGATCAGCGGCGCATCCACAAATTCCGACTTTGTGGCGTGGAAGCCGGCCTTGGCAAACTTGTTCGGCTCGTCATTGCCGCTGACGATACCCACATAGTCGCAGGCGGCCATATATTTGGCAGTTGCCATAGATACGGTGAATGCCTTCCGTGCCAGAATATTTTCCGTTGTCTTGTGGTCTTCGCTGACGCAGATGGAGATTTCCGTCTCCTCGCTGATACCGCCCCAGGCGGCATTCATGACGTTGGGCGTGCCGTCTTCATTGTAAGTGCCGATCATGTATACCGGCATGGGATAGCACATTGCCTTTGCTCCGAAGTTTTTACGCATAACATTACCTCCGTTTATCCAAATACTTCGATCGCCGCCACAGTACGCAGCAGCTCTTCGTGAAAGCCGTCTCTGCCGTAGGCATCCAGGAAACGGTCACGGTAGCGATCGGTTTTTAAATTGAATTCCAGTGACCATGTACCCCAAAACAGATCCACATGCTTGTCGCCGGCTCCGGCGGTATCCAGA
The DNA here is from genome assembly GCA_045541695.1 of Faecousia sp. Lineage (GTDB taxonomy): Bacteria > Bacillota > Clostridia > Oscillospirales > Oscillospiraceae > Faecousia. Next base: position 18,541 of record JAZQJO010000050.1, read on the forward strand.
TCGATAAAGCCGGAAAAGCGCCAGTTATCCAGCATAATATTGGGAAGACAGTAGTCGCCGTGGAGCAATGTATCTGATCTCAGATAATTTCCTGTTTCTTCCACCGTGCGCCATGCTTCTTCCGCTGTAGCATAACCCCAGTTGTCGGGGAAAAGCTGGGTATCGTAAGCGCCTGTTTGAAAATTCTGCCGTGCCGTAGCCAGATAGTCAGCGGTGCGGTCAACGGGACAACCGGCAAGCGGTGTTTCGTGGAGCATTCGCAAGAGCTCTGCGGTCAGGTCGCAAAGCCGCACCGGATCGTCCATATAAAGCTGCCAGGTGCAATCCTCGCCGGGCACACGCCGGGTCAGCAGCCAATCCCTTTCCAGACTTTCGAAGCCCAAAACCTCTGCGCCCAGTGCTTTGCTGTGGAAAAACGCAGTCATTTCCGCTTCTTTTTGCAAGCTGCCTTTGGGGGCGGTTTTCAGGTAAAAGCCCGGCCCCTTGTCAAGAAACCAGACCTTTGCTGCCTTGGAGCAGCTGCTGTCAAAGACAGCTGCGCCATCCAGGAAAGTGTGAAACTGGGCGGGAATATCCTCCCGATTCAAAGAAACCGGCGTGCGCTGCATAGCTTGAAACTCCTTATGGATTATAATCGTTTGTATCTATTATACCGCAAACTATATAGCCGTTGCAAGCAATAGTTTTGCGTGCTATAATAAAAAAGAGGTGAGGGCATGAAACTGCTATTAAGTGCATTGACTAAGTTTATATGTGGGCTGCTTTTGGTAGGAGTTCTGATTTTCTTACCGGCAGGAACGCTGCAGTTTACGTGTGGCTGGCTGCTGATTGGTCTGCTGTTCGGACCGATGCTGATCGCAGGCTTTGTGATGTTTTTCAAATCCCCGGACTTTCTCGCAAAACGGCTGGATGCCAAGGAAAAACAGGCAACGCAAAAGGGTGTGCTTGCGTTTTCCGGCCTCATGTTTATTGCCGGTTTTGTGGTGGCGGGGCTGGATTTTCGTTTTGGCTGGTCGGGAATGCCTCTTCCGGTGACCATTGCTGCAGCGGTGCTGTTTTTGGCCGCCTATGCGCTGTATGCTGAGGTTATGCGGGAAAATGCTTATCTCAGCCGCACCATTAAGGTGGAGGAAGGGCAGAAAGTGGTGGACACCGGGCTTTACGGCATCGTCCGTCATCCCATGTACATGGCGACTGTCCTGCTTTTTTTGATGATTCCCATTGTTTTGGGATCCTGGTATGCGTTGATTGCATTTGCGTTTTACCCGGCGATCATTGTTGTTCGTCTGAAAGACGAAGAGGATCTGCTGACCCGGGAGCTGCCCGGTTATGCAGAGTATAAACAAAAAGTCAAATACAGAATCATACCGTTTATTTGGTGAGGTGATCGGATGCTGCTGAAAGGCTGTCAGGAAGGGAAGGGGACGCCAAAACTGACTGAGGTGAAATGTCCCAAATGCGGAGAGTGGGTCGAGGTGTTTGTGAAGATGGGCGGCGCTATCGGACAGACCGGGACGCTCATCAGCGACGAGGAATGCGCCTGCGGGCATGTCCTGCCTGCGGGTAGTTACGAAAGCGATTATGCCCAGTAAAAAATGCAGGAATGGCGAAATGCCATTCCTGCATTTTTGAATTAGTTTGATAATAATGCTACGGTTTCAAAAGGTTTCATTTGGTTTCACTCAAAAAATGAAACTATTAAGCGGGAAGTGAAACTCTCTTTTAGGACTGAAACTACGCTAATCAGTTTGTCAAATTGGAATTGGTTATTCTGTGAAAGTGTATCTCAAAAAGTTGCCGTTGCCATCACCAGTTGTAATAACGGTATCGCCATTGGCATTTTTGGAAATGTCAATAATGGGAAATCTGCCATTTTCTTTGACATAGCTTTCAGGGCTGTCTGCTTCGACTTCAATTAGTTCTTTCTTTGCGTACTGTTCGCCACCGCAAGAATTGAT
>JAZQJO010000051.1:0-27443 GCA_045541695.1 Faecousia sp.
GGGTGCTATTGATCATGTTTGGACGGAGGACGGGAAAATCCTGTGCTCTGTGATCGGAGGCGGGGCAGCTGAGGGTATTTGCGGCTCCGGCCTGGTGGATGCGGTTGCCGTAGGCCTTCAACTGGGGTTGATCAATAAACGGGGCAGGATATTGACCGATGACCATATTCTCCCTCTGACGGAAAGGGTTTATCTGACCCAAGAGGATATTCGCCAGGTACAGTTGGCCAAGGGTGCCATCTATGCGGGTATCGCATTGCTTGCCAACCAGTTGGGCGTAGAAATCGAGGAAATTCAAAGAGTGCAGCTTGCCGGTGCATTCGGTAGCTTCTTGAATCCGGAAAATGCCTGCCGCATCGGCCTGTTGCCGGAACAGTTACTGGAAAAGATCGAAGTTGTGGGAAACGCTGCGCTTAGCGGCGCAAAAATGCTGGCGCTTGATAAGCTGTTGCTTCCCTTTACACAGAAGCTGACCGAAAAAGTGGAATCACTGGAACTGGCAAGTCTGCCATTGTTCCCGAAGACCTTTGCCAAAGCTATGCTTTTCAGGGAAGAAGATGCTTTGTCCCGATGGATTGAAAAAGCAAAAGAAATGGGATTTGACGTTGCAGCGCCGCTTGACCCTCAGACACTGATTGCTCGTGAGGATGTCCGCGCTATGTGCGTAGAGGATAAATGCGGTGCATACAACAAAAATTGGACCTGCCCCCCGGCTGTCGGTACCGTCGAGGAATGTCAGCAAAAAATGCGGCAATACAAACGAGGGATCCTTTTACAAACTGTAGGTCATATGCACAAAGCAGTGGACTCCAAATGTTATCGTGAGACAGAGCAGCGGCATATGAAAAACTTCTATGCCCTCGCAGAAGCAATACGGAAAGTATATCCGGATGCGCTGTGTTTGGGTGCAGGCGGCTGTCGGGTGTGCCGGCAGTGCAGCTACCCTGAACCATGCTGTTTTCCGGACAAGGCAGTTTCCAGTATGGAAGGCTATGGCCTTTTTGTAACCCAGGTCTGCCAGGATGCCGGCATAGCCTATCACCACGGCGACAGAACCATTACCTACACAGCGTGTGTCTTGACCAAATAATACGGTTAGAAGAATTGGGTTGATGCCATGCGAGGAAATTAGTCCTAACAGAACACGAAGTAATGGGTCCTAAGTTGACACACGCAGAGGGCTTCGTCTTGGGCGTGGGCGCAAAAATGTTCACCATCGCCGGCTCGGTTATCGTCTACGGTGTTTCCGCCTCGGTTGCCGATGGCTTAATTTATTGGATAACCACATTGTTTTAACGGGCGGATGTGGGCATCCGCCCCTACGATAAGTACCGAAATGTTTGTAGGAGTCGATTGAGGCACATCGACCCGAAAAAGGCTCGCCTGCCGGCGAGACGTTTTAGTTTTATCTTGACATGTTGCTGCAAGTGCAATAAAATTTAATACCGGAAGGAAAAGACAGGAGGTAGCGTATGAAGAAGCTATTATCCCTTGTTCTGGCGTTGGCGCTGTGTCTTTCTCTGGCGGCATGCCATGAAGAACAAACGCCTGCAGAAACGACTGAGCCGGTAAAAACAGAGGACATTGTGATTCTTTACACCAACGATGTTCATACCTATATAGACGGGCCGCTGAGTTACGACGTGATCGCAGGTCTGAAAAACCAGCTACGGACAGCTTACGGCAATGTGCTGCTGGTGGATGCCGGCGATGCCATCCAGGGCACGGCCTTCGGCTCTATGGACAAGGGCGAGAGCATCGTGAAGCTGATGAATGCTGCCGGCTACGACGCAGCGACCCTGGGGAATCATGAATTTGACTACGGCATGGCAGGCTGCATGAATGCCATCGAATGGGCAGATTATACGTACCTCTCCTGCAACTTCTATCATGAGACCGACGGTGTCCGTGGCGAAAACGTTCTGCCCGGCTACAAGATCTTTGAAATCGGCGGCCGCAAACTGGCTTTCGTGGGCATCACAACGCCGGAGTCCTTCTCCAAGTCCACGCCCGCTTATTTCCAGGATGAAAACGGAAACTATATTTATGGCATTTCCGGCGGAGAAGACGGCGCAGCCCTATGCGCAGATGTGCAGGCAGCCATTGACGGTGCGAAGGCAGAGGGCGCAGATATGGTCATCGGCTTGGGCCATTTGGGCGACGATCTGTCGTCGAGTCCCTGGACATCTGAGGAGACCATCGCAAAGCTTTCCGGCATGGATGCGTTTATCGACGGCCACTCCCACTCCACTGTGGAAGGCAAGAACATTGCCGACAAGACCGGAAAAAACGTTCTGCTGACCCAAACCGGCCAGTATTTCGATGCCATCGGTATGATGATCATCGACGGCGAGACCGGTGAGATCACCACCGACCTGATTACCTACGAGGAGGTTACGGTTACGGTCAAGGGCGACGACGGAAAAGATGTTACCAAGGTTGTGGGCTACAGGTTTGTTTCTGATACGGATCTGGGCGCAGAGTGGCTGACCGATGCACGGGTGACAAGTGTAAAGGATGCCTGGATAGAGCAGATCAACGCCAAGCTCGGCGAGAATATCGGCAGCACTTCAGTGGTTTTCCACAATTACAGCGCCGAGAATAAGCGACTGGTGCGCTCCCAGGAGACCAATACCGGCGATTTTGCCGCAGATGCACTGTATTATCTGTTTGACGACATGGGGCTGGATGTGGACGTGGCCGTTATGAACGGCGGCGGTATCCGCAACACGGCAGTTACAGGTCAGCTGAGCTATCTGACCGCAAAGGAGATCCACACCTTCGGCAACGTTGCATGTCTGCAGACCGTGACCGGTCAGCAGCTTCTGGATGCCCTGGAATGGGGCGCACGGATGGTGGGCAAGGGCATGGAATGCGGCGGCTTCCTGCAGGTTTCGGGCATTACTTACCAGATCGATTCCAAATGGCCTGCATCGGTGCAGCAGGACGATAAGGGCGTCTGGGTCGGCGGTCCCACCGGCGGCTACCGTGTGCACGATGTGCAGGTCTACAACAAAAACACCAATGCGTACGAGCCGTTGGAGCTGGATGCTACCTACAATCTGGCAGGCTACAACTATACGCTGCGGGATCTGGGCGATGGCTTCAACATGTTTGACAGCGCCGTCAATGTGCTGGATTATGTGATGGAGGATTACCTCGTCCTGGCAAACTATATTCAGGGCTTTGAGGACCACAACGTAAGCGCAACGAATTCGCCTCTGCTGGAAAAGTATCCGGGCATGCTTCTGGACTATACCAACGTCAGCGGCAGCGGACGCATCGTAATTAAATAAAATGAGCCACGGCTGCGAAAGCAGCCGTGGCGTTTGTTATAAGGCTTTCTTTTTGGCTTCTATCCGGTCAAAATTGTGGATCCAATCCGCTTTCAGAAAATAGGTCAGCAGAACGACGGAGCTGAGAGTCCAGGTGATGGGATATGCCCAGGAAACGGTGGTCAGCTGCGGGATAAACTTAACGGCAACCGTAATATACGTCACCCGGAACAAGCACCAGCAGCCCAGCATGGTGAACATGGGAACGGTAGCTTTGCCGGCGCCCCGCATAATGCCGGCAATGCAATGGGTGAACGCCAGAAGACAGTAGAAAAGGCAAATGGTCTGCATGTGCTGCGTGCCAAAGGCGATGGCTTCCGGAGAGTCGCTGAAGAAGCCGATCAGATCCGGCGCAAACACGTAGGAGATCACACCCACGATCTCGGCCATGATGCAGCTGCAGGCGATGCCGAAGCCCACGCCTTTTTTTACCCGGTCGTGCTGGCCTGCGCCCAGATTCTGCCCCACAAAGGTGGACAGGGCCTGGGTGAAGCAGGTGACAGGCAGAAAAGCGAAGCCTTCCAGCTTGGAATACGAGCCGCAGCCGGCCATGGCGGATTTGCCGAAATTGTTGATATTGGATTGCACCACCACGTTTGCCAATGCGATCACGCTGTTTTGCACACCGGAGGGAAGACCGTATTTCACGATCTCGATCAGGCTCTTTTTGTGGAAGCGGATCTCCTTGATGCGCAACCGATAAGGGGCGTCCACACGGGAAAGATGGATACAGCACAGTAAGGCGCTGATTCCTTGAGCAATGGTGGTGGCAATGGCAGCAGAGCCGACACCCAGATGGAGCACCGCCACGAACAGCATATCCAGCACGATGTTGACCAATGTGGAAAACATCAGGTAATACAGCGGATGACGGCTGTCACCTACGGCATGCAAAATGCCCACAAAGATATTGTACATGACGGTAAAGATGGCGCCTGTAAAATACCAGCGGAAATACTTTACGGACTCCGGAAGAACTTCATCCGGTGTGCCCATCCAATCAAGAATTGTGGGGGTGAAGACGATGCCCGCGATGGTCAGTAAAATGCCGGTCACCATGCCGAAGGCAATGGCGGTGTGGATGGCCTTACGCATGGGATCGAATTGCTTTGCGCCGTAGTAGCGGGCAATGACCACACCTGCGCCCATGGCAACGCCGTTGAAGAAGCTGACCATCATAAAGATCAGACTACCGGAGGAGCTGACAGCCGCCAGCGCATTTTCACCTATGTAATTGCCGACGCACCAGGCGTCAAAAGCATTATAAAGCTGCTGGAAAACGTTACCGAGGAACACAGGCATGGCGAAAAGCAGCATGGCTTTCCAAATGGAGCCCTCGGTAAGCGTGATACGCTGCTTGCTCAAGAGGGGACACTTCTTTCTTCTGGGGATAGTTTTATTATACGCCTGGAAATGCAAAGGTCAAGGCTTGAATTGCGGCAGAATAAAAGGCTCGCCCAAGCGAGCCTTTTATGGGTTTAGTGGCATTTTTGGCAGGGCGTATAACCTTGTTGTTCGGCGTATTCCTGAGTGACCTGCTTGGGATCGCTCATGTTGCTGCAGGTGGCTTTGGAATGATACTTCTTTCCGCTTTTGGGAATCCAAACCATAGTAGTTGCAGGATCACTGGGGTCGCTTTGACCACAAACGGCGCACTTCCCGTTCTGGTAGCTGTGGCCGGCAGCAGAGCCGCTTCGCTCACCGCAGACAGTGCAGATTTTAGGCTCCGTGCAGGTTGCGTCCTTCCAGGCGTGAACATGGGTGGCGTCTTCGGTTGTTTCAGTGGTTTCGGTGTTTTCAGTTGCCTCTGTTTCCGGCGTGTTTCTGCCCACAATACGGCATTCCTTCAGCGTAACGGTGGAAAACAGAACAGAGGTGCATTTTCCGTAAACAGTTACCTGCTCACCCTTGGAAAAGGTGCTTGCGGCGTCCGCATCTGCAGGATAGCAGTTAAAGGTCACTTCCGACCGCAGGGGATCGCCAATGCGAATATAGGAGAGTCCTTCAGAGGTCACCGCGCCGGTCACCTCGATCGTTTGACCTTCGCAGGTTTTCTTCAGGGTGTCGGTATCCATGGCGGAAAAATACGCAATATCGCCGGTGATATTCCCATCGGGAATCGTAATGGTTTGTGCGCAACCTGTAAAGCTGCATATCAGCAGCAAGGTGAAGGCAAGAATCAAAGTGCGTTTTGCTGTACTCAAGTGTATCTACCTCCCTGTGGGGATCTTGTGGTGAAAGTATTTTACCACTTGTGTGTGGCCCATGCAAGTCCTATCTTTTTCCATGCTTGAAAAACAGGTCGAATTATGCTAGATTAACTACATTCAAGGAAAAAAGAGGCGTTTACTATGAAAGCGTTTTTGCATTGGACGGCCTGGGCTATGGAAAAGCCCGCATCCTATGGCGTATTCCATCTTTTGGCCACGGCCATACTTTTGACGGCAGCCATTGCCGCAGCTTGGAGGCTGCGGAATGCGGACGAGCGGCGTAACCGCATCATTCTCGGCGCTGTGGGCGCATTTCTGCTGCTGACAGAAGTGTATAAGATCGCCTTTCACATGGTGGTCGACCCCTACGGCTGGGGCTTCTGGGGCACATATCCGTTCCAGCTTTGCTCCGTACCCATGTATCTAAGCATTTTCTGCGCTTTCTGCCGCTCCCAAAAGCGCAATGCCTGGCTGTATGAATTTATGTTTGCGGTGAATATGTTCGGCGGCATCATGGCGTTCATCGAGCCCAGCGGCATTCACCATCCTTACTGGACGCTGACAGTCCATGCCTACGTATGGCACATGCTGCTGATCTTTATCGGTCTTTATCTGTATTTCAGCAAGCGGGCCTGTCTGGATAAGCATTCCTACCGTAAGGCTGCGCTGACATATCTGGCTTCCTGCGCCGTGGCCCAGACCATGAACGTGATCTTTGCAGGAAAGATCAACTGCTTCTATATTTCCCCTTATGTGCAAAGTCCTCTGGCGGTGTTTAAGGACATTTACGCTGCCTGCGGCTGGATCGTCAATATGGTGCTTTTGATGCTGGCCATGCTTCTGGCATCCGCTGCGGTGTATTACATCGGCTATTATTTCCGCATCCGCAGCAAAAGCAAATTATCGGCATAATAAAAAGGCTCTCTGGTAGGAGAGCCTTTTTATGTTGCCAAAGCTGTTTTGCGGATCTGTCGTGGTGTTTTTCCGGTATGGCGATAGAGGACCTTACGGAAGTATGAGGTGGAGCTGAAGCACAAGTCGTCGCTGATCTCTTGAACAGAGCGGCTTGTGGTGGTGAGCAGCAGCACCGCTTTGTCCACCTTCGTTTTCTGGATCAGTTCGTTGGGTGTGCAGCCCGCTTCTTTTTTGAAGATGTGATACAGCGCCGATTCGCTGAGCAGACAATGCTTGGCGATGTCAGAGACCTTGCAATCGGTATGCTTATAAATGTAGCTTTTTGCCTTTTCGATCACATCGGCGTGGGCATCCTTGCTGCTGTGCTGCAGCATGGGAAGAATGGCGGCCCAGACGGAGTAGAACGCACCTAAAAGGCGGCTGTCTGTTGTCACACCGGTGGGAATACGCAGGATCTGCGCTTTCAGTTCATCGCTGCAGGGGATCGTCTGCAAAAGAAACTGCTTTGCTGCGCTTTCGGGGAAGAAGTGAAAGCCGAAAGAACGGAAACAGATCTCGTCATCGGAATACCAATAGGATTGATAGGGAAGACCCTCTGGGATATAGAATACATCCCCCGGAGAAATGTTGATGGTGATGCCGTCGGAAACAATTTTACTGTGCCCTTTTTCCATGTAGGCAAGATAGTGATAGGGTGAGCCGCCACGGTTGTCGGTGTATCTATACTTGCTCCAAACATAGGCATTGAAACGGAAACTGTCAAAGAAAATATGTCTTTCCAATAGAAATCACCTCCATATGGTGTAGAAAATTACCTCATTTAATATAGAATAGCATATTTTCTCAAGCATTGCAAGCCGCTATAATGTGCTTAGAGGTGATTGTGATGCAAAGCAAGAATATTGTTTTTATAAAAGAGGGCACGGCGCAGATCAAACCGGAAGCGGTGGTGATGCCCCAAGCCGGTCAGGTGCTGGTCAAACTTTGCGTCTCCACCATCAGCAGCGGCACGGAACGGGCAAACCTTACGGGAAGCAAAACAATTTCTCCGCTGCTAAAGGATGCAGAGGTGGCAGTATTTCCCCGACGGGGCGGCTACAGCTCTGCCGGCATCGTGGAGCAGGTAGGAGAGGGCGTGACCTCTGTCAAACCCGGTGACAGAGTTGCGGTGTCCTGGAGTACGCACAATCAGTATGTGACTGCCAAGGAGAGCAATGTCTATCCCATCGGCGATATTTCCTTTGAAGATGCAGCGCTCTTTCACGTTGCTACATTCCCTATGGCAGCGATTCGTAAATGCCGGCTGGAAATTGGAGAAAGCGCCATCGTTATGGGCATGGGTGTGCTGGGCATAGTGGCGTTGCGGCTGCTTCGCTGTGCAGGCGCGGCGCCCATCATTGCGGTAGACCCAGACCCCGAGAAACGGGAAAAAGCGCTTGCCTGCGGTGCGGATTTTGCCCTCGATCCCTTTGCATCCGACTTTGCGGAAACAGCCAAGTCGCTGACAAAAGGCGGTGCCAATGTGGGCATTGAGGTCACCGGCATCGGCGCAGGGCTGAACGGCATTCTGGATTGCATGGCCCGTTACGGCAGAGTGGCGTTGCTTGGCTGTACCCGAAACAGTGACTTTACCATCGACTATTACCGCAAGGTTCACGGTCCGGGAATCACATTGGTCGGTGCCCACACGAAGGCACGTCCGGAAGAGGAGTCATCCCCCGGCTGGTGGACTCAGCGGGATGATGTATTCTCTCTGATCAAGCTGACAGAGTTGGGAAGACTCAACCTTTCCCAGACCGTTGATGAGATCCACTCTCCTGCCGCTGCGCCGGAGATCTATACAAGATTGGCATCCGGAAAAGCATTCCCTTTGGTCCAGTTCGATTGGAGAGATTTTGAATGAGAAAGATCAGGATCGTACAGATCGGCGCAAACAGCCATAGCCATTCAAACGAAATATTCAAATGCCTGCAAAAGCAGACGGGGCTGTTTGAAATTGCAGGAATTGTCCTGCCGGAAAACGAGCGTCAGCGGCTCCCCAAAAAAGTAAAGGATATGGACGGGTATAGGGAGCTTTCTTTGCAAGCAGCGCTCAGCGATCCGGAGATCGAGGCGGTCATTATTGAGACCGACGAAATCTACTTGACAAAATATGCTCTGCTTGCGGCCAGGGCAGGCAAACATATCCACATGGAAAAACCCGGTGGACTTTCCCTTGCGGAATTTGAGCAGCTGGTGAAAACAGTTCAACATACCGGAAAGGTATTCCACACAGGCTATATGTATCGCTATAATCCCAGCATCCAAGACCTTGTGCAAAAGGTGAAAAGAGGAGAACTGGGGGAGATCCTCAGCGTGGAAGTGCAAATGAGCTGCCTGCATACGGAGGAAACTCAGCGCTGGGTAAAGGGATTTCCCGGCGGTATGATGTTCTTCCTCGGCTGCCATCTGACAGATCTGCTGCTGCAGCTGCAGGGAGAGCCGGAAACGATCACACCCTTTGAAGAACTGGCGGTCTTTACTTATAAAAACGGGACATCCTTTATCAAGACCAGCGCACGGGAACTGGGTGGTTTTCACCGGCGGCAGCTGGTGGTAACCGGTACGAAAGGAACGGTCGAGATAAAGCCGCTGGAGACCTGCTTGGATGATAAAATCTATACCACCAAACGCACATGCCTTGACCAGAATTGGCATGCTGTCGGCGAAAAGGCGGATAGCTCCCCCTTTGATCGCTATGAAGCCATGATGGCTGCCTTTGCGGCATACGTGCGTGGCGACGAAATCAATCCCTATACGCCGGAATATGAACTGGCACTTTATAAAACGATTTTGCAGACCTGCAAGGAGGAAAAGACATGAAAGCAATTCTTATCAATGACGACAGATCTCTGCGGTGGGACGATGTGCCCGATCCGATTATGGGCGCAGAGGATTGTCTGGTGAAAATTGAAGCGGCCGCCCTGAATCGGGCCGATCTGATGCAGCGGGAAGGCGATTATCCGCCTCCTGCAGGCTGCCCGGAGTGGATGGGACTGGAGATCGCCGGTACGATCGTTGAGGTAGGCGAAGAGGCCAGGAAAAAGTCGGGTTGGAAGGTTGGCGATAAAGTCTGCGCCCTCTTGGGCGGCGGCGGTTATGCCCAGTATGTCAATGTTAAGTATGATATGCTCATGCCCGTTCCCGGAAACTGCTCTATAGTGGAGGCGGCGGCAATTCCCGAAGCCTTTGCCACCGCATATTTGAATCTGTTTATGGAGGGCGGCATCAAGTCCGGCGATACCCTGCTGATGAACGCCGGTGCCAGCGGCCTGGCAAGCGTCATCATCCCCATGGCAAAGGCTTTCGGCATCCGCGTCATCACCACGGTTTTGACCGGTGAAATTGCCGAGAACATTAAGCACCTGAATGCCGACCGTGTGGTTGCCACCCGGGAAGAGGACATTGTGGAGGTGCTGAAAGAAGAGCTGGCAAACGGCCACCCCGTAGATGTTGCCATCGACTGCCTCGGCGGTGAAATTATGGGCAAGTGCATCCACTACTTGCGTCATGGCGCACGGTGGATCATGATCGCAGCGCTGGCCGGTCAGATGACCCAGATCGACCTGAAGAATATCTATGTCAGAAATGTCCGCATCATCGGGTCGACCCTGCGCTCCCGCACGCCTGAGGTCAAAGCGCAGATCCTTGCGGATCTGGTTAAAAACGTGTGGCCCAAGGTGGAAAGCGGCGAAGTGAAGCCGACAATATACAAGGTTTTGCCTATCACCGAGGCAGAAGCGGCTCACGATATTATGTACAAAGGACAAAATGTGGGCAAGGTCGTGTTGACGGTCGAATAAAGAAAAGGCTCTCCGGTAGGAGAGCCTTTTATTATGGCAAATATGTATTCAACAGCTGCAGCATTTCGTCCTTATCCGCAGCGCCGCTTTTTTCCAGCAGCCGGCGGATGCGGTACTTGACCGCATTTTCGCTGAGGTAGCACTTTTCCGCAATGCGGTGGTTGGGCATAAGCGCCAGCATGGCGTCCACGATCTGCTTATCCAGCGGATTTTCCATCAGCGAGAGCAGATTTTCCACGATCATGATCTGCCGGAAGTGCGGATCGCTGTACATAGGATCGTCGGCATGTGTTTGGGGCAAGGGAATGGACTCCCTGACCGGCCGGGGCTTGGCATTTTCCATGCTCCAGCTCAGCTTGGCGGTAACGCCGGACAGATAAGGTCTGCGACGGATCAGCTCCAGCACGTCTACTGCAGCTTTGCCGAACCGGGCGTAGCCAATATCCACAGAAAGAATGCTGCCTTTGTAATACTCAGAAATTTTCGAGGAAACGCAGCTGATCAGCGGCAGGAACCCTTCCAGTGAGATGCCTTTTTGCTTTGCAAAATACAGCAGGGACACAGCGGCAAAATCGTTGACACAAACCACAGCATCAAAGCAGGACGCTTTGGCAGCAAACTGGGAAAACAGGTTTTCCAGCGAGCCTTCGTTCAGAAAGACCTCAACGGTCTCCACCCGGCCGCTTTTCCACTGCATCAGAGCATCCGCCCGGCTCAGGTCTGCAATGGAATTGGGATTGACGCCGTAGAGCGCAAGACTCTTTTTGCCCAGCGCACGCAGATGTTCCAGAAGATTTTTCATGGAGCTGTTCACATCGGAGCAAACGCAGCTGTAAATACAGCCGGGGATACTCTCCAGCTGGTTGCAGATGACAATGGGGGCAATGCCGCTGCCATTGAGCAGACGGATGGTATCGCTGGTCCATGCGTAGTCCGCAGCAAGGAGAAACACAGCATCGACATCCGGTGGACAAGTGTCGGAGATGACGGTGAAGGGTATGCGCTTTCCCCGAAGTTCGTCGGTCAGGCTTTTGCAGATATTCTGACACCATGGACTTTCTGCATATTTGGGATCGGAAAGGATTGCAACCATGGCTGCGACCTCCTTTTTCATTTTCTACATTATAGTACACTTTCCGGGAAAAGGAAAGAAAAAAATGCAGGTGATTTCCCCGCCTTATTTTGTCTTTTGACCGGCAGGGAAGTGTGCTATACTTTTACCATCAAATCTTATGAGCGAGGTGCCGGTAATGAAAAAAGTACAGGTAACGAAACATCAGATGGTCATCCCGACCTATGTACCCCCAGCAGCCAATGAGTTCCCCATGTTCTTTGAGAACAAGCCTTATCAGGGCGCATCCGGACGGCTGTATCCAATCCCGTATTCTGACCGGATTAGTGACGAAAAGACCGATGTTTCCTACGAGGTCTACACGCTGGAAAATGAATATATCAAAACCCAGGTGCTGCCGCAGGTGGGCGGCAAGATCCTGCGCGGCTACGACAAGGTGGGCGAGCATGATTTCATTTACTACAATGAGGTCATCAAGCCTGCGCTGGTGGGCCTTGCCGGCGCATGGATCTCCGGCGGTATTGAATTTAACTGGCCTCAGCACCACCGTCCTACTACCTATCTGCCGCTGGAGGCTGCAGTTTCCGAAAATGAGCCCAACACCGTATGGACCGGTGAGGTAGAGCCATTTAACCGCATGAAGGGCATGGCCGGCATCTCCATCGATGAGGGCAGAAGCTACATCAAGGCAAAGGTAAAGGTGTATAACCGCACCAATCTGCCCCAGATTTTTATGTGGTGGGCAAACCTGGCTGTACCTGTAAACAACGATTACCGCACCGTGTTCCCGCCGGACTGCGAGTGGGTCAATGACCATGACCGTCGTGCGGTGCTGGAATGGCCCATCGCCAAGGGTGTGTATAAGACCGCAAGACCCTACGACTTCGGCGAAGGCACCGACCTTTCCAAGTATGATGCCGTCAAGGTGCCGTCTTCCTACCTGATCTCTCAGGGCCAGTCTGACATGGACTTCGTTGCCGGCTATGATGAGGGTATCGCCAAGGGTATCGTTACCGTCGCCAACCACCACATTTCCCCTGGTAAGAAGATGTGGCACTGGGGCATCGGCGATTTCGGCGACATGTGGTGCAGCAACCTGACCGACAAAAACGGTCCGTACATCGAGCTGATGACCGGCGTATATACCGACAATCAGCCTGACTTTACATGGATCGCACCCTATGAATCCCGTGAATTTGAGCAGTACTGGTATCCTGTGCGGGACATCGGTATCGTCAAGAATGCCACCATCGACGCTGCCATGAACCTGGAGCAGCGGGAAGAGGGCACCTATGTGGGCTTCTATGTCACCGGCCGCTTCGAGGGCGCAACTGTCCGCGTGACCGATGGCGCAAAGGTGCTTTACACAGAGCAGGTGGATCTGGATCCCAGCAACACCTATCAGAAGACTTTGGACATCGGTGATTCCGATTTCTATAATGTCACCGCTTCTTTGATCGCTGCCGACGGCAAGGTGCTGGTTTCCTACAAGCCCTACCGCAGAGGCCAGAAAAAGCCCATCACACCCCGTCAGCCTGTGAAGCGTCCCCGCGACATTGCTACTGTGGAAGAGCTGTATATCAACGGCTACCATCTGGAGCAGTATAAGCAGCACAACTATAAGGCTGAGGACTATTACAAGGCCGGTCTGGAGCGTGACCCCGGCGATATTCGCTGCAACACCTCCATGGGCCGCATGGCGCTGAAAAATGCCCGTTTTGCCGACTGTGTCCGTTACTGCGACAAGGCCATCGAAAGACTGACTTTGCGCAATGAGCATCCCACCGACACCGAGGCGTTCTACCTGAAGGGTCTGGCGCTGCTGTATCTGGGTAAGGATGACGAGGCATACGATATCCTTTACAAGGCAGCATGGAACTATAACCACCGCAGCGCCGCCATGTTCGAACTGGCGAATGTGGACTGCAAGCGTGGAGATTGGGACGAAGCCCTGCGCAAGCTGGAAGAGTCCTACGGTCTGAATGTGGGTCACCGCAAGGCGATCAATCTGAAATGTGCCGTTTTGCGCCACTTGGGCTGCGATGCCGCCAGGGAACTGGCACAAAAGTCCCATGAGGAAGATCCGCTGGATCTGTTCGCCATCATGGAGCTGTCCCGTTACTGCGATTGCAGTGAAAAGATCGCCGAGTTTACCGGCAAGTCTGAAAACCTCATTGATGTGGCCTGCGATTATATCAAGGCCGGCATGTATGAGGATGCGCTCTATGCACTTTCTTTCGACATCAACGACTATCCGCTGGTCTCCTACTACCGTGCATTCTGCCTGAATGCTATGGGTCAGGATGCCGCTGCCGAGCTGAAAAAGGCCGCAAGCCTGCCCACCGGCTACTGCTTCCCCGCAAGATGTGAAGACATCGCCGTGCTGGAGCTGGCAAAGAAGCTGAATGCTGCCGACGGCAACGCCTGCTACTATCTGGGCAGCCTGTACTATGACCGTTTCGGTTACGAAATGGCCAAGGAGAACTGGCTGGAAGGCGTCAAGCGTGACCCGGAGCATGCCAAAATGTGGCGGAATCTGGCGCAGTATTACTTCGATGAGGGCAATGCCCCTGAGAAGGCAAGAGAGGCCATGGAAAAGGCCATCACTCTGTGCAAGACTGAGCCCAGACTGCTGCTGGAATATCAGCAGCTGCTGAAGAACATGGACTATACGCCCCAGGAGCGCCTCGCTGTTTATGAAAAGTTCCCCGAGTATCTGGCACAGAGAGATGACTGCTATCTGGATCAGATGACCCTGACGGCACAGCTGGGCGAATTTGAAAAGGCTATCGAGATGGGCAAGGTCCGCCATTTCCACATCTACGAGGGCGGCGAAGGTAAGCTGACCAAGCTCCATGCATGGCTGTATGTGCTGATGGGAAATGAAAAAGCTGCTGCAGGACTGACCGATGAGGCGGTTGCGGCATACCGCAACGGCTGCATCGTGCCCAAGTCCTACGGCGAAGCAAAGACGTTCTTCAATCAGGAAGCACACCTGAATTACTTCGAAGGACTTGTCTGGGAAAAGCTGGGCAATGCCGAAAAGGCAAAAGCAGCTTTCGAGACCGGTAGCATCAACAAGGCAGCTGTTTCCGAAATTTCGCTGTTCCGTGCCCTGTGCCTGAAAAAGCTGGGCAGGGAAGAGGAAGCAAAGCTTGTGCTGGATGAGATGCTGGCGCAGGCAGAAAACCTCATCGAAAACCACGATCTGCGCACCTACTATGGCGTGGGATCTCCTTCTCCGCTGCCTTTCGAAAACAATATCCATAAGCAGAATCTGCGAAACGGCTACACCCTGAAGGCCTTTGCGCTGCTGGGCCAGGGCAAGGAAACGGAAGCAGACGAGGCGATTCGTCTTGCTGCCGAGCAAGAACCCAACGACTTTACCGTCTATGTCTACGGACAGATCCGCAAGAAACTCTAAATAGCATTTCAGCGGCACCGATCGGTGCCGCTGATTCTTTTCACAATATTCACAAAAAAGAGATTGTAAGATTTGAAATTATGTGCTACAATCACCCTAGATAAATGTAAACTGGAGGAGAATTTATGCCAATGCAAATGGGTTTCCGTTGGTACGGCAAGGGCAACGATGCCATCAGCCTCAGCGACATCAAGCAGATCTCCGGTGTGACCAGTATTGTCTGGGCGCTTCACCACAAGATGCCTGGTGAGGTCTGGGAGATCGACGAAATCGCAGAGGTCAAGGCTCAGCTGGATGAATACGGCTTTAATATGGATGTTGTGGAATCTGTGAATGTCCACGATGATATTAAGATCGGTCTGCCGAGTCGTGACGGCTATATTGAAAACTACAAGACGACCATCCGCAACCTCTCTAAATTCGGCGTAAAAGTTATTTGCTACAACTTTATGCCCATCTTCGACTGGACCCGTTCCAACCTCTTCCACGAGGTGGGCGACGGCTCCACCGCTCTTTTCTATGAAAAAGGCATGATCCAGGACGATTATAATGCCATGGCAAAGTACATTCTGGACTTTACAGAAAAGTACAATATGTCTTTCCCCGGCTGGGAGCCTGAGCGCATGAGCAAGCTGGACGAGCTTTTTAAGGCCTATAAGGATGTGGACCACGAAAAGCTGTGGGCCAACCTGAAATACTTCCTGGAAGCCATTATGCCTACCTGTGAGGAAGCCGGCATCAAGATGGCTATCCACATGGACGATCCCCCCTGGGACATCTTCGGACTGCCCCGTCTGCTGATCAATGAGGAAAATATCGACCGCTTCCTGAAGATGGTGGATCATCCCTGCAACTGCCTGACCCTTTGCTCCGGCAGCTTGAATGCAGATCCCAGCAACGATGTCGCCGCTATCGTGCGCAAGCATTGCGACCGTATTGCCTTTGCCCATATCCGCAATGTCAAGCACTTTGAAAACGGCGATTTCTCCGAAGCTTCTCACCGTGACTGTGATGGCGATACCCGCATTCTGGATGTGCTGAAGGCATACCACGATTGCGGCTACGAAGGCTACATCCGTCCAGACCATGGCCGTCACCTGTGGGGTGAGGGTCCCGGCACTGTCCGTCCCGGCTACGGTTTGTATGACCGTGCATTGGGTATTATGTACATGTTGGGTGTCTGGGATATGCTGGACAAACTAAGCGGAAAGTAATTTATTTGGAGGTAATAATTATGATCAATCTTCCCTTGAAATGTGATTTTACCGGTAAGGTCGTTGTTGTTACCGGCGCAGGCGGCGTTCTGTGCGGTGATATGGCCCGTGCCTATGCCCAGGCCGGCGCAAAGGTCGCTGCTCTGGACCTGAACGAAGAGGCTGTTAAGAAGCTGGCTGCCGAGCTGAAGGCAGAGGGCTTTATCTGCGAAGGCTACAAGGCAAATGTGCTGGATCCCGAGGCTCTGGAAGAAGTCCATCAGGCAGTTCTGAAGGATCTGGGTCCCTGCGATATTCTGATCAACGGTGCAGGCGGCAACAACCCCCGTGCAACCACCGACAATGAGTATCAGCATGAGGCCAAGGAAGGCCAGAAGACCTTCTTTGATCTGGACGCAGCCGGCATCGACTTCGTTTTCAAGCTGAACTATCAGGGCACTCTGCTGCCTACTCAGGTATTCGCAAAGGATATGGTTGCCCGTAAGTCCGGCAATATCCTGAACATCTCTTCCATGAATGCCTATATTCCTTTGACCAAGATCCCTGCATATTCCGGCGCAAAGGCTGCTATTTCCAACTTTACCCAGTGGCTGGCTACCCACTTTGCAGGCACCGGCATTCGCTGCAACGCCATCGCTCCCGGCTTCCTGGTCTCCAACCAGAACCGTGCGCTGCTGTTTAACGAGGACGGCACTCCCACCGCTCGTTCCGCCAAGATCCTGAACGGCACTCCCATGGGTCGCTTTGTGGACTCCGAGGAACTGCTGGGCGGTCTGTTCTTCCTGACCGACGACAAGGCTGCTTCCGCCATCACCGGCGTGGTGCTGCCCATCGACTGCGGCTTCGCTGCATACTCCGGCGTGTAAAAGCATATTGTAGGGGCGATTCACAAATCGCCTGCAAAAAGCCGACAGGATCAACCTGTCGGCTTCTTTTATGCCAGCATATCGATGAGGTCGCCCAGGGCGGTCTCAAACATTGCGCCATACCAATGGTCGGGGTAGGCCTGGGTATTGATAATGCAGCGAACGGTATAGTCAGCTGCGATCTTTGCTGCTTCAAACAGGCTCTTGTCATTCATCAGCGCACCGGTGAAAGCCGAAGCGTAAATGTCGCCTGTGCCGTGGCAGCCTTTGGAGATCCGGTTGTGCTCGTAATAGTTCATGTGACCGTTTTCATAGACCACAACGCCGGTCTTGCCGGGGACATAGCCCACTCCGGTCAGAACCACCGTGGTAACACCCAGGGCGACAAGCTTTTCCAGAAGCTGCCGAATGTAGCTTTCGTCGTAGGTTTCTTTGTATTCCATGTCTGCCAGGAAGCAGGCTTCCGTGATGTTGGGCAGCAGAATATCCGCAGATGCGCACAGACCCTTCATTGCCTGCACATATTCATCGTCAAAAGCCGGGTAGAGGCTGCCGTTGTCTGCCATGGCAGGGTCAACGATGCGCACACAATCCGGCGCGCCCATGGTATCAAGAATATCTCTTACGTAGTCGATCTGCTTCGTGCTGCCCAGATAGCCGGTGTAGATGGCGCTGAAGGTGATGTTTTCTGCCTGCCAATGCTTCTGAATGTCGGGAATATCGTCGGTGAGGTCACGGACGGTAAAGCCTGTGAAGCCGGCGGTATGGGTGGACAGGATCGCAGATGGCAGAATGCAGGTCTCCATTCCGCAGGCCGACAGGATCGGCAGCGCAACGGTCAGCGAGCATTGACCGACGCAGGAAATATCCTGGATCGTAAGAACCTTTTTGTAAGCCATATGAGTTGCCTCCTTTATGTGCGTTTGGGGCTATTATAACAGCTTGTTAATGAAAATAATAGACGAAATGTAAATAAAATTGCGTTTTTTTTCAAGAAAAACTTATTGCGATTGTACAATTACGACTTGCTTTTTGTCAAATACGATTGCTTTTTGCTGCAGCTCTGTACAAAAAATATCGGGCGTATTAAAATTATGACCATCAAAGATAGATGGAGATGGCATTATGAGATTGATTCGCACAAAGACTTATCAGGAAGCCAGCCGCCAGACTGCCAATCTGATTGCTGCGCAGGTGATCATGAAGCCGGATTGCGTGCTGGGTCTTGCCACAGGTAGCAGCCCCGTGGGCGCTTATCAGCAGCTCATCAAGCTTTGCGAGCAGGGCGATCTGGATTTTTCTCAAGTACGTACCGTGAATTTGGATGAATATGTGGGACTTGATCCCCAGCACCCTCAAAGCTATGCGTATTTTATGCGCAGTAATCTGTTTGACCATATCAATATTGATCCGGCCAACACCCATCTGCCTGACGGCATGGACACTGACAATGTGGGCCAGGGTATTAAATACGACCGGCTGATCCATGACCTGGGCGGCGTGGATCTGCAGCTGTTGGGCATCGGCCATAACGGACATATCGGCTTTAACGAGCCTTGCAGCGAATTTGTCAAAGGTACACATTGCGTTGATCTGACCCGGAACACTATCGAGGCAAATGCCCGCTTTTTTGAAAGCGAAAGGGAAGTGCCCCGGCAGGCATACACCATGGGCATTCTGGACATTATGCGTGCAAAGCAGGTGGTCATGATCGTCACTGGCAGCGCCAAGGCGCAGATCCTGCGTGATGCTTTCTGCGGACCGGTCACACCGGCTGTGCCTGCGTCCATCATGCAGCTGCACCCCAACTTCACATTGGTAGCAGATGAAGCGGCCCTTTCTCTTGCGGAAGGCCTGATCTGATTGTAACGCCTCAGGGAATCCTGGGGCGTTTATATTGCCACTTGCGGAGAAAGAAATTATTGTTTATAATGGACAAACCTGGAATATGCAGAAAGGATCGTGTTGATATGCGTATTGTAATGCTGTCGTGCAATACCGGCGAAGGCCACAACTCCACGGCAAAGGCAATTCAGCAGGTGCTGAAAAGCCGGGATGTGGAATGCGAGATCGTGGATGTTCTTGCCTGCCTTTCGCCCCGGTTTTCCAAATTCGTATGCAACTGGCATGCCAGAATTTATAAGTATGCGCCTAAATTGTGGGACGTGAGCTACACCGCTTTTGAGAAAAAGGAAATGCGTTCCGACGAAAGTGATATGCTCTACGAACTGCTGACTTTGGGCGCTCCCAAGCTGAAGGCCAAGCTGGAGCAGGGCAGATATGATGCCATTGTTTGCGTCCATGTGTTTTCCGGCATGATGATGTCGGAGCTGAGAAAGCTGTGGGACATCAGCACACCATGCTATTTTGTTGCTACGGATTACGGCTGTTATCCGTACGTGGATCTTTGCGACATGGACGGGTATTTTATCCCGGCAGAGTCGCTGATAAACGAATTTGCCGCTGCCGGCTTGCAGCGTGAGAAGCTGATCCCCAGCGGTATTCCTGTGCGCCAGGAGTTTTATTTTGCGCAGGACAAGCTCGCCACCAGGGAAGAGCTGCGCCTGCCAAAGGATGCCATCGTGACGCTGCTGATGTGCGGCAGCATGGGCTGCGGCCCTATGCGTAAGATCGCCAGAGAACTGGCGGAGCAGATGCCTGCAAACGCAGAAGTGGTTGCGGTCTGCGGCAAAAACGAGAAGCTTTACGATGCGCTTTCCTCTCTGTCACTGCCCGGTCTGCGGGTGTTGGGTTATACCACAAAAATCGGCGCATACATGGACGCATCGGATATCATCGTTACAAAGCCGGGCGGGCTGAGCTGCACAGAGGCAGCCAACAAGCGGCTTCCTATGGTCTTTATCAACGCTGTGGGCGGCTGTGAAAGCAGAAACTTTGATTTCTTTATGGATCGTGGCTGCGCTCTGGGAAGCACGGTCCCCGGAAAAGTTGTAGCCCAGACAGTAGCTCTGGCAACAAATCCTGAGCGAAGAGCCAAAATGCGGGCGGCCCTGGAGCGGGACTTTACCACCAACAGCGCAGTTTTGATCGCCGATGTTGTAACGGACGCCGGGCGGCGCTATCGCAACGGCAGCTATATTTCCGGTGAGCCGGTACGTTTGGAAAACCAAAATAATGGGCATTCTTCTGTTGAAGGAGGATGCACCATGGAAAATACGAACAAGGAAACCATTTTGAATCTGGCAAGATCCTTTGCCGGAGAATCCCAGGCCCGGACACGCTACACTATTTATGCCCAGCAAGCCCGAAAAGAGGGTTGGGAATGGCTGGCCCGTGTCTTTGAGGAGACCGCTGCCAACGAAGCTGTTCATGCTGAGGAATTTTTGGAAATGCTGCAAAAGCTGGGCGGCTGCGCCGATGATATCCATGTGGATGCCGGCTATCCCTTCCAGCTGGGAACAACGGAAGAAAATCTGGCGGCTGCGGCAGCAGGAGAGCTGCATGAGCATGATGAGGCATATCCTGCTTTTGCGGAAGTGGCCAGAAGGGAAGGTTGTGACGAAGCGGCCAGACTGTGGATGCAGATCGCCCGGATCGAAGGCGTTCACCACAACACCTTCCTGTCGCTGAAGCAGCAGCTTTCCGGTGGCAGTCTGACAGAAAAGGAAACGCCTGTCACATGGCGCTGTCTGAACTGCGGCTATACCTACGAAAGCACCAGAGCCTGCGACCCCTGTCCGGTATGCCATAAGAGCGCCGGTTGGCAGGAGGGCGAACTGGACAACAAAAAATTGATAACAAAAAGCAAGTAATCTTGAAAATCCTGTTTACATGTGCGGCATGAATGTGCTATGATAGACCCTAAGATATGTAAACAGAGGTTTCAGTGATGGATTATATTGTGTTGGATATGGAGTGGAATCAGCCTTGGCCCGGCTCACCGTCTGCCAAGAAGGTGCTTCCTGTCCAGATCCGGGGAGAGATCATTCAAATCGGTGCGGTCCGTATTACGCCCGGCGGGGAAGTGGCGGATGAGTTCCAGATCATGATCCGCCCCAAATACTACCGCCATTTGAATCGTCGTGTCAGCAAGCTCACCGGCATTAAGGAATCCCGTCTGAAAGCGGAGGGCGTTCCTTGCCCAGAAGCTATGGACAAGCTGCGCACCTGGTGCGGCGAGGATATCATTTTTCTGACATGGGGTTTTGATGACATTGGCATTTTGCGGGAAAACCTGCAGCTTTACGGTTTGGATACGGATTGGACAAACCGCTGGTACAATGCCCAGATGATCTTCAACGCTCAGACAGACGGCTCTAATGCCCAGAAAGCGCTGAAAACAGCCATGGAGATCTTCGGCATCGAGCCGACTCGTCCTGCCCACGATGCGCTGGGTGATGCCTACCATACGGCGCTGATTTGCGCCAAGCTGGATCTGCGCAAGGGTATCGGCGAATATGACGAAGCGCTGAAAAGCCACGAAAACGGCTTCCACGGCGCCCAGTTGCCTGGTTGTATCTCCCGAAAGGTGTTTTATAATTACGACAGCAAGTCCGATGCGTTGAGTGCCATGTCCGGCCCGGAAAATCTTTGCCCCACCTGCGGACGGAGAATGCTGGGCAGCCGCTGGTTCTCCCAACCTGGTCATCGGTATATGGATCTGGCTACCTGCCCGGAGCATGGAAAGTTTTTGATCCGTGTGCGGCTGTCGGAGCAACCGGAAGGAAAGGTGCGTGTCAGCAGGCTGACCTACGAAGCTACGTCCGAAGCGGCTGCAGCCTATGCTAGGCGTGCCGAGAAGGCAGACACCGATGAGCCCCGTGAGCGCCGCAGACGCAGAAGACTTCCCCCAAAAGAACCGAAACAGCAGTAAATCGAAAGTCCCATTTGCCACAAGGCAAATGGGACTTTTTCAAAGCGTCCGTGACCGGTAAGCTTGGGGCGACTGGTTAAAAACCCGCTTAAACTGCCGGGCAAAATAGCTGGTGTTGTTGTAGCCGACCAGAGCGGCGATCTGCTGGATCTGTAAGTTGGTGTGCTTCAGTAGCGCTGAAGCTTGCTTGGCCCGTTCCCGGTTGACAAAGTCGATGAAGGTCACTCCCAGATCGGCACGGAAAATGGAAGAAAGATAATTTGCGTTGACCGAGAGGGCGTTTGCCGTATCTTTTACCGTGATATTTTCCGAAAGATGATCTTTGATGTAGGAAACAGCCAGATGGGTTACGGAACGAAGACCCGGATAGCTGTGCTCCTGCACCAGATTGCAATATTGCCGGATCACATTGGAGGTGAAATCCGGGATCTGAGAAAGGGAGTGCAGACGTTCGATCTGCATGCCGACCTCGTTGGATAGGGCATCGATCCGAGTGGGATGAATGCCGCTGCCTTCCAGAGCGTGGCGCAGCTGGGTGTTCATGACGATGCAATAATTTTGGGCATTGCGCAAGGGATTGGGGTTTCGTGCGGGATTCGATGCGTCCGGCGTATAGCTGCCCATCAGGTGTAGCGCCAGAGAAAGATTGCCCTGCTTGACTGCCTCGGTGAGGCTGATGCTGTATTCGTAGCGTTTTTCCGTCTGGCGCATCTGAACGATGTTTTCGTCCGGCAGCTGAAAGGATCTGCTCCAGTAATCACTGAGCTCAGACAAAATGTCGATTTTAGCGAGGGAAAAGGAGGTTTCCCGATCTGTGAGGAACTGCACGATCAGGTCGCATGCGCGGTATGCCGTGCGGTGGGGGATCAGCGGCAGACGGTTGCAAAAGTCGGCGATGTGGGACACAGCGGCATCGGACAGATGATAGGATTCCAGCTCTTTTTTGAGGTCACCTGCGGAAAAGGGGTGGGTCAGCATGGGCCCAAGAAACAGAAAACGGTTGGAAGAGGCCTCTTTGTACACAAAATAGGTGATGCCGCCCAGGCTCACGCATTCGTAAATGCTATCCGTCCGGAAGGGGAAGTGGGGGAAACGGGACCAAAAGGATTCGTCTTGCTGCATCAGGTGCTGAAAAAGACCGTCTGTGCCCTTGTCGATGTGTGCAAACAAGGCCTGCGCATTGTCATCCACAAACGCCAATTTGACATTTCCAAGACAATCCGTTAGTTTTTGCAAAAACAGCAACTTCTTTTCCAATGTTTTCCCCTCCCTGGAAATATGAGATATGTATTATAATAGCAGAGATTTGTTGTTTAATCAATAGGGGAGAATTGTTAAAATATTATTAAAGTAAACCCGCACTGCGGGCTTTATTTGTGAAAAATATTGAGGAGGATTCTTTGTGAAAGTGAAAAAAGAAAAAGCCCCCCGCTTGGATGCAAACGGCCATCGCAAGTTTGGCATTCGCGATAAGCTGGCCTATGCTGCCGGTGACCTTGGCTGTAACATGAGTTTCGGCCTGAAGGGTACCGTTCAGACTTTCTGGCTCGTTTACATGTTTATGGAGACCGGTCTGTTCTCCATTCTGCTGCTTCTTGTGCAGGCATGGGATGCTATCAACGACCCGCTCATTGGTACTCTGATCGATAACGACAAGAAAAAGTACAAAATTGGCAAGTACAAGACTTACATCTTTATCGGCGCACTTGGCCTTCTTGTAGGCGGCGCAGCAGTATTCCTGCCCTTCCCCAATGCCAACACCGTTGTTAAGGCTATTCTCTTTGTTCTGGGCTACATCGTTTGGGACGCTGCTTACACCATGGCAAACGTTCCCTACGGCACTATGCTTAACATCGTTACCGAAGATGCCGGCGAGAGAGCACAGCTGTCTGTTTTCCGTTCCATCGGCGGCGCTGTTGGCGGCATGCTGCCCGGCATCATTCTGCCCATGCTGATTTGGAAGAAGGTTACCTTCGATCCCGCAAATCCCGCTTGGTTCCTGGATAAGATCGAGATCCCTGCAGACGCAGCGGATAAGTTTGTTCCCGAGAACTTCCTTGTTAATCCCATCACCAAGCTGCCCTATGAGGCTGGCGACAAGGTGCTCAGCCCCCTGACTGGCAGCCAGATCGAAGTTCTGCAGGGCGAGATGGTATTCTGGGCAGCCCTGATCATGGGCGTTATCGGCTTCATCTTCTTTATGCTGATGATCAAGAATATCACCATCCGCGGCAACGAGTATGCTCAGCTGAACGACGAAGGCGAGAAGGTCAACCTGATCAAGTCCTTCGGCACCTTCATGAAGAACCGTCCCGCTGTTGGCTGCACCATCGCTGCCATGGGTATGTTCCTGGGCATGCAGTCCGCCGGTACTGCCAACACCATTATGTTCGCTACCCACTTTGGTCAGGCTTCTCTGTCTGGCCTGGTTATGATGGTCGGCTTCCTGCCCATGTTCATCTTCATGCCTTTTGCTACCAAGCTGGTTAAGAAGTTTGGTAAGAAGGAAGTTGCTTCCATCGGCTCCATCGCCGGCCTGATCGGCGGCGCAATTCTGTGCTGCTTCCCCCTGTGCCCCAAGAATATTCAGCTGATCGTTTACATGGTCGGTCTGGTCTTCTTCGGTCTGGGTATGGGCTTCTATAACTGCGTTTCCTGGGCTATGATGGGCGATGCCATCGATTACCAGGAGTGGAAGTTCGGCAAGAGAGAGGAAAGCGTTGTTTACGCTCTGCACTCCTTCTTCCGTAAGCTGGCTCAGGGCGTTGGCCCCGCTGCCGTTATCGCCATCATGGGCACTTCCCTGATCGGCTATCAATCCGCTCTCGGCACCATTGGTCAGTCCGCTGAGACCGCTGGCAGACTTTGCTGGCTGGTTGCCGGTCTGTACACCTTCAGCGCAATCTGCCAGTTTGTCGGCGTTGCACTTATTTACAACATCGACAAGAAGACCCTGGAAAAGATGACTGCTGAGCTGGCTGAAAGACACGCAAATAACTAATATCAACCTGTGGCATGTTAAAATGTCCGGTTGCCTACCGGCAGCCGGACATTTTTATGAAGAATTTATAAATTGTTTAAACCCTTGCACCTTATCTGCGTTATAATTGCAGTATAATCTGATTTTGGAGGAAAACCTATGAGAACCATTTTGAATATCAACTACAAATGGGCATTCAGCAAGCAGGCAACCGCAGTTCCCACCGCGATCGACAACAAGTGGGATTTTGTCAATCTGCCTCATTGCTGGAATGCCATCGACGGCCAGGACGGCGGCAACGACTATTTCCGCGGCACCGCTTACTATGCCAAGAGCTTTGAAAAGACCGAGCTGCCCGTCGCAGAGCGCTACTATCTGGAGATCCGTGGCGCCAACTCTTCTGCGGACGTACATTTGAATGGCAAGCATCTTGCCCACCATGACGGCGGCTACTCCACCTGGCGTGTGGACATTACCGATAGTCTGGAAATGATGAACCTGCTGGTCATCGCTGTGGACAACAGCGAAAACGACACCGTCTATCCCCAGATGGCTGACTTCACCTTCTACGGTGGTATCTACCGTGATGTGAACATCATCTGCGTCAACGAGTCCCACTTCGATCTGGACTACTACGGCGCACCCGGCATCAAGGTCACTCCTGTGATCGACGGCAACAACGCCAATGTGGAAGTGGAGACCTTTGTTACGGGTGGCAAGATGGGTCACCAGATCCGCTACACCATCTATGACGCCGAGGAAAATGAGGTGGCTCAGATCACCACTGCCGAAACCAAGGTCAATTTTACCCTCGAAAATGTCCACAAGTGGCACGGCCGCAAGGATCCTTACCTGTATTGCTGCGAAGCAGAGCTTCTGGAAGACGGTCAGGTGATCGATAATGTCTGCACCCGTTTCGGCTGCCGTAGCTACGAGATCGACCCCGAGCGTGGCTTCATTCTCAATGGCGAGGAGTATCCTCTGCGTGGCGTTTCCCGCCATCAGGACCGCTGGGGCAAGGGCAATGCCCTGTCTCCCGAGGATCACAAGGAAGACATGGAGTTCATCTGCGAAGTCGGCGCTACCACCATTCGTCTGGCTCACTATCAGCACGATCAGTATTTCTACGATCTGTGTGACGAGTACGGTCAGGTGGTCTGGGCTGAGATTCCCTATATCTCCAAGCACATGCCGAACGGCAGAGAGAACACCATCTCCCAGATGAAGGAGCTCATTAGCCAGAACTACAACCACCCCTCCATCGTGGTTTGGGGTCTGAGCAACGAAATTTCCATCGGCGGCAGCAGCGAAGACCTGCTGGAGAACCATCAGATCCTCAACGATCTGTGCCATGAGATGGATAAGACCCGCAAGACTCCCATCGCAGCGGTTTCCATGTGCAAGATGGACGATCCTTATCTGCAGATTCCCGATGTGGTCTCCTACAACCACTATTTTGGCTGGTACGGCGGCGAGACCTCTATGAACGGTCCCTGGTTTGACAAGTTCCATGCAACCCATCCCAATATTCCCATCGGCTGCTCCGAGTACGGCTGTGAGGCGCTGAACTGGCATACCTCCGAGCCCCGTCAGGGCGACTATACCGAGGAATATCAGGCATACTACCACGAAGAGCTGATCAAGCAGCTGTTCAGCCGTAAGTATATGTGGGCAACCCATGTTTGGAACATGTTCGACTTCGGCGCTGACGGACGTGCCGAGGGCGGCGAGAACGGTCAGAACCATAAGGGCCTGATGACCTTTGACCGCAAGTATAAGAAGGACTCCTTCTATGCTTACAAGGCATGGCTGAACCCTGAGCCTATGATCCATCTGTGCGGCAAGCGCTATATTGACCGTGTGGAAGATGTGACCAAGGTTACTGTTTACTCCAACCAGCCTGCAGTTGAGCTGTTTGCCAATGGCGTGAGCCTGGGTGTGAAGGAAGCTGCTGACCACTTCTTCTACTTCGACGTTCCCAACAATGCTCCTGAGACCAAGCTGGTCGCTGTTGCCGGTGAGCTGCGCGACGAGAGCATTATCCGCAAGGTTGAGAAGTTCAATGATGCATACCGTCTGGTGGAAAAGGGTGCGATCCTCAACTGGTTTGACATTACCGAGCCTGAGGGCCACCTGTCCCTGAACTCCAAAATGAGCGATGTTCTGGCGACTGTCCGTGGCAAGCTGCTGTTTGCATCTCTCATGGGCAAGATGATGGCCGGCAAGGGCAAGGACGGCGAACCCAAGAAGGTGATGGGCTTCGAGATGACTGCCGATATGATGGGCATGATGGGCGGATTTACTGTCCTGCGCCTGATCACCATGGCCGGCGGCATGATGGATGCCAAGTTTACCAAGGAGCAGCTGCTGGATCTGAACGCACAGCTCAATAAGATCAAGGCAAAAGATTAAGGAATCTTTCGAGACCCGAAAACTTTGGTTTTCGGGTCTCTTTTTTCAAGAAAGAACTTGACAGGGGAGAGGGAAAATGATACAATACTGCTTGCGTGGTGCGAAGCGCCAGTGAATACGGGCCCTTAGCTCAGTTGGTTAGAGCCTCCGGCTCATAACCGGATAGTCCCGGGTTCGAATCCCTGAGGGCCCACCACCAACTACAGGCTGCGGCCTTTCATATATAGGGGTATAGCTCAATTGGTAGAGCGGCGGTCTCCAAAACCGTAGGCTCAGGGTTCAAGTCCTTGTGCCCCTGCCAGGAAAGCACCGACCCCCTTTGTGGTCGGTGGTTTCCTG
>JAZQJO010000052.1:0-46875 GCA_045541695.1 Faecousia sp.
GATGACGCCACGCTCAACACGGCCGGTAGCAACGGTACCACGGCCGGAGATGGTGAAGACGTCCTCAACGGGCATCAGGAAGGGCTGGTCAGCCTTACGGTCGGGAGTGGGGATATAGGAGTCGACAGCATCCATCAGCTCCTTGATGCAAGCATACTCGGGAGCGGCGGGATCGTTGGACTCGGAGATCAGAGCGTTCAGAGCGGAGCCCTTGATGATGGGGGTGTCGTCGCCGGGGAACTCGTAGAAGTCCAGGGTCTCACGGATCTCCATCTCGACCAGCTCCAGCAGCTCCTCGTCGTCGACCAGGTCAGCCTTGTTCATGAAGACAACGATAGCGGGAACGCCAACCTGACGGGCCAGCAGCAGGTGCTCCTTGGTCTGAGCCATGGGGCCGTCGGTGGAAGCGATAACCAGGATAGCGCCGTCCATCTGAGCAGCACCGGTGATCATGTTCTTGATATAGTCGGCGTGGCCGGGGCAGTCAACGTGAGCATAGTGACGAGCATCAGTCTGATACTCAACGTGAGCGGTGTTGATCGTGATACCACGAGCCTTCTCTTCGGGAGCCTTATCGATGGAAGCATAGTCCTCGAAGTCAGCGTAGCCCTTCAGAGACAGGTACTTGGTGATTGCAGCGGTCAGAGTGGTCTTGCCGTGGTCAACGTGGCCGATGGTGCCAATGTTGACGTGAGGCTTGGTTCTTTCAAATTTCTGCTTTGCCATTTGAAACATCCTCCTGTTATTGAAAATAATAAATTTTTTAAATTTTTACACGTTTAAAACGCGACGCTGCATACATTGTACAACAAAGTATACAGAAATACAAGAGATTTTTTTAATTATCCCTTAGATCTTTCCTTGACCAGCTCATCGGTCTTGGATTTGGGCAGTTCAGCGTTGTGGCTGGGCTCCATTGCGTAGTTACCGCGGCCCTGCGTCTTGCTGCGCAGGTCGGTAGCATAGCCGAACATTTCTGCCAGAGGCACATTGGCGTCAACCTGGACAGCACCGGTACGGGTGATCTGACCCAGAATGTTGCCGCGGCGGGCAGTGATGTCACCGATAACAGTGCCCATATACTCATCAGGAACGGTAACAGAGACCTTCATGATGGGCTCCAGGATAGCGGGGTTGGCCTTCCGGCAGGCTTCCTTGAATGCCATAGAACCGGCGATCTTAAATGCCATTTCGGAAGAGTCGACCTCGTGGTAAGAACCGTCAAACAGGGTGACCTTTACGTCAACAACGGGATAGCCGGCCATAACGCCTGCTTCCATTGCGCCCTGAATACCGGCATCGACAGCGGGAATATATTCCTTGGGAATAGCACCGCCGACAACAGCATTGACAAATTCATAACCCTTGCCGGGCTCGTTGGGCTCGACACGGATCTTAACATGACCGTACTGACCCTTACCGCCGGACTGACGGGCATACTTGGTATCCTGCTCGACTTCCTTGCGGATAGTCTCTTTATAGGAAACCTGCGGTGCGCCAACATTGGCTTCCACCTTAAACTCACGCAGCAGACGGTCGACGATGATCTCCAGATGGAGCTCGCCCATACCGGCGATGATGGTCTGACCGGTTTCCTTGTTGGTATAGGTCCGGAAGGTGGGGTCTTCTTCAGCAAGCTTTGCCAAAGCGATACCCATCTTTTCCTGACCGGCCTTGGTCTTGGGTTCGATAGCAACCTCGATAACGGGCTCGGGGAATACCATGGATTCCAGAATGATGGGATGATCCTCAGCGCAGAAGGTATCACCGGTGGTGGTGTTCTTGACACCGACAACGGCAGCGATATCGCCAGCGTAAACGATGTCAATATCCTCACGGTGGTTAGCATGCATCTGCAGGATACGGCCCATACGCTCCTTGGTGTTCTTAGTGCAGTTCAAAACGGTAGTGCCCTTCTCCAGTACACCGGAGTATACACGGAAGTAGCACAGCTTGCCGACGTAAGGGTCGGTAGCGATCTTGAATGCCAGAGCGGAGAAAGGAGCTTCATCGGAAGCGGGACGGAAATCCTCTTCCTCGGTCTCGGGGTTGATGCCCTTGATGCCCTTCTTATCCAAGGGGCTGGGCATATAGTCGACGACTGCATTCAGCACCTGCTGAACGCCCTTGTTCTTGTAGGAAGTGCCGCAGACAACGGGAACCATCTCATTTGCGATGGTAGCCGCACGGATTGCTGCCTTGATCTTTGCAACAGGAATCTCTTTGCCTTCCATATACAGTTCCATGATTTCATCATCGAACATGGAAACGGCGTCCAGCAGCTTTTCACGGTACTCTTCAGCCTGTGCCACCATATCCTCGGGGATCTCTTCCTCACGGACATCCAGACCCTTGTCATCATAGAAGACGTTAGCCTTCATCTCGACCAGGTCAATGTTGCCCTTGAAGAAGGTCTCAGAGCCGATGGGCAGCTGAATGGGCACTGCGTTGCACTTCAGACGGTCGTCGATCATTTCCAGAACACGATAGAAGTCCGCACCCATGATATCCATCTTGTTGACGTAGATCATACGGGGGACTCTGTACTCGTCGGCCTGACGCCAAACGGTCTCGGTCTGGGGCTCAACACCGCCCTTTGCGCACAGAACGGTAACAGCACCGTCCAGAACACGAAGGCTACGCTCGACCTCAACGGTGAAGTCGACGTGGCCGGGGGTGTCGATAATGTTCAGCCGGCAGCCGTTCCAGAAACAGGTGGTAGCGGCGGAAGTGATGGTGATACCACGCTCCTGCTCCTGCGCCATCCAGTCCATGGTGGCGGAGCCGTCGTGGGTCTCACCGATCTTGTAATTCTTACCGGTGTAGAACAAAATACGCTCGGAAGTAGTTGTTTTACCGGCATCGATGTGAGCCATGATGCCGAAGTTTCTGGTATTCTCCAGAGAATACTGTCTAGCCATTGCAGGGTATCTCCTTCATTACCAACGGAAATGGGCGAATGCTTTATTGGCTTCGGCCATTTTGTGGACGTCATCGCGCTTCTTCACGGAAGAGCCGGTGTTGTTAGCGGCATCCATGATCTCAGCGGCCAGGCGCTCGCGCATGGTGTTTTCACTGCGGTTGCGGCTGTAAGTGGTGAGCCATCTCAGACCCAGGGTCTGACGACGGTCGGGACGAACTTCGATGGGCACCTGGTAGGTAGCGCCACCAACACGGCGAGCCTTCAGCTCCACTGCGGGCATGATATTCTCCATAGCCTGCTGGAAGACCTCCAGGCCGTTCTTGCCGGTCTTGTTTTCTACGATTTCGAAAGCACCATAGACGACCTTCTGGGCAATACCCTTCTTGCCGTCAAGCATGATGCTGTTGACGAGCTTCGTAACCAGAACGGAGTTATACTGAGGATCCGGAAGGACCTCTCTCTTGGGAACATTACCTCTTCTGGGCACTTTGCTTCCCTCCTTCATATAAAAAATGATTTCATCGGTACTCGAAAGTGAGTCTTTCGTTGTGCCTGGCCAGAGGTTTCATCTATATAAAACCACATGGCAAGGCCTTGCCTTGCGAACGGGCAGGGAAAAATTCAAATTGATCAGTAAGTCAGTGCTTACTTCTTGCCGGCCTTGGGCCGCTTTGCACCATACTTGGAGCGGGACTGCATACGGCCGTTAACGCCCTGGGTGTCCAGAGTGCCACGGATGATGTGGTAACGAACACCGGGAAGGTCCTTAACACGACCGCCACGGATCAGAACCACAGAGTGCTCCTGCAGGTTATGGCCAACACCGGGGATATAAGCGGAAACTTCCATACCGTTGGTCAGACGCACACGGGCGATCTTACGCAGAGCGGAGTTCGGCTTCTTGGGAGTGGTGGTACGGACAGCAGTGCAAACACCACGCTTCTGGGGGGAAGGCAGAGTAGTAGCCTTGTTTTCCAGAGTGTTCAGACCTCTCTGCAGCGCAGGAGCGGTGGACTTGTAGGTGACCTGCTGACGGCCATTCTTAACGAGCTGATTAAAAGTAGGCATCAATTTTCTCCTTTCTTTCGTTCTCGCCTTTCGGCGGATATATTCTACGGGAAACCCGTTAGAATCGGCGTTACACCCGGGCAGCGGCGGCTGCGCCTACCTCAATGCCACAGGCTTGTCCAAGGTCGATCATCGACTTGACCCAGACATATTTGATCGCATTGGTTTTGCATTGCGCCTCTAAAGGCTCGGTGATCGCAGGGTCTGCATTTCTGGCAAGAAAAACCTCTTTCGCACGGCCGGCATTCAAGGCTTTTCGGATCTGTTTTGCTCCTACAATGACCTTGCCGGCAGGAATTTCTGCCATAGTACCGCATTCTACGATCTTACATTCTTTTTTAGTGTCCATACAAAATCTAATTATACGCACTTTTTTCTAAATGTCAACAAAAATTATTAGAGAAGCCGTTGTTTTTTCCTCTCTCCCCTGCCGGACAAAAGCAAAGCAGGAAGCCGAAGCTTCCTGCTTGGTGAGAATTATTCGGATACAGCTTCTTCGCTCACTTCTTCGGTCTCCCGGACCTCGGTAAGCGTTGCGTAGTTGTAGTCACGGTATGCCATCATGCCGGAGCCGGCGGGGATCAGCTTACCGATCAGCACGTTCTCCTTCAGACCAACCAGATGGTCGACCTTGCCCTTAATTGCGGCATCGGTCAGTACCTTTGTGGTTTCCTGGAAGGATGCGGCAGACAGGAAGGAATCCGTAGCCAGAGCAGCCTTGGTGATACCCAGCAGCACAGCAGATGCCTCTGCCAGCTTCAGTTCGGTCTCGCCGGCATCGATCCGTGCCTGGATCTCAGCATTGGCATCCTCATACTCAAAGCTGTCGATAACCGTTCCGGTCAGCAGTGCAGTATCGCCGGGCTCTTCCACACGGACCTTGCGCATCATCTGACGGATGATGACTTCGATGTGCTTATCGTTGATCTCAACACCTTGCTGACGGTACACAGCCTGAACAGACTGCACCAGATAATCCTGAACGGCTTCCACACCGGAAATACGCAGAACATCCTGAGGATACAGCGCACCGTCGGTGATGGGCTCGCCCTTCTGGACGGTCTTGCCGTGGCTGACCTTCAGGCCAACGGAGTAAGGCACCTGATAATTCTTGACCTCGCCATCCTCTGCGGTAACGGTGGTGCTACGCAGAGCGCTGCGGTGGGTCTCGTCAATGGATACGGTGCCGGTAACCTCGGAGATCTGTGCCATCTTCTTGGGGCGGCGAGCCTCGAACAGTTCTTCAACTCTGGGCAGACCCTGGGTGATATCGTCACCTGCAACGCCGCCGGAGTGGAAGGTACGCATGGTCAGCTGAGTACCGGGTTCGCCGATGGACTGCGCAGCAATGATACCGACAGCTTCGCCCAGATCCACCTCTTTGGAGGTAGCCAGGTTCATGCCGTAGCACTTAGCGCAAACGCCAACACGGGAGCGGCAGCCCAGAATGGTGCGGATATAGATCTTCTCAATGCCGGCCTTTTCGAACTTCTCAGCGTCCTCGGGCATCATCATAACGTCCTTGGAGTGGAGCAGCTCGCCGGTCTCAGGATGCATAACGTCATCCACGGGATAACGTCCGCGGATACGGTTACCGAAGGAATCCACGATCTCGCCGTTCTTGTCGTAGACAGCGCCGACCCAAATACCGTTGCGGGTACCGCAGTTGTGCTCACGGATAATAACGTCCTGAGAAACGTCGACCATACGACGGGTCAGGTAACCGGAGTCAGCGGTACGCAGAGCGGTATCGGTCATGCCCTTACGAGCGCCTCTGGAAGAAATGAAGTATTCCAGAACAGACAGGCCTTCACGGAAGTTTGCCTTAACAGGGATCTCGATGGTACGGCCTGCGGTATCGGCCATCAGGCCACGCATACCGGCCAGCTGACGGATCTGGGCAGTGGAGCCACGGGCGCCGGAGTCAGCCATCATATAGATGGGGTTGAACTCGTCCAGATTCTTGGTCAGTGCGCTGGTAACATCAGCGGTGGTCTTTTCCCACTGCTGGACAACCAGGCGGTAACGCTCCTCATCGGTAACGTAGCCCTGACGGTAGTAGTTTTCGATCTCCAGGACCTTGTCCTCAGCTTCCTTGACCAGCTGATACTTGGCTTCGGGAACCACCATGTCCGCAATAGACACGGAGATAGCGCCCTTGGTGGAGTACTTGTAACCCAGAGCCTTGATACGGTCCAGCATCTCTGTAGCAATGGTGAAGCCATGGCGGCGGATACACTTGTCGATGACCTTGCCCAGCTTCTTCTTGTCAATCAGGAAGTCGACTTCCAGATCAAACGCTCTTGCAGGATCGGTGCGATCCACGAAGCCCAGATCCTGAGGAATAGGCTCATTGTAGATCAGACGGCCGACGGTAGCGTTGATCAGACGATACTGCATTTCGCCATCGATCATCTTGCCGTAACGGACAAGGATGGGGGCGTGCAGGCCGATAGAGCCGTCAGCATAGGCAGCAATGGCTTCGTCCACGCTGGAATAAGCATGTCTGGGAGTAAAGGTAGCTTCCTTCTTGCCTTCTGCCTTCAGCGCCTTGTTGGCTGCCAAATACTCGTCAGCATCCACCACATCGCCGGTTGCCCACTGGGTATCACCGGGATCGGCAATGACAACCTCTTCTGCGCCACGCTCTGCCTTGCCCAGACGGGTGTAGGTCAGATAGTAAGCGCCGAGGATCATATCCTGGGTGGGAACGGTAACAGGCTTACCGTCCTGAGGACGCAGCAGGTTGTTGGCTGACAGCATCAGAAGTCTGGCTTCTGCCTGTGCCTCTGCGGACAGAGGCACGTGGATAGCCATCTGGTCACCGTCGAAGTCGGCGTTAAATGCAGTACAGCAAAGTGGGTGCAGCTTCAGCGCACGGCCCTCCACCAGAATGGGCTCAAATGCCTGAATACCCAGACGGTGCAGGGTAGGCGCACGGTTCAGCATAACAGGACGGTCCTTGATGATCTCGTCCAGAGCGTCCCAGACCTCGGTCTTGCCCTTGTCGATCATCTTCTTGGCGGACTTGATGTTGTTGGCCAGACCGTCTGCCACCAGTTTCTTCATAACGAAGGGACGGAACAGCTCGATGGCCATTTCCTTCGGCACGCCGCACTGATACAGCTTCAGCTCGGGACCGACAACGATAACACTACGGCCAGAATAGTCAACACGCTTACCCAGCAGGTTCTGACGGAAGCGGCCCTGCTTACCCTTGAGCATGTCGGACAAAGACTTCAGCGCACGGTTGTTAGCGCCGGTAACGGCACGGCCACGGCGGCCATTGTCGATCAGGGCGTCAACAGCTTCCTGCAGCATACGCTTTTCATTGCGCACGATAATGTCGGGAGCGCTCAGCTGAATCAGTCTCTTCAGACGGTTGTTACGATTGGTGACCCGGCGATACAGGTCGTTCAGGTCGGAGGTGGCGAAACGGCCGCCATCCAGCTGGATCATGGGGCGAATATCAGGCGGAATGACCGGCAAGATGTCCATGATCATCCAGCTGGGCTTGTTTCCGGACTCCCGGAAAGCCTCAACCACTTCCAGACGCTTTACAAGACGCAGCTTCTTCTGGGAGGAAGCAGTTTTCAGCTCTTCACGCAGCTGCACAGACAGCTCGTCCAGATCGATCTGCTCCAGCAGAGCCTTGACGGCCTCTGCGCCCATGCCTGCCTTGAAATCGTCTTCGTACTTTTCCCGCATGTCCCGATATTCCTTCTCGGTCAGCACCTGGTTCACAGACAGAGGTGCGTCACCGGGATCGGTAACAATATAGGCAGCAAAGTACAGCACCTTTTCCAGCACCTTGGGGCTGATATCCAGGATCAAGCCCATACGGGAAGGAATTCCCTTGAAGTACCAGATATGGCTGCAGGGAGCGGCAAGCTCAATGTGACCCATACGCTCACGGCGGACCTTGGCCTTGGTGACCTCAACGCCGCAGCGATCACAGATCTTGCCCTTATACTTGATTTTCTTATACTTACCGCAGTGGCACTCCCAGTCCTTAGTGGGTCCGAAGATCCGCTCGCAGTAGAGGCCTTCCCTTTCGGGCTTCAGGGTGCGGTAGTTGATGGTTTCCGGCTTCTTGACTTCGCCAAAGGACCAGGACCGGATCATTTCCGGGGACGCAATGCCAATCTTAATAGCATCAAATGTTGCATCTGCCATATACACGCACCTCCTTAATCTTCATAGTCTTCGGCATCGTTACTGTCGCCGAATACATCAAAAATATCTTCCGGGCTGTCCTCGTCAATGACGAAGCCTGCATCCTGCACCTCATCGGCAGAGCCGACCACCAGATCGCTGTGGTGCTCGGTGTAGATGATCTCATCATCTTCGTCCTCGTCCTTCAGCTCGATCTCGTTGCCCTGCTCATCCAGAACACGGACATCCAGGCACAGAGCCTGCAGTTCCTTAACAAGGACCTTGAAGGATTCAGGAACGCCGGGCTTGGGAATGTTGGCGCCCTTGACGATGGCTTCGTAGGTCTTGACACGGCCGGTAACATCATCGGACTTGACAGTCAGGATCTCCTGCAGGGTGTAAGCTGCGCCGTATGCTTCCAGCGCCCAAACTTCCATTTCGCCGAAACGCTGACCGCCGAACTGCGCCTTGCCGCCCAGAGGCTGCTGGGTAACCAGAGCATAAGGACCGGTGGAGCGGGCGTGGATCTTATCGTCGACCAGATGGTGCAGCTTCAGATAGTAGGGATAGCCAACGGTGACCAGGTTATCGAAGGGCTCGCCGGTACGGCCGTCGTACAGAACGGTCTTGCCGTCCTCACGCAGACCTGCCAGCTGCAGGGTCTCACGAATATCCTTCTCGTTGGCGCCGTCAAACACGGGAGTAGCGACCTTCCAGCCCAAGGCCTTAGCCGCATAGCCCAAGTGCACTTCCAGAACCTGACCGATGTTCATACGGGAGGGAACGCCCAGGGGGTTCAGCACCACATCCAGAGGCGTGCCATCGGGCAGGAAGGGCATATCTTCTTCAGGCAGAACACGGGAAACAACGCCCTTGTTACCGTGACGGCCGGCCATCTTATCGCCCACGGAGATCTTTCTCTTCTGAGCGATATAAACACGGACGGATTTGGTAACGCCGGGAGCCAGCTCATCGCTGTTTTCCTTGGTGAAGACCTTGACATCAACAACAATGCCGCTTTCGCCGTGAGGTACCTTCAAAGAGGTATCACGGACTTCACGTGCCTTTTCGCCGAAGATGGCCCGGAGCAGCCGCTCCTCGGGAGTCAGCTCGGTCTCGCCCTTGGGGGTGACCTTACCCACCAAGTAATCGCCGGAGCGAACCTCCGCGCCGATGCGGATAATGCCGTTTTCGTCCAGATCCTTCAGGGTATCCTCACCAACGTTGGGAATATCTCTGGTGATCTCTTCCGGTCCCAGCTTGGTGTCACGGGCCTCGGTCTCGTGCTCTTCAATATGAATAGAGGTAAAGACGTCTTCCTTCACCAGACGCTCGTTGAGCAAAATGGCGTCTTCGTAGTTGTAACCTTCCCAGGTGACGAAGCCGATCAGCACGTTCTTACCCAGTGCGATCTCGCCGCCGGAGCAGGAAGGACCGTCAGCAATGATCTGCTCGGTATCCACACGCTCGCCAACCTCCACGATGGGGCGCTGGTTGATGCAGGTGCCGGCATTGCTGCGGGAGAACTTGGTCAGATGGTAGGTCTCCACATTGCCGTCGTCATAGTGGACGGTAATTTCCGTAGCGGAAACGGCGGTAACAGTACCGGGCTTTTCAGCCTTGATACAAACCTCGGAGTCCACAGCGGCCTTATGCTCGATGCCGGTGGCAACGACAGGAGGCTCGGTGGTCAGCAGAGGCACAGCCTGACGCTGCATGTTCGCGCCCATCAGAGCACGGTTAGCGTCGTCGTTCTGCAGGAAAGGAATGAAAGACGTTGCAATGGAGATCATCATTCTGGGAGAAACGTCGATATAATCGATCAGTTCCCGGTCCACTTCAATGATCTCGTTGCGGTGACGGCA
Source organism: Faecousia sp. (assembly GCA_045541695.1). Lineage (GTDB taxonomy): Bacteria > Bacillota > Clostridia > Oscillospirales > Oscillospiraceae > Faecousia. The sequence continues at coordinate 10,012 of JAZQJO010000052.1, forward strand.
GGTAATACGGGCGTTGGCCAGGCAACCATTTTCGTCCAGAGGCTCGTTGGCCTGACCGATATAGAACTCGTCTTCCACGTCAGCGGTCATGTATTCCACATCCTGGGTGACGAAGCCGGTAGCCTTATCCACCTTGCGGTAGGGGGCTTCCACAAAGCCGTACTCGTTGATCTTGGCAAAGGTAGCCAGATAGTTGATCAGGCCGATGTTGGGACCTTCGGGGGTCTCAATGGGGCACATACGGCCATAGTGGGTGTAGTGAATATCACGCACATCGAAGGATGCACGCTCACGGCTCAGACCGCCGGGACCCAGCGCGGACAGACGGCGCTTGTGGGTCAGCTCAGCCAGAGGGTTATTCTGATCCATGAACTGGGACAGGGGGCTGGAGCCGAAGAACTCCTTGATCACTGCGGTAACAGGGCGGATATTGATCAGGCTCTGGGGCGTAACGGCATCCAGATCCTGCACGGTCATACGCTCACGGATAACGCGATCCAGACGGCTGAAGCCGATACGGAACTGGTTCTGCAGCAGCTCGCCAACGCAGCGCAGGCGGCGGTTGCCCAGGTGGTCGATATCATCAGCATGGCCGAGACCCATAGCAACGCAGTTGAGGTAGTTGATGGATGCCATGATGTCATCCACAATAATATGCTTGGGGATCAGATCGTCCATGCGCTCTGCGATGGCATCCTCCCAGTTGATGTCGGGAGTTTCCATCATTTCCTTCAGCACGCTGAAGCGAACCTTTTCACGAACGCCGTACTCAGCGGGATCAAAGTCCACAAACTGAGCCATATCCACCATGCCATTGGAGAAGACCTTGACATTCTGGCTGCCGACCTTAATGGTAACGGAGTTGATACCCTTGGCAGAGATGGTGCGGGCCATTTCACGGCTGATGAAATCGCCGGGCTCAACCAGAAGTTCGCCGGTCATGGGATCGGCGATGGGCTCTGCGGCCTCCTGGCCGGCAATGCGGGCAGCGATCTCCATCTTCTTATTGAACTTGTAGCGGCCCACCTTGCTGACATCGTAGCGGTGTGCGTCAAACAGCAGACCCTCCAGATGAGCGATAGCGGTCTCCACCGTGGGAGGCTCACCGGGACGCAGACGGCGGTAGATCTCAAGCAAAGACTCTTCACGGGTCTTGCAGGGATCCTTTTCAATGGTAGCAAGGATCCGCTCGTCCTCGCCGAACATTTCCTTGATCTGCTCGTCGGTATTGACGCCCATAGCACGGATCAGGCAAGTCACCGGGAGCTTCCGGTTCTTGTCGATACGCACCCAGAACACATTGGAGTTATCGGTCTCATATTCCAGCCATGCGCCACGGTAAGGAATGACCGTAGCGGTGTAGGTATGCTGGTCGGCCTTGTCCACCTCGTGACCGTAGTACATACCGGGGCTACGAACGATCTGGGAAACGATAACACGCTCAGCGCCGTTGATAACAAAGGTACCGCCGTTGGTCATTATGGGGAAATCGCCCATAAAGATCTCTTGTTCCTTGATCTCGTCGGTCTCGGTATTGCGCAGACGTACCCGCACCTTGATAGGCTTGGCATAGGTAGCATCCCGCTCCTTGCACTCCTCGATGGTGTACTTGGGCTTATCTTCCATGGAGTAATCCAGGAAGCTTAGCTCCAGCTTACCGGAGAAGTCGGTAATGGTACCCACGTCCTTGAATACCTCCCGCAGGCCCTCATCCAAAAACCACTGATAAGAATCCTTCTGGATCTTCAGCATGTTGGGGATCTGCAGGATCTCTTCGTATTTTGCGTAGGACTTACGCATGGTCTTGCCAAAACTGACATCTTTGACCATTGCCATATGATCTCACAGCCTTTCTTTCGAAGTGTGTTTTTCATGATACGCTCGGGGCAGTTGTCATTATTGTTTGATTTGCGCTTGACATCTGCCGAAACATGTGATATCATGCTTACGTTGGATAAAATCGCATAAAAGGGCATAATATCACAATATGGAATACAATCATATCACAACTCCGATTGCTTGTCAATCGGTTTTTTGTTTTTTATGCAACCTTTTTTCACACCTCCCCCTACCCCGCAAAACAAAAAATGCCCACCCCGAAAACCGGCGGGCAGATTAGATAAAGCCATTCAGCATTTGTTGATTCTGCCGAAAGAAAAGCAGGGCATCGCTCAATGCGATGCCCTGCTGCTTTTTAAAGATAAGAAATGCCGAAGCTATTGACCAGCGCATCCAGCTTTTTGCCCTCTTTGCAGTAGGGGCATTCTCTGTAGTCATAGCTCTGATAATCGGGAATATCATTGACGTTATACACCGAGCGCACCACATGTCCGCCCACCTCGTCCGTGGTACTGTAGATCGCCGCAACACCGACCACCTTGCCGCCATAGTAGCCAATGGCCTCAATGGCCCGCCGCGCGGTCTTACCCGTTGTCACCGATGCCATCAGGATCAGCACGTGCTTGCCACGGATCCTCGGCTGGATGTTGTCCCGGAAAACGATCTGGGAGTTGGAATTGTATTCCGGCTCTAAAACGTATGTAGTTTCATGCCGGTTGATGGTGCTAAAGCCGCTCTTTGTCAGCTCCTGGGCAAGACAAGTGCCCAGCACCGCCGTGCCGTCCAGGCACAAGATGGTATCCACCGGCGTATCATTGATAAAAGTCTTCACCAGCTGCCGTGCGCTGTCCTGTGCGTCGGTCAGCCGGGTCTTCTGATCGGTGATGTCGATGTAGTAATTGATATGGGAATGGTTCGTTGCAAAATGCCCGCACGCCACACGCAGGGGCGCATTGCCTTTGCGGATGGGAAGATTCATCAAAGTGATCATTGGTCTACCTCCTGATTCTTTTAAAAAAAGAAAAGCGTTTCAACTGTCCGGCGCAAGCGTTTTGACCGGACAAATTAAAACGCTTTTTTTCATTATAACCCAAACCATGCCTGTTTGGCAAGAGAAAAAGACTCGTCGTTCATCACAATTTTACATGCTCATTTTTGTGCACTTTGTTTAATTCTCAGCTGTTTCTCCTGCCGCAGGAACTGTCTGGAGATGATACGGCAGATCTGTCTGTCCCGGATCATTTGGTGCACCGTGTCAAAATCCACCCATTGCGCTCCGTCGGTTTCACCGGGCTGCAGCACAATCTGCTCCAGCGGGACTTCCCTGTGCAGGCAATAATAATGGTAGAACGTATGGACATCCCGGTCAGAGCCCAGAGGCTCAAATTCCGACTCTTCTGCCCGGATTCCGGTCTCTTCAAAAAGCTCCCGGGCGATGGCCTGCAGGCTGGTCTCCCCCGCCTGTGCAGCGCCGCCGGAATTTTCCCAGGTACCGGCAAAGCTCTTCCCTTTGGCCCTGCGGGTCAAAAGGAGCTTGCCCTTGCCGTCGTAAACCCAGACGCAGACCACCAAGCCATACTCTCCGTCATGCCACGCCGAGCCTCTGCGGTGCAGACGGCCGGTAACATTTCCATGTTCATCGTAAATGTCGTTGTATTCTGCCATATCTTTACAACATCCTTAGCGTTTCGTTAATAATACTATATTTATATTTGTATTCCAACGCAAGTATTTTTTCTGATATTCCCGCAAAAACCAATAGACTCAGTCCAGGGATTCTGCCTTGTCACGATATTTGCTTTCCAGCGGGCTTTCCGTATCCGCTTCCTTCTGATAGCGACCCACCACATTTGCTGCCAGCTCCACAGGCAAAAGTGTTCCCGCGCCGGCAACGCAGCCGCCGGGACAGGCCATACCCTCCAGAAGATAGCCGTCATATTTTCCTGCCTTTGCCAAGGTCATCAGCTTGCGGCAATCCCGTAGGCCCTCCGCACGGGCGGTTTTGACCTCCATTTCCGGATTTGTCTGGCAGATCAGCTTTTCCACAGCGCCGGCAACGCCGCCGGAAACCGCAAAGCCACGTCCGGCGGCCGTGCCCTCATTCAGGTCGTACATGGGCTCAATGGTCTCGAAATTGATCTCCTTGGCCTCGAACATACCCTGCAGTTCTTCAAAGGTCAGCACGAAATCCACATCGGAGCGAACGTCCGAACGGATCGCCTCCAGCTTCTTTGCAGCACACGGACCTACAAAGACCACCTTGCAGCCCGGATACTTTTTCTTCATCAGCCGGGCTGTGAAGATCATGGGCGTAAGGGTCATGGAAATATTCTTCGTTTCTCCGGGGAACAGCTTATAGATCATGGAATGCCAGGCCGGGCAGCAGGACGTTGCCATGTACGACTGCTGGGACGGCACTTTCTCCAAAAAGTCTTTTGCTTCCTCGATGGTGCAAATATCTGCGCCCACCGCCACCTCCACGATCCGGTGGAAGCCCAGCTTTTTCATAGCTGCGATGAACTTGCCGGGCGTGGAGTGTTTGCCGAACTGGCCGATAAAGGCCGGCGCAACAATGGCGATCACCTGGTCGCCTTGCAGAATGGATTGAATGACCTGGAAGATCTGGCCCTTGTCCACAATCGCTCCAAAGGGACAGCTCACAAGGCATTGTCCGCAGGCGACGCACTTATCCTGATTGATCTGGGCTCTGCCGTTTTCGTCTGTGCCGATAGCGTCCATGCCGCAGGCCACCTGACAGGGGCGTTCCAGATGGATAATGGCGTGATACGGGCAGGCCTTGGCGCACTTGCCGCATTTGATGCACTTATCCTGATCGATGTGGCTTTTGCCGTTGACAAAGGAAATAGCGCCCTTGGGGCAGACCTTTTGGCAGGACGCCGCCAAACAGTTCTGGCAGCTTTCCGTCACACGGTACTGGTTGGTGGGGCAGGCATGGCAGGCATAGGGAATGATATTGATCAGCGGCGGCTCGTAATACTGCTCGGCAATAGCCGCCTGGTCCATGCCCTCGGTCAGCAAATGTCTTGTTTGGATCGGACGGATGCCCAGGCCCATTGCCAAACGCACCCGCTCGCTGGCGATGGCTCGCTCCAAAAACACGGACTCCCGGTGCAGTGGCTGATCGCCGGGCACAATCACATAGGGCAGCTCATCCACGCCCTCATAGCCACGTCCGGAATACGCCATTCTGGCAACTTCCGTAAACACTTTCTTTCGAATATCGGTTATCAAGGAAGGGATTCCACGCATACTGTTACGCTCCTTGTGCTTCTTCATTGCTATTATTATAGCAAAAACAGCTGATTCGTCAAGGAAAAGCTATCTGGCAGCATTCTCCACCGCAAGCAAATTTTCACTTGTAACATTGCGAAAAATATGGTAAACTGATTTCGTTTTCCAATGTAATATCCTTTTTGGAGGTTTTTATGGGTTTTCACTTTCCCCCGTAAATCCGAATAAAGGTTTTGAGTACAAATCTTTATGGAGGAAACTATGTCTGATTTAGTAAAAGAGATCGGCCGTCGGCGAACCTTCGCCATCATCTCCCACCCCGACGCCGGTAAAACCACATTGACGGAAAAATTCCTGCTTTACGGCGGCGCCATCGCCCAGGCGGGCGTGGTCAAAGGCAAGAAGAGCTCCCGAGCCGCCACCTCAGACTGGATGGAGATCGAAAAGCAAAGAGGTATTTCTGTTACTTCTTCCGTCATGCAGTTCCAGTACGGCGGCTTTTGCATCAACATTCTGGACACACCCGGTCACCAGGACTTTTCCGAGGATACCTACCGCACACTGATGGCAGCAGACTCCGCTGTCATGGTCATCGACGGCGCAAAGGGTGTCGAGCCCCAGACCCGGAAACTTTTCAAGGTCTGCGCCATGCGCCACATTCCCATTTTTACGTTTATCAATAAGATGGACCGGGAAACCAAAGATCCCTTCGATCTGCTGGATGAGGTAGAAAAGGAACTGGGCATCGAGACCTATGCCATGAACTGGCCCATTGGCAGCGGCAAGGATTTTCAGGGCGTTTACGACCGGGAGCAGGGGCAGCTTCTGTTCTTCTCCGGTCTGAACGGCAAATCTCGGGCAGATAAGCAGGAGGTGGATCTTTACGATCCCATCGTTGCCCAGCTTCTTGACAGTGAAACAAAGCATCAGCAGCTGATCGACGATGTAGAGCTGCTGTCTGCCGGTCGGGAAATGGATCTGGAAGCGGTGCAGAACGGTCAGCTCTCCCCTGTCTTCTTCGGCTCTGCGCTGACCAATTTCGGCATTGAGCCTTTCCTGGAGGCGTTCCTCAAGCTGACGCCCCCGCCCCTGCCCCGCATGGCAGATTGCGGCATTATTGACACCTTCGATCCGGATTTTTCCGCCTTCGTCTTTAAGATCCAGGCCAACATGAACAAGGCCCACCGTGACCGTCTGGCATTCATGCGGATCTGCTCCGGCAAATTCCAGCGTGACAGCGAATACTACCATGTCCAGGGCGGCCGGAAGATGCGTCTTTCCCAGCCCCAGCAGCTGATGGCGGCGGAACGTGAGATTGTGGACGAGGCCTACGCCGGTGACGTGATCGGTGTTTTCGACCCCGGCATCTTCTCCATCGGTGATACCATCACCACACCGGGCAAGAAATACCGCTACAGCGGCATTCCCACCTTTGCTCCCGAGCATTTCAGCCGGGTCTCCGCCAAGGATTCTATGAAGCGCAAACAGTTCGTCAAGGGTACGGAGCAGATCGCCCAGGAAGGCGCCATCCAGATCTTCAAGGTCCCCAATTCCGGTATGGAAGAAGTCGTTGTAGGCGTCGTCGGCACGCTGCAGTTTGACGTGTTCCAGTACCGCATGAAGAACGAATACGGTGTTGACCTGCGCATGGAGGGTCTGCCCTACGAGGAGATCCGCCTCATCGACAGCTACCCCGGCGATCTGCAGGATCTGAATCTGGGCAGCGACGCCGAGCTTCTGGAAGACTATCACGGCCGCAATCTGCTGGTGTTCAGCAGCTTCTGGGCCATCGACTTCACCTGCCGGAAAAATCCCGGCCTGAAGCTGAAGGAAATCGTGGTAGAAGAAGGCTAACATTTCAAAAGAGAGCCGGTACACGGCTCTCTTTTACTGCATTTACAACTGCCGAAAACTGTGGTATCATAGAAAAAACACGCAAAGGAGCGTTCAGTATGAAACAAGCCAAACGATTTGCAGCGGCGGCCTTGATCCTGACCGTGATCATAACGCTTCTGCCGCTCAGCGCCTACTGTGCAACTGTAACAGGCTATACCAAAGCAGAAGATGTTGCGTATACGGTCGTCAAGGGCACCGTAGTCAACTGGGGCGCCCGGGGCGAAGATTGCACCTTTCTGACCAGCTACGCCCGGAAATTTTATACCGGCAGCTATTCCTGGGATGCCCTGTCCGGCAAAGCCGGCGGCACAGGCATATCCGATGCCTACGCCAGCGACCTGTACAAGGCGCTGCAGACCATGATGAAGACCAAGCATACCACCATACAAGGCTATCAGGACACCCGTCCATACTACTGCTACACCGATTGCGTCCTAAACGATTACAGCAAAGTCTGTTCCTTCTATTCCGGAACATTGGTCAATGGCGTGTGGGACTCCGGCAACACATACAACCGTGAGCACATCTGGCCACGGAGCAAGTGTATCAGCACCAACAAGATCAACGACAGCGCCGACATTATGATGCTCCGTGCCACGATCAATTCCGAAAACGGAGATCGTGGAAACAGCGCTTACGGTGAAAGCAGCGGCTATTTCACGCCTGATGCTGCCGTTCGTGGTGACTGCGCCCGCATGGTCCTTTACGGCTACGTCCGCTGGGGCAACACCGGCAAAATGTGGGGCACATCCGGCGTTATGGAAAGTCTGGATGTTCTGCTGGAATGGATGGCGGAAGATCCCGTTGACACTTGGGAAATGGGCAGAAATGACTCTGTCGAATCCATCACCGGCACACGCAATGTATTTGTGGATTACCCGGAATATGCATGGCTGCTTTTCGGCGAGGAAGTGCCTGCCGATCTGGTCACGCCCTCCGGCGAGGCTGCCAACATGACGCCGCCTGCGGTCACACCGCCTGTAACTGAGCCGCCTGTAACTGAGCCGCCCGTGACCGATGCTCCCGCCACCGAGCCCCAGGACACAACGCCTCCCACACAGACAACCGTTCCCACCACGCAGGCAACCGTCCCCGGCAGCGGCGATGACGGCGACGCCCCTGCTCCGCTCAGCTCCAACTGGATCTGGATCTGCGTGGCCATCGTATTTGTGGGCGCAGCCACCGTTGTGGTGATTCTGCTGCTTAAGAAAAAGCGCCCGCCTGTTTCCAACTGATACACCCTAAATAACATAAGCCCCCTCTGACGAGGGGGCTTTATCTTTCCCACCCCGGGGAGCCGGGGTGGGCGGGAAATATGGGGCTATTTGCTTAGCTGCTCTTTGATTTCAGCAAAAGCGGCATTGGCCACAGATTCATCAGCGGACAGCAGCTTACCCACAACGGTGTCAGTACGATTCTCTGGATACTCATAAATATAGCCGTCAAGTGTGGTTTTGACACCATTTTGATACCACGAAATGGAAAGCAACTCGCCTGTGATCGCATATCTGTATTCCATATCATTTCTGGAAACAACCATTGCTTTGTTATTGGTGTTGGTGATTTTTCGCAACGACCCTTGAGCCAGCATAGTGGAGGTATAATTAACTACGGGTAATTGATCTGATTCAGGCTGATGTTCTCCCCGAAGATTAAACCTCATTCCAGAATCATCGATAATGATGTACTGATAGTATTCCCAATTGTTCAGCAGCATTACAACTCCGTAAACATCACCAAATTTAGATGCCTGTTCCCAAGTGATAAACCCTTCGGGTAGTTTGTCTGTGTTTTTTGCAATGTAGGCATTATGTTCCTCTTTTGTGCCAAAAAACATACTATCTCCCCATATGCACGAAGAAAGATTACTTGTTGCTTCGGGTGATATTGCGTTGCTTGTTGAGCAACCAGTTACAAGAAGTGTTAAGCAAAGTAAGAGTACTAAGTAGGTTGTTTTCATAGTTTCGCACTTCCTTTACGGTAAAGTTAAAGCCTCGCCGATTCTTGCTTTGCATCCTGCGCACATTGTCAACGTCGAGACAATATAGGGGACAGATTTGTTAACACCATATATGCAATCATCATGGAAGAAGTTTCCATCGGTAACATAACTGTTTAGTGCTGCTGTTTGCCCCTCAAGATAATGATCCGGTGCATTAAACAGATGACCAAATTCATGAACTACGACCTTGAGCTCATCTGCATCGGTTATAGTTGGCGTCGTCGAAGTCGCAATACACGAAAGTGCACCATTTTGCTCAGCTAGACCTAAAATTGTCAATAGACCGTTGCTGTTGAAATAATGATTGGAATCACTTTCGAAGCACATGTCATGTCCGATGAAGGCAATCCGCTTTCCGGAGGTTGGACGAGGCGTATTATTTGCATTGGCTACAAAGTCTGAGTGAGGATACTCACAAGTTGAATTAGCGGAGGAATTCCCACAACCACACCGATCGTAGGAGTCCAGATTTGGGCAAGAATCTGCGAGTGATACGTATCGCTGAGGTGTAGAGAATTCAATATCCACCCCAAACTGAATTAGATACTGTCTTCGCAGCTGTTGTGTAAGATTGGCCATTTTGCCTACCGGATCTGAGTATTTCAATGCGTATGCTCCGTCGTAAAGAATGCTCACACTTATGGTAGTTGGGACAATATACAATTGATAGCTAAGGCTGTGCAATTTTCCATTTATGGTACGGATTGCGCTGATTGTCACGTTTCCAAATGCTTTGATGGTAAGCGCACCGGTTGTGAGATTGACATCTGCAATATTGGCATCGCTTGTTGTCCAAACGAGGGCAGTACTGGGATTCGTGCTGTCAAAAACCTTTGCCTCAATGCCCAAAGTGCTCAACGGAACAACTACATTGCTGGTCGTCATACGTTCAAAAGAGAATAAAGTTTCTGTGTCTGTGTCAACACGCTCTCCCGTTTGCGAATCCAACAGTAGCAGGCCTTCTGCCGCAATAGGATTGATGTACCAACTGGCATAAGTGCTTGTGCTGTCAGAAGTTATTTCTACATTCGAGAGTGCGCCACCCGTCCAGCCCAAATAACAATTGCTATATCCCACGTTGGATATAGTATACGTATAGGGCGAAGCGGAAACAGCAATCTTCCAATAGATGTGCATACTGGCGCTTTCGCAAAGAGCGACAGAAGTTTGAGATGTGGCCTTTAATTTTAAACTGTCTTTGTATATGGTAGAAATAGTGTAATATCCATTCTGGATATATCGTATATACCAAATTTGACTCAGTCGATCCGGAACATCAGAATGATTATCTGTTGGAGATTGTGCTTGAGTTGTGTGCATAACGGTAAGCTTTAGCGGTGTATTGTCAGAATAACTAATTTTGTCCGCAGTTAAAAAGAAAAATTGAGTTGGGGACAAAGAATATGTGCCATCGGGAATGGTGACATAAACGACAAACGTTTTCTGCAAAATGCCGTCGACAGATGCAGTAATGTTTACCTGACCGGCTTTGACACCGGTAACAACACCGTTGTTTACGGTTGCAATAGCTTCATTTTCAGATTCCCAGGTAATCGTTCCGGAAATGCCGGTGGTAGACAATGTAACGGTATCGCCTTCGTCAACATTTACGGATTCGTCTTCAAGGGAGTAATGGACTACCACATAGGGCCGCATGTCTGCTACACTATACTCAGACGCAACAAAGGCCTTTGCGCCAGCGGTGTTATCCTCCAACTCAAGCAGAATACCGCATTGACCGCTACTGAAATAGCCGTCTTTCCAGAGCCTTACTGTGGTTGTAATGTAGAACGCACAGGGCTGATTGTAGGACATATCCTTGGAGCCCTGCAATCGGCTGTTCGTCGTATCTATGTCATTCCATGTTACAGAGGTCTCTGTCCATGTGGAGCTGCCGTTCAAGGCGATCAATTTGACGGTTTCCGGTGCTGTACCGGTGGCTTCTCTCAAGTGGAATGTGGCAGATTGAATCTGATCTGCACTAACAGATTGGTAAATGCTGTTCGAAAGAAGACCAGATAGACGGACAACGGTTTTGCCAAGACCATAGGTGCTGTCATAATAGCCGGCGTGATTAAATTGCCATGTGCCGGTATTCAGATTAGGCTGGCCTTGGTAAATCGTAGCGTCTTCAATGGCGTTTGCGCCGGTGAGTGTGTCCGATACGGTGATGGTGGGGTCGATCAGCACGGGGTAGGCGGTGGTTTCCGCCGTGAGGAATTCCTCGTCAACGGTCACCGTCAGCCGGTACTGCTGACCCATGGTGATGGGCGTGACGGCAATGCTGCCCAGGCTGTGACGGCCGTTGGCATCGTAAGCCACAATGTCCGCCAGCTCCACCTTAAATTCAGCGTTGGCGCTCTTTGCGAAATAGTACCGGCCTTGTTCGTTGGTATAAAGCCGCAGACCGTCTGTATTCAGCAAAAAGCTAAAGCTGTTGACCCCGGTGTACATGCCAAGGAGAATATCCTCTTTCACGCCGGACAGGGTGGGCGTGTAGATCAGCTCGGTGCCCTTGCCGTAGCAGTTGAGGTAGGCGATCTTGCCGTCCTGCTGCACGGCGGTGGCCGCAGCGATGTTTTCCGGGATCAGATTTACGTCATACCCGCCGTAGGAAATGGTGATTCCCTGGGCCAGATTGGTGGGCAGGCTCAGCCCCACGTTGTTCCGGGCGGTGGTGAAGCCTGCGGTACTTGCGGTGAGGGTGATGTCTTTTTCCCGGGCGACACCGTTCTCGTCCAGGAATTTCACATTCTCGTCCATGTAGTAGACGGTTTGCGTTCCGTCAGCGTTCAGGAACACGTAGGTGTCCAGCGTTTCCTGCTCTGTCAGGCGGGCAACGTGGTTTCCGGCGGTAAATACCGACTCGTCCACATAGCGGAGGATCTGACAGTCAGCGTCCAGCTGGAAGGTGTCTGCAGGCGTGACGGCAGTGGTTGGTGCAGCGCTGGCTTGGGGCTCGGCTTCTGTCGTTTGTGCGATTGCGCCGCCGGGGAGACACGACAGAAGCAGGCAAAAGATCAGCAGTAGCGAAATCGTTTTCCTGTGTTTGCGTTGGGACATGTTAGACCCTCCTTTCACAATTTGGAAGATTTGTTATTTTCTTCCTGCTTTCATTATACTGTACCAGCCTGCATATTGTCAACTTGTCAAATGTGCTAAAATCAAACCCCAAATTTTGGTTATTATACACAAACCTGCGCCCCGTCTGTGTCCTTCCGCTGCAGTTACGCTTCCTTGCAGGCACGAAAAATGTCTAAAAATCCCGACTCTTACGAGTCGGGATTTTTGCATTTTCAGAACTTTGTGGGCTCGATGTGCCAGATCTCCTTGGCATACTGCCGGATGGTGCGGTCAGAAGAGAACTTTCCGCCGCTGGCAATGTTCATCAGGCACTTGCGGCCGAATTTCAGCTTGTCGGCATAATCTCTGTTGGCCTGCAGCTTCGCTTCAATATAGGAAGGATAGTCCTTCAGCACAAAGTAGTGGTCTGCCTTATGCCATGCAGTACCGTCCAGCAGAGCATGGTACAGCTCCCGCTGATCGTCATCGGTAGGAACGGTGCCGTTGACCAGCGTATCCAGCGCACGGCGCAGATGGGCATCGTTTTCATAAACGTCACGGCTGCGGTAGCCGTCACGGCAGGCGTTGATCTGGTCCACAGTTGCGCCGAAGATATACTCGTTTTCCATGCCCGCTTCCTTGGCAATCTCCACATTGGCGCCGTCCAGCGTTCCCAAAGTCACAGCGCCATTCAGCATCAGCTTCATGTTGCCGGTGCCGGAAGCTTCCGTGCCGGCGGGAGAGATCTGCTCGGAAATATCCGCTGCGGGAATGATATGCTCAGCATAGGAGCAGTTATAGTTTTGCACGAAGACCACCTTCAGCTTGTGGCTCACAGTGGGATCGTTGTTGATCAGATTGGCGATCCGGTTGATATAGCGGATCACAGCCTTGGCACGGGCATAACCGGGAGCCGACTTTGCGCCAAAGATGAACGCTGTAGGCTGGAAGTCCGGCAACTCGCCGTCTTTCAGGCGGAAGTAAATATCCATGATGGACAGGGCATTCATCAGCTGCCGCTTATACTCATGCAGCCGCTTGACCTGCACGTCAAACATAAAGTCGGGATTCAGCTTCACGCCCTCACGCTCTGCGATAACACGGCACAGCTGCTCCTTCTTCTGGTGCTTAACACTGTAGAACTGGTGCACCAGATCGTCATCGATCATAGGCTTCAGCTCTGCCAGGCGGTCCAGATCCTTCAGAAAATCTTCGCCGATGCGGTACTTGATCAGCTGGGTCAGCTCGGGATTGCAAAGGCCCATCCAGCGTCTGGGGGTCACGCCGTTGGTCTTATTCTGGAAGCGCTCCGGGAATACTTCATACCACTGGCGGAACAGATCGTCCTTGAGGATCTGGCTGTGGATCTCGGCAACGCCGTTGACGTAAGAGCCGACATAAACGCTCAAATTGGCCATGTGGGCAGTATTATCCCAGACGATTCCCAGTTGGGGATGCTCAGATCTCAGCTTGGCATCAATGCGCAGGATGATATCCACGATTTCGGGAACGACACTGCGCAGCAGATCCAGATTCCACTTTTCCAGCGCTTCGCCCATAACCGTATGGTTGGTATAGGAGAAGGTCTTCTGGGCAATGGCAAAGGCCTGCTCGAAGCCCATGCCCTCTTCCATCAGCAGCCGGATCAGCTCGGGAATAGACATAGCCGGGTGGGTATCGTTCAGCTGTACAGCATAGAACTCGGCAAAGCGGCTCATATCCGTACCGTGGACACTCTTGTAGGTCCGCAACATATCCTGCAAAGATGCGGAAGACAGCACATATTGCTGCTTAATACGCAGGCGCTTACCTTCCCATGTGGAATCGTTGGGATACAGCACACGGGTAATGTCCTCTGCCTTGTTCTTCTGCGCCAATGCACGCAGGTAGTCCTGATCGTTGAAGGCATTGAAATCCAGTTCCTCTTCCGCCTCGCACTGCCAAAGACGCAGGGTGTTGATGTTATCTGTGCCGTAGCCGATGACGGGAACATCGTAAGGAATTGCCAGCACCGTATGGTCGGCAAACTTGACCTTTACGGTATGGTTATAGCGACGGAAGGACCAGGGATCGCCGAATTTTGTCCAATCGTCAGCCACTTCCACCTGGCTTCCGCCGGGATCAAAGCTCTGCTTGAACAGGCCGAAGCGATACCGCAGGCCGTAACCGGACAAGGGAATATCGCAGCTTGCGGCGCTGTCCAGGAAGCAGGCAGCCAGACGACCCAGGCCGCCATTGCCCAATGCTGCATCCTCAATATCTTCCAGCACGGCAATATCCACGCCCCGGTCGGCAAACAGCTGACGGATCTCGTCGAGAATGCCCATGTTGTAAAGGTTACTGTATACCAATCTGCCGATCAAATACTCAGCGGAAATATAGTACGCCTTCCGTTGAGGCATTCTGGTGCGCTTGCTGCGGCTCCAGTTTTCAGAAATAGCCATCATCACAGCCTGACCCAGCGCTTCATGCAGCTCCTGCGGGGTGGCTTCCCGCAGAGAAACGTCGTGGGCGTATTTCAGCTGCGCTTCCGTCCATTTTACGATTTCCAGGCAGTTATACTTCATTTTTCCTTCTCCATTCTGTTTCGGGGAATTGATCATTCAGCACCGTCCGGTCTATGTTGCAGGCGGTATATCCTTTGGGCCGGTCTGACCCTGAGAGTATTGCCTCTCAAGTCAGTCTCTACACAAGTATATGTGCTCCGGCTTGCCTGTGTCTACAAGATGCGGTATTTTTTGCCGAATACAACATGATAAGAGAATAATACTTTTGGGGCAGTTTGTCAAGAAAAACAGTACCTTTTGGGAAAAGTTCTTCCATTTCTCCATGGTACATTTTCCTTTTGACCCGTCCTTTGGTAAGGCTGCCAAAAATGCGCAAAAAAAGACCCACCTTTCGGTGGGCCTTTTATGTATGAATTTAGGCTTCCAGGTTGATGCCGGTCTCCTTGTTGAAGACGTGGCAGCAGTTGCCGGGGAATGCGAACTTGACATCGGAGCCAGCAGCCAGAGCAGCAACCTCAGCGCCGGTCATGTTCATGGTGGAAACGATGATGATGATGTCACGGCCGGCAGCATTGACGTGCAGGTGCACGGAAGAGCCCATCAGCTCGTTGACGTCGATCTTGGAAGCGATGCCCTCGCCGTCGGTCAGGACAATGTGCTCAGGACGGACGCCCAGAGTGATCTCCTGCTCTTCGACGTTGTTGGCGATCAGTCTTTCCTGCTTCTCGTCGGACAGCATGTTGACAACGCCGCAAACCTCAACACCGTACTTGCCGTCGACCTTGACCAGCTTGGCATCAAAGAAGTTCATCTGAGGTGCGCCGATGAAACCGGCAACGAACAGGTTGTAGGGGTGGTTGAACACTTCCTGAGGAGTGCCGATCTGCTGGATGAAGCCGTCCTTCATAATGACGATACGGTCGCCCAGAGTCATAGCCTCAGTCTGGTCGTGGGTAACGTAAATGAAAGTGGTGTTGATACGCTCACGCAACTTGATGATCTCAGCACGCATTTGGTTACGCAGCTTGGCGTCCAGGTTACTAAGAGGTTCGTCCATCAGCATGACCTGAGGATCACGAACGATTGCACGGCCGATAGCAACACGCTGACGCTGACCGCCGGACAGAGCCTTGGGCTTACGGCTCAGATACTGGGTGATATCCAGGATCTCAGCGGCCTGCTTGACCTTCTTGTCGATCTCGTCCTTGGGAGTATGGCGCAGCTTCAGGGCGAAGGCCATGTTATCATAAACAGTCATATGGGGATACAGCGCATAGTTCTGGAAGACCATGGCGATGTCACGGTCCTTGGGAGCCACGTCGTTGACCAGGCGGTCGCCGATGTACAGCTCGCCATCATTGATCTCTTCCAGGCCAGCGATCATACGCAGAGTGGTGGACTTACCGCAGCCGGAGGGACCGACCAGAACGATAAATTCCTTGTCCTTAACTTCCAGAGAGAACTCCTGAACAGCAACGACGCCCTTCTCAGTGCGCTCGCGGTTGTCCTTCTTCTCCTCGTCGACGTGCTGCTCAACCTTCTGGACCTTCTTAGCCTTCTTGGCCTTACGCTCCATCTGCTTGAGCTCGTCAGGGCTGTAGGGGTAGACTTTCTTAATGTTTTTCAGGGTCAAACTTGCCATAGTTTCCGACACTAAGCATAAGGAATCCTCGCTTATGCTCTCACAGCCGTCCGAAAATGAACGGTCTGCATTACGACAGGTCTCCACACTGTCGCACCGCGTGTCCTGCGGTTGGTTTTTATCCTCCTTTTTTGATGAACGGCGTCTATTTTGTGGAGTAGGCGCAATTCACCTAGATACACGCATTATATCACACAAATCAAGTATATGCAACTGTCTATTTTGACAGTTTTTTACCATTGTTTTTGTTCATTTTGCCGATAATCCAATGCATTCCCCTTATTTCAGGATGTAACTCTCGTTCTCCACCGTCAGCGTTGCGCTGTAATAAGCGGTCATGGCATCCTCCAGATACAGCGCATCCTTCACACCGGCAGTTTCATAACAAGAGTGCATTGCAAGCTGGGGCAGGCCGACATCTGCCGTGGGGACAGACACATGGGACAAAGAAATACTACCCAATGTGGAGCCGCCGGGAATGTCCGCCCGGTTGCAGTAGGTCTGCACAGGAACGTTTGCTTTGGCGCACACGCTGCGGAAAATAGCGGCAGAAACGCCATCTGTGGTATATCGCTGGTTGGCATTGAATTTTAGCACCACGCCGCCGTTTACCACCGGCGCATTGGCGCTGTCGGCATACTCCGGATGGTTGGGATGGATGGCATGGGCATTGTCCGCAGAAATCATAAAGGAGTTTGCCAGCAGTGGCTGTGCATCCAGGGAAAGGGCCTCGCAGATCCGCTCCAGCGTAGTCTCCAGCAGCCGGGATGCAGCGCCCTGAACAGAGGACGAGCCCACCTCTTCACTGTCGAACACGCAAAGCACCGGCACACTCAGGCTGGGCTGTGCGTTCAAAAAGCCCTGGGTGCAGCACCATGCGCATTCCAGATCATCCAAGGCAGCGGAGGAAATGAATTCCTTGTCCATGCCCCACAGCGTTGCCTTTTGGCGCACATACAGGTAAAGGTCGTGACCCAGGATCTTTCCGCCAGCCGTCTTTTCCAGCAGTTTGTGGAACTTGCCCTTCGTATTCTTGCCGCCCAGCAAAGGCAGTGTATCCACGGCCGGATTCCACTTCTGTCCGTCATTGGCGCTGCGGTTCATGTGGATGGCCACATTGGGGATCAGCAGCAGATCTCTGTCGATGTCCACCAGCCGGCTTTCGACGCCGTTTTCCGTTTCCACCATTACCCGGCCCGCAACAGACAAAGGTCTGTCCAGCCAGGGAGCCATCAGCATTCCGCCGTACTTTTCTGTTGCCAGCCGGACATACTCCCCTGTCAGCTCACCGTTTTCCTTGAGCTTGAAAGTGGGTCTGTCGCTGTGGCTTGCGCTCATCAGGAAACCCCGGATCTCCCCTTTCGGGATTCGGAAAGCCAGCACGGCTGTTCCGCCACGGACAAGATAATACTTCCCGCCGGGCATAAGCTGCCACTTCTTCCCTTCCGAAAGCCGTGTATAGCCTTCGGCCTCCAGCGTATCCGCCAAATATGCCGCAGCGTGGTAAACGCTGTGTGCGCTGTCTAAAAATGCTGTCAAAGCCTTTGTCCGTTTATCCATGATCCTCTTCCTTCCGATCCTTGTTGTCACTGCGCAGTTCCCGCCGGTACGGCAGGAAAATGATCTGCGCCGATTTACATACCTTGATTCTATTATATTTCCTGCCTTTCTGTCAACCAAAAAGTGTCATCGGCATCTTTATGACCCTGCGGAAATCGGCCTATTTTGTCGAAACCTGTCGAATTGTGTTGTTTTTTGTGTAATTTTGAAGAAATAAGCCGTTTTTAGACGAGCGATTGTTTCGGTTTTTCCTTGCAAAAGCGGTTATCTTGTGTTAAATTGTTCTTGTCGCTCACGGCTGAATGCCGTGCTTTTCGGGGAATTATCTTCAAATGACAGGAGAGGAAGTAATGGACAACTCTACAACCGTATTTATTGCGGACAGCGCAGAAGAATTCTGTGCAGGTCTTTCCGCAGCGCTCACCCACGCAGGTGGATTTCAAATTATAGGAACAGCCGGCGACGGGGAGCAGGCTATCCGCATGGTAACAGAAAAACAGCCTGATATTTTGATCCTGGATCTGATGCTTTCCAAAAAAGACGGCATCAGCGTTCTGAAGGCCATTTCCGGCATGGAAAAGCGGCCCGTCACTTTGGCTACATCCGGCTTTATCACCGATTATGTAGCATCCGCCGCAGCCAATCTGGGGGTTCGGTATCTGATGCTGAAGCCCTGTGATATGTCTGCCCTGGTGGAACGTCTTGAGGAGATTCGCGGTGGGGAGAACCAGCGGATCTTTTCTCCCCGGCGCCAGGATAAGACCAGCATTGAATCCATGGTCACCAGCATCATCCATGAGATCGGTGTGCCTGCCCATATCAAGGGCTACCAGTATCT
Source organism: Faecousia sp. (assembly GCA_045541695.1). Taxonomy (GTDB): domain Bacteria; phylum Bacillota; class Clostridia; order Oscillospirales; family Oscillospiraceae; genus Faecousia. Next base: position 28,611 of record JAZQJO010000052.1, read on the forward strand.
GCGGGAAGCCATCATTATCGCTGTCAACGATATGGATGTGATCAACGCCATTACCAAAGTCCTGTATCCGCAGGTGGCAAAAACCTTCCAGACCACGCCTTCCCGTGTGGAGCGAGCCATCCGCCATGCCATTGAGGTTGCCTGGGACAGAGGTGATCTGGATACCCTCCAGCGCTTCTTTGGATACACTGTTTCAAACACGAAGGGCAAGCCCACGAACTCCGAGTTCATCGCCCTCATTGCCGACAAGCTGCAGCTGCAGCTGAAAAGCGCCGAAGCCGCACAGTTTTGACGAAAAGCCGACCGTTCTTCCTGAACGGTCGTCTCTTTTGCGTCCGGCGAGAGCAAATTGCTCCATTCTTCCCTTCCTGGCTTCAATCCTTATTTTATCCATTGACACAATGCGCAAAAATTATTATAATCGTGGAAGATGGGTAACTATGTGCCCTGCTGAAAAAGTACATTTGGCTGCACAGCAGCCACAGGAGGTAAATCTATGGATGTATTGACTAGACTTGCAAACTCCATCGTTGTCCCCGTTGTCGTCATTGACGATGCCAAGGACGCCGTCCCCACCGCAAAGGCCATGGCCGCCGGCGGCGTTGACGTGATGGAGATCACCTTCCGCACCGCTGCCGCTCCCGAGGCGATCAAGGCTGTTGCCGAGAACTGCCCCGACGTGCTGGTTGGTGCCGGCACCATTTTGAACCTGGAGCAGTGCAAACTGGCTGTTTCCATGGGTGCTAAGTTCATTGTTTCTCCCGGCTTTGATGCACAGGTGGTTGGCTGGTGTATCGAAAACGGTATCGCCGTCACTCCCGGCTGCGTCACTCCCACCGAAATCACCGCAGCTGTGAACATGGGTCTGAAGGTGGTTAAGTTCTTCCCCGCCAATGTCTACGGCGGCCTGAATGCTATGAAGAATCTGTCCGCTCCCTTTGTTGGCGTCAAGTTCCTGCCTACCGGCGGCGTCAACGCAGGCAATATTAAGGAATATGTGGACGCACCCTTCATTCACGCCGTCGGCGGCAGCTGGGTTTGCCCCAAGGCCGACATTGCAGCCGGCAACTTTGAGAAGATCACCGCACTTTGCGCCGAAGCCCGCAAGGCTGCCAAGGGCGAGTAAGAAAATCATGTAGGGACCGGCCTCCGGACGGTCCTTATGATAAAAGTGTTAAACAGGACAGTCGGGCACGCCTGTCCCTACAATAGAAAAGGAAGGAAATTAAAATGGCAAAAATCATTACTTTCGGCGAGCTGATGCTCCGCCTGCAGCCCTATAACTATGAGCGTTTTGTTCAGTGCGACCATGTGGAATTCACCTTCGGCGGCGGCGAAGCCAACGTCGCTGTTTCCCTGGCTAACTATGGCATGGACGTCGCTTATGTGACCAAGCTGCCTGCTCACTCCATCGGTCAGGCCGCTGTCAACAGCCTGCGCCGCTACGGCGTAGATACCACCAAGATCGTCCGTGGCGGCGAGCGTGTGGGCATCTACTTCAACGAGAAGGGCGCTTCCCAGCGTGGCTCCGTGTGCATCTATGACCGCGCTCATTCCGCTATCCAGCTGGCAAAACCCGAGGATTTCGATTGGGATGCTATCTTTGAGGGCGCCGAGTGGTTCCACTTCACCGGCATCACTCCCGCACTGGGCGAAAACCTGGTTGAGATCTGCAAGCAGGCCTGCAAGGCTGCCAAGGCCCGTGGCATCAAGATCTCCTGCGACCTGAACTACCGTGGCAAGCTGTGGGCCCGTGACCAGGCCCGTGCTGCCATGACCGAGCTGTGCCAGTATGTTGACGTTTGCATCTCCAACGAAGAAGATGCCAAGGACGTCTTCGGCATCGAGGCTGAAGCCACCGACATCTACGCCGGCAGCCTGAACCACGAAGGCTACAAGTCCGTTGCCAAGCAGCTGGCTGATAAGTTTGGCTTTGAGATGGTGGCCATCACCCTGCGTGAGAGCCACTCCGCATTCGACAACGGTTGGAGCGCAATGCTCTACAATGTCGCCAAGGATGAGTATTGCTTCTCCAAGAAGTACAATCTGCACATCATCGACCGTGTTGGCGGCGGCGACTCCTTCGGCGGTGGTCTGATCTATGCCTGCATGAATGGCTACGACACCCAGGCTGCTGTTGAGTTCGCTGTTGCTGCTTCTGCTCTGAAGCACTCCATCGAGGGCGACTACAACATGGTCACTCTGGCAGAAGTCCAGAAGCTGGCCGGCGGTGACGGCTCCGGCCGTATCCAGCGCTAAGGAGTTTGCCATGGAAAACAACGAAATTTTGCAGGAAGAAGAATCCAACATTCTCATGCTCACCGACGAAAACGGTGTTGATGTTGAATTTGAATATCTGGATTGCATCGAATACGAAGGCAAGGAATATCTGGTCCTCATGCCCAACGAAGAGGGCGCGGCCGAGATCGTGATCCTCGAGGTCGAGCCTGTGGACGCAGAGACCGAGAACTATCTCTCCGTCAACGACGAAGCTATCTTGAACGCCGTCTACGGCATCTTCAAGGAGCGCTACAAGGACGTTCTGACTTTTGAAGACTAAGGCGCAAATAAAAATCGCACACCGCAAAAGCGGTGTGCGATTTCTTTTTGCTTATCAGGCCTTTTGCAATGTCACAGCTGCGATGGCGATGTTCTTATAGGTGACCGCAAGGGAAATGTTGTCATCAATGGTATCCCAAAGCGCCTGCTTCTTTTCATTCAGAGCGCTGTCACGGCTGTAGCGGTGCCATGCCGCATCGCTTTCCACGCAGTACATGATGTGGTAGCCATAGGTGGTCTTGACCAGACCGTAATCGCCTTTTTTGCGTTCAGTATTGGCGCACCAATCCTCGAATTCTTCCACATACTGACCGCATTTGTAAACGTAAGTGTACAGGCCGCCGGAAGATGCGGATGCAGTATCATCCGTTTTTTCCGACACCAGCTTGGCAAAGCTGTCTTCTGTCTTTTCGCCGGCCAGCCACTGATCCAGCAGAGCCTGGGCTTCCTGTCTGCAGGCTTCCCACTCTTCCTCGGTGTAGGTCTTGTTTGCCTCGTCACCTTCCTTGGCGATTCCCACCAACAGGTGACGCAAATCTGTCAAATTGCCAATGTCCTGGGTCAAGCCATAGCTGCTTTCCATCTGGGCCTTGTTGGCTTCGTACCATGCCTGGATCTCACTTTCCTCGATCTCCAGATCTTCTGTCATTTCGGTAAAATACAGATTGCTCACATAGTAAAGCCGCAGGTATTCCTTGTAATCTGCCACCGTCACGCCCTTGCCCATGTCGGATTGCAGCATGGCTTCCAGGCTTTCAAAGCCGCTGGCGGCAATCTTCTCTGCCATATCTGCCTCCATATTGTCCAGCTGCTTTTGGTAATCCTCCGGCAAGACAAAGCCTGCTTGTGCAGCCATATCGTCCAGCGCAATGTAGCTTTTCCACTCGTCCAGCGCATTCTCCAGGAAATACTGTTGCCAGGTCTTGCCGGTATCTTTATCGTAGACCTGCTCGTCCAAAGGCTTGGAAAGATCCAGTCCGTAATAAGAAGTGTAGCCGTTTGTATACTCAATAAAGTCATAGACCCGCATCCAGTAAAACATCTGCAGCATGCTGTTGGTCAGCTTGTGATCACCGATGGTGGCAACCACCACGCCGGCGTTCTTGTCTACCTTATCGTCGGCAACGGTGTAAGACTCTTTGTAGAAGATGTCGTTCTCCCGTTTTTTGAAAAGCTTTGCAACGTCGCTCCATTGTCCGCCTGCGCCCACAAAAACAATGGCAGCCAGCATGGCGACCAGCAAAACGCAGGCAATAATAGACAGCGTCACTTTCAGCGCATTGCGCTTCTCCGGTTTGATTTCCACCTCGATCGCTTCACCGCAGTTGTGGCAGATTGTTTCTTCCTGCTCCACTTCTGCGCCGCAATGTCTGCAAAACATAGCATCCTCTTTCTCCCGTTTCCGGGTATTTAATGGTTACAGTTTATCACGCCGCCCCCGGAAAAGCAAGGAAAACATAATTTGTTTACATTTGCTTTCCTATATTGAAAACTTTTTCAGCTTCACAGGCACAAACGTGCCTGCTTCCAACGTGTTTTCGGTTACGGCGCAAGCCACGGCAAGCACCTGCACGCCCTGCTCTGCCGCTTCCCGGAGGGCATCGCCAAAGGCTGGATCAGTGACATCGTTGGGATGCAGAAATTCCACATCCGCCATCTGGATTACAAACAGCACGTATGCGCCGAAGCCTGCCCGGGCTGCCCGGGTCAGTCCTTTCAAATGCTTCACGCCCCGCTGCGTAGGCGCATCCGGAAAAGCGCAGATGCCGCCATTTTCCAGCGTCACACCCTTGACCTCCAGAAAGCACCGTTTGCCATCTTTGAGAAAGGTAAAATCAAAGCGGGAATCCTCGTGGGTATATTCCCCTTTCAGTTGCTCCAGCTGACCCAAACCGCCCGCAAGCAGCCATTCCCGGGCCACTGTGTTTGGCGCCTGAGAGTCCATGTTGATAAGCCTCTCCCCTTTTTGCACGGCGATCAGATCATATTTCGTTTTTCTTGCAGGATTGCCGGAATGCTGGCACCACACCTGTGCACCGGGACGCAAAAGTTCGGCACAACGGCCGGTATTTTTCACATGGCAGATCTCTTTTTCTCCGCCGATCTCCACATGGGCAATAAAGCGATTCGGTCTGGATATAAACTTTCCCGGAACAATGTTCTCGTAATACATACGCACCTCGCCAAAGTATTCGATAGTATCCATATACATGATTTTCTTTCAAAAGTCAACTCCTGCGCCATATTGACACCGGTTGTGCCTTTGATGTAAAATAAATGCAAAGGAGCGGATAGAATGGAGCAGGATATTTTCTCCCGGTTGCCCGGAGCGCTTCTACCCTGGTATGAAGCAAACAAAAGGGATCTGCCCTGGCGAAAAGACAGGCAGCCTTATCATATCTGGCTGTCGGAGATCATGCTGCAGCAGACCCGTGTGGAAGCCGTGAAGGGCTACTATACCCGTTTTCTGAATGCGCTACCCTCTGTCGAAGCCCTGGCGGCCTGCGACGATGATGCGCTGCACAAGCTCTGGGAGGGTCTTGGCTACTACAGCCGTGTGCGCAATCTGAAAAAAGCGGCGCAGCAGATCATGGGTCAGCACGGCGGCGTGTTCCCTTCTGAATATGAAAGCGTTCGTGCTCTGCCCGGGATCGGTGATTACACCGCCGGCGCCATCTGTTCCATTGCATTCGATCAGCCCACGCCCGCTGTGGACGGAAACGTTTTGCGTATCGCCGCCCGGCTGACGAACAACGATTCCCCTGTGGATTCTCCTGCATTTAAGCGTAGCATCCATGGAAGCCTTGCTACCACCTACCCCAAGGAAGCCGGCGCATTTACCCAGGCGCTTATGGAGCTGGGCGCAACAGTCTGCGGACCGAACCGCAAGCCGGATTGCGAGCACTGCCCCTGCCGGGAGTTCTGCCTGGCGCATCGGCATGGCACAGCGGAAAAGCTGCCCGTCAAGCTGCCGAAAAAGCAGCGAAAAACGGAAAATAAGACCGTCTTCATTCTTTCCTGCGGCGACCGCTACGCTTTGGAAAAACGGCCGCAAAAGGGTCTGCTGGCAGGACTTTGGCAATTTCCCAACACCGTCGGCGCATTGGAAGCCGGCGAAGCCATGACCTATCTGGAAAACATAGGTCTTGTCCCCACGCAGCTCATGCGCCAGGTGGAGCGCAAGCACGTCTTCACCCACATTGAGTGGAATATGCGGGGCATTTATGCCGAGGTGCGGGAAACAAACGACCGTTTCACCTGGCTCACCGCCCGGGAGATCAACGCCCAGACCGCCCTGCCCACCGCTTTTCGCCAATTCTGGGAAGAAATCGAAACAAACTGAATCCGAAGCCGCTGCCCGGTGGGGCGGCGGCTTTTCGTTATATGGTGGTTACGAGCGCAATCTATGCACTATATCTTGTATTTTTGTTGACTTTACAGCAAAAACTGCGTATAATATAGTAGATAAAATGGATATGTATGGCAGGTAATCAATATGGCTACTAAAAAACAAGAACAATACGGCAATACCAGTATCTCCATGCTCAAAGATGAGGAGCGTGTGCGCAAGCTGCCTGCGGTTATTTTCGGTTCCGATGATCTGGAAGGCTGCAAGCATGCTGTGTTTGAGATCCTTTCCAACGCCGTTGACGAAGCCCGTGAGGGCCACGGCGACACCGTGGTGGTGACCCGCTATGAGGACCTTTCCATCGAGGTGGAGGATTTCGGCCGTGGCTGTCCCGTGGACTACAATGAAAAGGAAAAGCGCTATAACTGGGAGCTGGTCTTCTGCGAAATGTACGCCGGCGGTAAGTATAACAAAGGCGTTGAAAGCTATTCCTATTCTCTGGGCATGAACGGTCTGGGTGCCTGCGCCACCCAGTATGCATCCGAATTCTTCGATGCCACCATCCGCCGGGACGGCTTCCGTTACGACCTGCATTTTGAGCGGGGCCGCAACAAAGGCGGTCTGAAAAAAGAGCCCACCGACCGGGGTAAAAAGACCGGCTCCGTATTCCATTGGCGTCCGGACAAGCAGGTATTTACCGACATCAACATTCCCGTGGAATACTACCGGGACGTTCTGCGCCGTCAGGCCGTTGCCAACAAGGGCGTACGGTTCAAATTCCGCAACCAGGTAGGCAAGCGCTTTGAGGAAGAAGAGTTCTTTTATGCCGACGGCATCAAGCAGTACATTGAAGAAACGGTGCGTGACGACGCTTTTACCATGCCTGTTTTTTGGGAAACAGAGCGCCGTGGCCGTGATGCGGAAAATCGGGAAGAAATGAAGCTGAAGATCACCGCCTCTTTCTGCTTCAGCAAAAAGGTCAGCATGGTGGAATACTACCATAACTCTTCCTGGCTGGAGCATGGCGGCAGCCCGGACCGGGCTGTTCGTTTCGGTCTTGTGGCAGCTTTTGACAAATACCTGCGGGACAACAACAAGTATACCAAAAACGAAAGCAAGATCATTTATCAGGACATCCAGGACAGCCTTGTCATGGTGACCAACTGTTTCTCTACCATCGCCGCTTTCGAAAACCAGACCAAAAAGAGCGTCAACTCCAAGTTCATCCAGGAGGCGATGACCGCCTTTTTGAAGGAACGCTTTGAGGTTTGGTTCATCGAAAACAAGCAGGAAGCAGAGCTTGCTGCCAACCAGATCCTAATCAACAAGCGGGCAAGAGAATCCGCCGAGCGGGCAAAGAGCAGCACCAAAAAGCAGCTGACCTCCAAGCTGGATCTTGCCAACCGGGTGCAAAAATTTGTGGATTGTCGCAGCAAGGACGCTTCCGTCCGTGAGCTGTACATCGTGGAGGGCGACTCTGCATTGGGTAGCGTCAAGCAGTCCCGCAACGCAGAGTTCCAGGGCATCATGCCCGTCCGTGGCAAGATCCTCAACTGTCTGAAGGCAGACTACAACAAAATCTTCGCAAGCCCCAACATCACTGACCTTATGAAAGTTTTGGGCTGCGGCGTGGAGATCCAGGGCAAAAAAGCAAAAGAGCTTTCTTCCTTCGATATTGACAATCTGCGCTGGAGCAAGATCATCATCTGTACCGACGCCGACGTGGACGGCTTCCAGATCCGCACCCTGATCCTTACCATGCTCTACCGCCTCTGCCCCACGCTGATCCGGGACGGCTATGTGTATATTGCAGAGTCTCCCCTGTTTGAAATCACCTACAAGGACAAAACTTGGTTTGCCTACAACGAAGCCGAAAAGACCCGCATTCTCCGTGACGACCTGCAGGGCAACAAGCCCACCAACATGCAGCGCTCCAAGGGTCTGGGCGAAAACGAGCCGGAAATGATGGCCATGACCACCATGAATCCGGAGACCCGCCGCTTGATCAAAGTCATGCCCGAGGACGCAGAACGCACCGCCCGCTATTTTGACATTTTGCTGGGCGATGCGCTGAACGAGCGCAAGAATTTCATTGCCGAAAACGGCTCCAAGTATCTGGAGCTGGCGGACATTTCGTAAGAGAGGTGCTATATGGCACGTAAGAAAAAAGAAGCCCAGGTAGATGTAAAAAAACTGGACACCAGCCATGTGATGGGCCTTGTGGGCTCCACCACCGAGCAGGCCATCTCAGAGACTTTGGAAGTCAACTATATGCCCTATGCCATGTCGGTGATCGTATCCCGGGCCATTCCGGAGATCGACGGCTTTAAGCCCTCGCACCGCAAGCTGCTTTATACAATGTATAAAATGGGCCTTTTGAAGGGAAAGCTGATCAAGTCGGCAAATATCGTGGGTCAGACCATGCAGCTCAATCCCCACGGCGACGCCGCTATTTATGAGACCATGGTCCGTCTTGCCCGTGGCAACGAAACATTGCTGCATCCCTTTGTGGCGTCCAAGGGTAACTTCGGTAAGGTCTACTCCCGGGATATGGCCTACGCCGCTTCCCGTTATACTGAGGCAAAGCTGGAGCCCCTTTGCGAAGAGCTGTTCCGGGATATCGATTCCGACACCGTGGACATGGTAGACAACTACGACGGCAGCCGCAAAGAGCCTACATTGCTCCCCACCTCCTTCCCCAATGTTCTGGTGTCCGCAAACCAAGGTATTGCCGTTGGCATGGCATCCAACATCTGCTCTTTCAACCTGGCAGAAGTGTGCGAAACCGCCATTGCTTTGATGAACAATCCCGATCACGACATTCTGGAAACCTTGCCCGGTCCGGACTTTTCCACCGGCGCAGAGCTCCTGTTTGACGAAGCTACCACCCGGGAGATTTACCAGAGCGGTCGTGGCAGCTTTAAGCTCCGGGCAAAGTGGCGCTATGAAAAGAAAGAAAATATCATTGAGATCTATGAGATCCCCTACACCACCACCAGCGAGGCCATTATCGACAAGGTGGCGGAGCTGAATAAAGCAGGCAAGCTCAAAGAGATCAACGATATGCGTGACGAATCTGACCTGAGCGGTCTGAAGCTGGCCATCGACCTGAAGCGGGGCGTGGAGCCGGAAAGGCTGATGCAAAAGCTGTTCCGTTAGACGCCATTGCAGGACAGCTTCGGCTGCAACTTTAATATTCTTATTGCCGGTATGCCCAGAGTGATGGGCGTCGGCGAGATTCTGGAGGAGTGGACCGCATGGCGTACCGAATGTGTCATGCGCCGCATCCATTTCCAGGTGACAAAAAAGGAAGACCGTCTGCACCTGCTGCGTGGTCTGGAACGGATTTTGCTGGATATTGACAAGGCCATCGCCATCATCCGGGAAACCGAGCTGGAAAGCGAAGTCATTCCCAATTTGATGATCGGCTTCGGCATCGACGAGACCCAGGCAAATTTTGTTGCGGAGATCAAACTGCGCAACATCAACAAAGAATATATCCTCAAGCAACTTAAGGCTGTGGATGAACTGGAGCGTGAAATTGCCGACCTGCGTGATATTCTCAGCAGCAAGCGCCGGCTGAAAAACGTGATCATCCAGGAACTGAAGGACGTTGCTGCCAAGTACGGTCAGCCCCGCAAGACGGAGATCATCTACGATTCCCAGCAGGCAGAGCCGGAAGAGGAAGAAGACGATACGCCCGATTATCCCGTGACGCTGTTCGTCTCCAAGGAAGGTTACCTTAAGAAGATCACCGCCCAATCCCTGCGCATGTCCGGCGAGCAGAAATTCAAGGAGGGCGACAGCCTGGCCTTCTCCTGCGAGACCAACAACCGTGCGGAGATCCTTGTTTTTACGAATCTGTTCCAATGCTACAAGTCCCGCCTCTGCGATTTTGAGGACAGCAAGGCTTCCCTGCTGGGCGATTATCTGCCTCAAAAGCTGGGCATGGAGTCGGGCGAAACCGTCACACAGGTGATCCTCCCCGGCGATTACAAGGGCTTTATGCTGTTCTTCTTTGAAAACGGCAAGGTGGCAAAGGTGCCGCTGAGCGCCTATGAAACCAAGACCAACCGCCGCAAGCTTACCGGCGCATACAGTGACAAGAGTCCGGTGAAGACCATTTTGGCCATAGTCACCGACGAGCAGGTGGCGGTATACTCCACCGATGGCAGAGCCTCCGTATTTTCCACCGCTCTGCTGATGCCCAAGACCACCCGCAACACGCAGGGCGTCACTGTAATGAGTCTGAAGAAAAAGGCGCAGCTGAGCCACGCCTGCCTTCTGCTCTCAAGCGGCATTACCAACCAGAGCCGCTACCGCACCCGCACGATCCCCTCTGCCGGTGCGCTGATCAAAGAGGAGGATTCTGCGGAAAAGCAGATCAGTTTTGAAGTGTAAACGGAGTTTTTATGAAGAAAGCATTATCGACTGCCGCTTGGCTTTTACAAATTATCATAGGCTGCATGATGCTTGGCCTGGGCTTTAACCTGTTTCTCATGCCCCACCAGTTCAACGGCGGCGGTCTAACCGGTCTGGCGCAGATCATCGTAAAACTGACCGAATTCGGCTCTGTTGGTATCTGGGTCGTGCTGATGAACCTGCCTCTGTTTGCCATTGCAGGTTTCAAGATCGGCAAGAAGTTCTTTTGGGGCTCTCTCGTGGGCATGCTGAGCGTTTCCGCCAGTGTGGAGCTGTTTGCTCTGCTGCCTGTGCCTGATACCGAGCCACTCCTGGCCGTAGTCTACGGCGGCGTGCTGATCGGACTTGGTCTTGGTATCGTGTTTATGACCGGCGCTTCCACCGGCGGCTCGGATATCATCGTCCGGTTGCTTAAGCGCAAATGGCAGAATGTCCCCATCGGCACCATCACCATGGGCTTTGATCTGTTTATTATGCTTCTCACCGGTCTGGCCTTTGGCGACATGTCCGCTGCGCTGTACACCGGTCTTACCGTGTTTTTGGCCGGCAAAGTCATCGACATGGTGGTTTACAGCTTTGATAACTCCAAGGTGGCTATGATCATCTCGTCAGAACATGAGAAAATCGCCGACATGATCCTTCACGACCTGAACCGCGGCATGACTTATCTAAAAGGCGAAGGCGCCTACAGCGGCCAGGATTGCAAGGTCATCCTCACCGCCATCAAAAAGCACCAGCTGGCCGAGCTGAAGCGGCTGGTGTCTGAAATCGACCCCAATGCTTTTGTGATTGTGCAGGAAGCGCACCAGGTTTTGGGCGACGGTTTTTCCCACTACAGCAAAGACTCCCTTTAAGGCAAGGAGGCCTGCCTATGAAACGTATCATCGCCGTGCTGTGCGTCATCCCCCTTTTGCTCGGCGGCTGCACCGGGTGGCTTGACGGAAGCTATCACTCCATTACGCCCCATTTGGGAAGCAGCGAGCCGGTCAGTACGGAGAATCTGTCCGCCAGCGACTATTCCGGCTTACAAGACGCTTTGCTCCGTCTGGTCATGAGCGGCTTGCAAAAAGGCGTTATTTCCGTTGCCGGTTACCCGCCGAATGACTTGGCGCAGGATATGGAAGCAGCCATTGACCACACCCTGACCCAGGAGCCTTTGGCGGCCTATGCGGCCATCGGCATTTCCTACGAAATGGGCACTGCCGCCGGTCAGCCCGCCGTTGCCGTCACCGTGCTCTACCGCCACGACCGCACCGAGGTCCAAAGCGTCCTCACCGTTCCCAGTATGTTCTTTGCCCAGGAAGCCATCGCCATTGCGCTGAACCAATGTGACACCTCCGTTGCCCTTTATGTCACGGATTACACTGAAACAGACATCGTCAAATGGATCCAGGAATACGCAAACCTGCATCCAAACAAAGTTGTGGAATGTCCCACCGTAACTGTCAACCATTACCCTGCCACCGGAGACCAGCGGGTGCTCGAGCTGACATTTACATATAAGACCGGCATACGGGCAATGCAAAGTATGCAGCAGACCCTAAAACAGCTGTTTGAAGCCGCCGTCCTGAGCGTGTCCGGCACAGATACGCCAAGTCAGAAATTCAACCAGCTTTACGGTTTTTTGGCAGGACGTTTCGACTATCAGATCTCCTCTTCCATCACACCGGCTTACAGCCTTTTGGTTTCCGGCATCGGCGATGCCAAGGCCTTTGCCTCTGTCTACGCCGCCATGTGCACCGAGGCCGGTCTGGAATGCTACATGGTTTCCGGAACAAAAGCAGGCCAGAGCTGGTACTGGAACATGATTAACATCAACGGTCTTTATTATCATGTTGATTTGATCCAATGCCTGGAAAACGGCATTTTCCGCACAGCAAAAGAAAGCGAAATGACGGACTATACATGGGATGTGCTTCCCATACCTTCCGTCACAAATAACCCATAAAAGCAATAAAAAAGACGCCCTAAGGGCGTCTTTTTTATTGCCTTGAAAGAATCAGTTGGTGTACAGCTGATCCATCAGAGTCTTGTAGCCTGCGACCAGAGCTTCTGCGGTGCCCTGAGCGTAGCTGGTTGCGCTAACCTCATAAGCGACGGTGGTGCCATCGTTGTTATCGTACACTCTGTCAAAGACCTCGCTGGTGGGCATATAGCCGTATGCGTTGTCAGCGCAGGTGACGATATAGGTCAAGCCAAACTTGGAGTATTCCTTCAGGTCCAGAGCGCTCACGCTGAACATCTCATAAGGAGCGATCAGGAACACAGCGGTATTGCCGATGGCGATAGCGGAAATGCTGAGCTCTTCGGTGCCGGTGCCGTTCTTCATGGTGGCAGTAACCTTGGTGGTTGCTCTCTTGATAGCACCGCCTTCAACTTTGGTGAAGTTCTTGGATGCATCGATTGCCAGCTGACCCAGAGCCTTGCCGTGCTCAATGTAGTCCTTGGTGATTTTGTCCGCCAGGATGGAGGTGGAGTTATTCACGTTGCCGGAAGCGCCCAGGTAGTAAGCGAAGTGGCAATCCAGGCCCTCTTCCACGGTCTTGCGGATAATGTCAACGTCAGACAGGATGTACTGCTTATTGATCTTTCCTTCGGAGCTGAAAGCGGTGTCGCTGTCGCTGTGTCCTCTGGGGTGGCCCTGCCAGTTCATCATCAGGATGTCCTTGCCGCCTTCACGGACGAACTTGATCAGTTCCATGTTGTCGTCCACCGGATCGGCGTAACCGACATAAAGGTCATTGATGTTGCCGCCCTTGCCATGATACTTGCCGTTGGGGCGCTCATAGTGACGGACGTAGGTCATTCCCTCGCACTTCTTGGAGGTGGTGTACATGGTTGCAGGCTTCAGATCCTCAACAGCAGCCTTGCCGGCGTTGACCAGAGCATTTTTACACAGCTTCTGATAGTCTTCCATCAGCGCATTGGTGGTATTGTCGAGAGCCGGTGCGGAGTGGTTATGGGTATTGGCGATGACAATGTTGTCAGCAGGAACGCCCGTTGCCTTGGCGACCTGTCTCTTGCACATCAGCAGAACGCTGTATGCCTTCAGAAAATCACAATGGTACAGCAGGAAAGTGTTGCCTTCCTCATCCTGAATTGCGACGCAGGTAATGTACAGCGGGTCCTTGACGTCCATGGAATCACGGGCAGCCAGACCTGCCAGAGGCAGGGAATCCTTGGCATCGGGGGTAACATCTTCTCTGCCGTAACCTGCCTTCAGAGCGCCGCCTGTCTTGTTAGCTTCGCTGCCTTGATTATCGGACGGGGCGCAGCCGACAAACAGCGCGGCCATCATCACAATGCACAGCAGCAAACATAACAGCTTTTTCATCATAATGTGTTCCTCCTATTATAATATTTTTCTTGAACTATTTACTCAGCACTCAGCTGATTGAGCATGGTTTTATACTTTTCCACCAGTTTTTCGGCAGTGCCTTTGACATGCCGTGTGGCGGTGCCGGTTTCATACGCAGTATATTTATAAGTTGCCAGCGTAGGCATATACTTAAAGTCACCGTTGGAGCAGGTCACGATAAAGGTCATCTTAAAGGAGGATGCATCTTTCAGCTCCATGCCGCTTTCGCAGAACATCTCATAGCCGGCAGACAGGAATGCCACCTCGCCGATGGAAAAAACAGTCATAGGGATCTCGCTGGTTTTGCCGTCTGTACGGGCCTGCAGAGAATAGCTGGTAATGACTTTTACGGCGCCGGTCTGTACCTTGGTGAAGTTCTTTGCGGCTTCCAACGCTTCATCTGCCAGCACATTGTAATGCTCAATATAATTCTTTGTTCGCTGCTCTGACGGGATTTGGCTGCTGTTGTTCATATTACCGGAAGCGCCCAGGAAGAAGGCAAACTGGCAATCCATGTCTGCTTCCAAACGCTTGCGCAGCACATCCACGTCGCTGCGCACGGCAAAGATGCCGTTGGCTCTGTCATCTTCACCGTGGGCACGGGGATGGCCCTGCCAGTTCACAAGCAGCACGTCCTTCTTGTCCTTACGGGTGAATTTGATCATCTGCAGATCGTTATCTGCTTCTACAGTGTGGCCGACATACAGATGGGCCTCGCTGGCATTGCCGCCCTCACCGTGAACAGTGCCGTTTTGCCGGACATAATGCCGGACAAAGGTCAGATTCTCGGGATTGCAGGAGGTGATGTACATTTCTGCAGCCGCTCTGTCCTCCAGAGCCTGCATGGCAGAATCGATCAGGGCCTTCTTAAACAGTACCCGATACTCATCCATATACAGCGTGGATTTGCTTTCCATGCTGGGAGCGGAATGATTATGGGTAGCAGAAAGAACGATGTTGTCTGCCGGCACCTGTGTGCGCTCGGCAATGGTGGGAATAAACTCATAAAGGCTGGGCCAGGTATTGAGAATATCCATGTGATAGATCAATGCGGTGTTGTTATTCTCATCGGTAAATGCAATGCAGGTCACATAAAGCGGATCCTTGACATCGGCTGTGATCCGGTCATAGCCCATACCGCCCAGCGGCACAGAGCTTGTAGGCGTCACATCTACTCTGCCGTAGCCGACTTTCAAACCGCTGACTTCGGTAGATTCAGTGGTTGCACAACCGGCGAAGACTGCCGTCATCGTAACTACACACAGCAGCAGGCACAGCAGCTTTTTCTTCATATGATTCCCTCCTTTTTGGTTATCAGGACTTTTTGATACTTTTCAGCATTGAAATATATTTGTTTGCCAGTTTCTCTGCTGTTCCCCGGGCATACCGGGTTGCGTCCCCTTCGTAGCTGCTGTATTCAAAAGTAGCATACGAAGGCATATACTTATGGTCTCCGTTTGCGCAGGTTACCACAAACGTCATTTTAAACGGCGATGCATTTTTAATATCCATACCGTTTTCGCAGAACATCTCATAACCGGCAATGACGAAGCCAATATCGCCAAAACCAAACACCGAAACCTCGATATATTCAGAGAAATTGTTATCCGTTTCCTTTCTCGTTACTTTTACATACTGAGAATCGATTTTCAGGATACCGGTTTCCGCTTTTTTAAAGTTCACGGCTGCCGCAATGGCTTCCGCCGCCAGAGCATTGCCGTGTTCCACATAGTCTTTTGTGCGTTTTTCGCTGGGTATGGCGCTGGAATTGTTCACATTTCCGGACGCGCCCAGGAAGAAAGCAAACTGGCAGTCCAGCTCTTTTTCGATCTTTTGCCGAATCACATCCACATCGGACAAGACAGCATAGCGATACTGGCTATGCCCTCTGGGATGACCCTGCCAGTTCATCAGAACGACGTCTTTTCCGCCTTCACGGACAAATTTGATCAACTGCATCTGGTTATCCACCGGCACAGCATGCCCCACCGACGAAGTGCTTCCGTAGTAGCCGTTAATCGTGCCGTCGGCATAAACATAATGCCGCACAAAATTCAAATTCACGGGATTTGTAGTGGTTATGTACATTTCAGCGGGCTTTCTATCTTCCAGAGCCGCCTTGGCTGCGTCTAACAATGCTGCGCAAAGCATTGTTTTGTACTCACCCAAGTAGCTGTCAGGGCTTGCAATGGTAAAGCTGACGCCGGAATGGTTATGGGTGGACGCAATAATAATATTCCCTTTAGGAACGCCGGTAGCTTTAGAAATATTGGGGCGCTGGGCCACGATGTAATCGTATGCGTTCAGCAAATCCAGATGGTACATCAAAACCGTATTGCCCGCCTTGTCTGTATAGGCAATGCAGGTAGCATAAAGCTGATTTTTGATTTCAGTTGAGATCCGGGGCGGATCCTCGCTTCCCAAGCCGCCCAGATATACCGGCTTCGTGGGTGTAATATTCACCCTGCCGTAGCCTACCGTAAAGTAAGTCTCCGGTTCGGGCTCCGGCTCTGTCACAGGCGGTTCCGTTGCAGGAGGCTCTGTTACTGGAGGCTCCGTTACAGGCGGCTCCGTTACAGGCGGCTCTGTTGCAGGCGGCTCTGTTACTGGAGGCTCTGTTACTGGAGGCTCCGTTACAGGCGGCTCCGTTTGAGTGGTTTCTTCCGTGTTATCCTCCGGATGTTCCGTGACGCCTTCGGTACTTACTTCTGTAGAGCCGGAAGTGCTGGCCAGTAAGTCATCGGATGGTCTGCAGCCGGAAAAAACAGCCATCATGATTGCCGCGCAAAGCAGCAAACATAGAATCCTTTTATTCATTGCGTGTCCTCTTGCCGGGGCTTACCGCTCTGCCGCCGCTATCCGCAGCGACAGAGCAATTTTCGGTGTAAGCAATCAAGCCTTGCCTGCGCAGCCCAGAACGTTGATCAGCTTGTGGCGGACCAGCTCCTTGATGTTGGCACGGGCGGGCTTCAGGTACTCACGGGGGTCGAACTTGCTGGGTTCATCGTTAAAGAACTTACGGATTGTGCCGGTCATAGCAAGACGCAGGTCGGAGTCGATGTTGATCTTGCACACAGACAGCTGCGCTGCCTTACGCAGCTGCTCCTCGGGCACGCCGATGGCATTGGGCATCTTGCCGCCGTTGGCATTGACCATGGCAACATAGTCCTGAGGAACAGAAGAAGAACCGTGCAGAACGATGGGGAAACCGGGCAGACGGCGGGTAACCTCTTCCAGAACGTCGAAACGCAGTGCGGGAGGAACCAGAATGCCCTGCTCGTTCAGGGTGCACTGCTCGGGCTTAAACTTGTAAGCGCCGTGGGAAGTACCGATGGCGATGGCCAGAGAATCGCAGCCGGTCTTGGTGACGAACTCTTCCACCTCTTCGGGACGAGTGTAGGAAGCGGCCTCTGCGGAAACATTGACCTCATCTTCAATACCGGCCAAGCTGCCCAGCTCAGCTTCGACCACAACGCCGTGATCATGAGCATACTCAACAACACGCTTGGTGATCTCGATATTTTCAGCAAAAGGCTTGCTGGAAGCGTCGATCATAACGGAGGTAAAGCCGCCGTCGATGCAGCTCTTGCAGGTCTCGAAGCTGTCGCCGTGGTCCAGGTGCAGAGCAACGGGGATCTCAGGGCATTCGATAACAGCAGCTTCCACCAGCTTCACCAGATAGGTGTGGTTGGCGTAAGCCCGGGCGCCCTTGGAAACCTGCAGGATAACGGGAGATTTCTCTTCCTTGCAAGCCTCAGTGATCGCCTGAACGATCTCCATATTGTTAACGTTGAATGCGCCGATGGCGTAACCGCCGTCGTAAGCCTTCTTAAACATTTCGGTTGTTGTGACAAGTGCCATAGTGAATCGATCCTTTCTTTTTGCGCAGAAAATACTACTGCTTTTTAATCTTTAATATCATAGCATAATTGTTTCTTCATTTCAATAAAAATATTTGCTATTTTCTTACTGACGTGTTATAATTTCTTTAATCAGCTTTGCAATGCAAATCTTGAGAAAATCTATAACTTTTTTCTGCATGGAGGTACTAAAATATGTCTGAAAAAGCTTTGGTCGGTTCTTTGATCATCGGTCAGTCCGGCGGTCCTTCTTCCGTCATCAACTGCTCTGCTTACGGCGTGATCAAGACCGGCCTTGAAAATCCCAACATCACCAAGGTCTACGGCGCATTTCATGGCATCGTGGGCGTTCTGAACGACCAGCTGATGATCATGGACGAGGAAGATCCCGCAGAGCTTGCCAACATGCTCCACACCCCCTCTTCCGCTCTGGGCTCCTGCCGCTATAAGATCGCAGATCCCGACGTGGATGATACTGACTACAAGAAGATCCTGGAGATCTTCAAGAAGTACAATGTCCGCTACTTCTTCTATAACGGTGGCAACGACTCCATGGACACCTGCAATAAGATCTCCAAATATATGAACAAGGTTGGTTATGAGTGCCGTGTTATGGGCGTACCCAAGACTATCGACAATGACCTGGCCGGCACTGACCACTGCCCCGGTTTCGCTTCTGCCGCTAAGTATATCGCCACTTCCATCATGGAAGTTTCC
>JAZQJO010000053.1:0-3692 GCA_045541695.1 Faecousia sp.
GAGACCCAAGGAGTTGTCAGTGAGTCTTGTCTTCCTAAGACCGCTTGGCCTCCGACTTCACCACAGGTGACTGATGAGGTGTAAAATTCACTCTCTTACACCTCATCCGACCCGGCTTATGCCGGGCCACCTTCTCCTCAAGGAGAAGGCTTTGTTGCAGTGCAATACTGTTGGGCAGATTCAAATTCGTCGAATTCCATACGCCGTGCGGATGATAGCGGGCGAATCGGGTGACACCCAATGGTCTTCCTTATCCGCTCACTCATCAGTCACGAAATTGTCAGCGGCCACTGGCCACCAAGTTCAAGTTAGTCTATCGATTTCCTTTGGTAATCACAGCTTCACAAACCAACGGGCAGCCTTTTTCGCGATTCGGTACAAGGGGATCTCCAGTTCCTTTTGGGCATCCCGCAAATGCTGGCGGATGGGCAGACCCTGGGGACAATGCTTTTCGCATTTACCGCAGCCGATGCAGTTGGAAGCACCGGTTGCGTTTTTCCGGAAGGCGGTACACATGAAGTATTCCTTCAGGCCATAAAACTTACTTTCCGAAAAGACCCGGTTGTAGGCCGCGAAGGTGCCGGGGATATCCACGCCCATGGGGCAGGGTGTGCAGTAGCCGCAGCCGGTGCAGCCAACCTTCATTTTGGAGTTGATGGCCTTGACAACCTCTTGGAGCATTGCTTCCTCTGCCTCTCCCATTTCGCCGATTCTCACATCGGAAGCAGTCTGCAGATTGTCCATGACCATTTCGTCGGTATTCATGCCGCTGAGAACCACCGTCACTTCCGGCTGATTCCACAGCCAGCGGAAGGCCCATTGCGCGGGTGTACGGTAGGGCATCTGGTCAGCGAAGATTTTATGGGCTTCCGGCGGCAGCATATTCACCAGCTTGCCGCCCCGGAGGGGCTCCATGATAATCACAGGAATGCCCTTTGCGTTCGCATGGCGAAGGCCTTTGCGGCCTGCCTGGGAATGCTCGTCCATGTAGTTATACTGGATCTGGCAGAAGTCCCAGTCATAGGCATCCACCAGCTTACAGAACATATCGGAATTGCCGTGATAGGAGAAGCCCACCTGACAGATGGCACCGGAGGCTTTCTTCTCCTGCAGCCATTCATGAATGCCCAAAGCTTTCATCCGCTCCCAGGTAGGTGCATCCGTCAGCATGTGCATTAAGTAATAGTCCACATGGTCGGTGCGAAGGCGGCGCAGCTCCTCATCAAAGAGCTTGTCCATCTCCTTACGGCTCTTAATGAGATAGTGAGGAAGCTTCGTGGCAATATATACCTTGTCACGGACTCCGTTTTTCTCCAAAACCTCACCCAGCAATGCCTCGCTGCCGGGGTAGATATAGGCGGTGTCAAAGTAATTGACGCCCCCTTCGATGGCCAGCATGATCTGCCGCTCCGCCTTTTCATAGTCGATGCTGCCCATTTTCCGCTGAAAGCGCATGCAGCCGAAGCCGAGAATGGAAAGTTCGTTGCCGTATTTATCCTGACGGTATTGCATAAAACTGCCTCCTGTTTGCCTTTTTCTTCATTATACCATAAAAATCAAAATTTGCAGTAAATTTCTCTTGACTCTCACGTTACGTCATGGTTTATAATGCACTTAACGGGAGGGATGAATTTGAAAACCGTAAAGCAAGTAAGCAAGCTCACCGGTGTCAGTGTCCGGACGCTGCACCATTACGACGAGATTGGATTGCTGAAGCCTGCCAGAATCACGGAAGCCGGATACCGGCTTTATGATGATATTTCCCTGCAAAGACTTCATGCCATCATGCTTCTGAAGGAATTACAGTTTCCGCTGAAGGAGATCCGTACAATTCTAGATAGTCCCGGATTCGATCCTATGGAGGCTTTGCAGCAGCAAATTGAACTGCTGGAACTGCAAAAACAGCATCTAGAAACGCTCATTTCCCACGCCCGCGAAATACAAAAAACAGGAGTGATATCTATGGACTTTTCTTCTTTCAATACCGAAAAAATCGACCGCTACGCACAGGAAGCCAAGGAAAAATGGGGCAAGACCGAAGCTTATAAGGAATATGAAACCAAAACAGCCGGAAAGGACATGCAGGCCACCGGCGACAGGCTGATGGATATCTTCCGGGAGTTTGGGGAAATCCGCCACCTTTCCCCTGCTGCGCCGGAAGCCCAGGCGCTGGTTTTAAAGCTGCAACGCTTTATCACCGATAACTACTACACCTGCACCAAGCAGATTCTCTTCGGCCTGGGGCACATGTATGCCGCTCCCGGCGAAATGAAGGACAACATCGACAAAGCAGGCGGCGAAGGTACCGGCGCATTCGCAAAGGATGCCATTACCATCTACTGCAAATAAAAAACGGGTGCTACACAGCACCCGTTTTTTCATAGCTTTCTAAAATACTGTCCAAATCATAACGATCATGGATCAGTGCGTAAGGACAGCCATGCAGTCGGCACATAGCAAGATTCTCTTCGTTTTCACGAATCAAATTCTCTTTTGTCAGGCCGGAATCATCCAGCCGTTTTTCAATCACGCTGCCGTACTTTTGAATATCCGAAAAACAGTTTTGAATATAGGCCTTTGAGAAGACAAGGCACAGGTAACGAATTTGCTGCAGATAATCTTCTGCAAAGCTCTTTTTCCAGTCAAAGGGTATATAGCAGCCTTCCACAATCAGATTCTGCTGATTTTCAATGGCAGTTTTGATCATCTGCGCAACAATCGGCCATAAATAGGCTGTCAGTTCCTCATCGTCCATGGGAGTAAGCGCCGTATTGCCGCTGCGGATCAGACCCATTTTTAAGTGGTCAATGCTGAGGTATGGATACCGGTATTTTTCCAAAAGGCGCTGGGCCAGGGCGGTCTTTCCCGTGTGGGATGCACCGGCAATCAAAATAATCATATGGATTCTCCTTAGAGATTTTTGGCAAAGCAGATGATACGGCTCGCCTCTTTGAATCCCAATTTCAGATGGAATTCCAGACTTTCTGTGTTGTCAATTTCGCAGTCACTGGCAAACTCCATACAACCTTCCGCTCTTGCCCAATCCTCACAGGCTTTCATCAACCGGCTGGCAAATCCATGCTTGCGGGAGGCTTCCTTCACATAGATACCTTCCAGGTAACCCACTGGAGAAGTTTCCGTCCCTTCCACATAATCGTGGCGGAGCTGGCACTGGGCAAATCCCACAGCCTTCTCCTCTTCATAAGCCAAAAAGAAAATGCTCTCTCCGGAGGTCATGATTCTGCCCAAATCATAATACATTTTATCTGCTGCGTGTTCGTGCCACAGTTCCAGAGCCAGTTCTGTCAGCACAGGCAAGTCTTTAATATTTGCTTTTCGAATCATATTGGTTTCCTCGCAATCACAAAATAAGTCGTGCCGTGGTTATTCTCCGGCAGAAGCCGGTCCCGGCAGGTAATCTCTTCAAAGCCGCAGGTTTTCAAGAGACTACAAATGGCTTCCGGGTCATGGATGGTCTCCCGGATGTTCTCCTCAAAGGCTAGCTCTCCATGCTCATAGACCTTGATTTTCAGATTCACTTTTTTCTCTCCGGGGCGGGTCATCTGAAACCACACCCGAATGGTGTCCGTAAAGTCCATGTCAAAGGGTTCGCTGTCAGACACTTCGTTTTCATTGAGAAGGTCAAAAACAAAGTATCCCCCGGGAGTTAGATAGGCATAAACATTCTGAAA
>JAZQJO010000054.1:0-4575 GCA_045541695.1 Faecousia sp.
ACGAAACTGTCAGCGGCGACTCGCCGCCGAATTTCATACGCCGAGCGGAAGCTAGCGACCGGTCGAGGGGTCTAAAGGATGCTGTTTGACCGATGCAGTTCGTGACGTATTGTCAGCGGCGAGAAGGTGAATTGCCGCAACGCGGCAAGAGAAACTGCCCTGGGGCACTCGCCGTCAACCTAATGTTATCCTATCATAAGTGGGGCGCAGATACAAGAACATGCACAGCAGAGGAACTGCTGTGCATGTTAGCTGTCTTATGGGTGCTATTAAAATATTAGCCTTCGTAAGCCATTATCTTGTCGATGCGGCGCTGATGGCGCTCATCGTGGGAGAACTCGGTGCCCAGCCAGGTGTCGATGATCTCGAAAGCCAGCATCTTGCCAACAACAGCGGCGCCGATGGCCATCATGTTGGTGTCGTTGTGCTCACGGGTCATACGGGCGGACATCACATCGCTAAGCAGAGCGCAGCGGATGCCCTTGACCTTATTGGCAGTGATGGAAACGCCGATACCGGTGGTACACATCACGATGCCCTTTTCGCATTCGCCGGAAGCAACAGCCTGAGCAGCGTAACCTGCGAAATCGGGGTAGTCGCAGCTGGCGTAGGTGTAGGTGCCGAAGTCCTTGACTTCATAGCCCATCTTTTCCAGGTGGGGGATCAGTTCTTCCTTCAGAGCCAGAGCGCCGTGGTCACAGCCAAGTGCAATTTTCATAGGTATGTCCTCCAAATAAGTATTTTTTAAATAATAAAACCGCCGTTTACGGGCAGTACTTGTCCGGTTACAAAATCTGCTTCGGAAAGGTAGAGCATGGCCTTTGCCACATCCACAGGATCACCCAAACGACCCACAGGGGTCTGTTCCCGCAGTTCGTCCATAATCTCCGGGGCCACATCGGCGCACATATCCGTCTGGATCACGCCGGGCGCAACACAGTTGACCCGGATACCACTGGGTCCCAGCTCCTGTGCCAGGGCTTTGGTCAGGGCGATCACAGCACCCTTGGTGGCGGAGTAGGCAGCTTCGCAGGAAGCGCCCACCTGGCCCCACATGGAGCTGACGGTAATGATGCAGCCGCTGTGGGTGCGCAAAAACGCGGGCATGGCTTCTTTGACACAGTGGAAAATGCCTTTCACATTCACATCAAAGATCCGATCCCAATGGCTTTCCGTCATTTGGCTCATAAGGCCCACATGGACGATGCCGGCGTTGCAGATCAGAATATCCACGGAGCTGATTTGAGCAAAGGCAGCGGCCACAGCCTTCTCATCTGCCACATCGCAGCAGATGGCGGTGGCACCGGTAGCCTCCGCTACTTCTTTTGCGGCTTCGTGCTCTTTTTCGTAAAGGAAAAAGACCCGGTGGCCTTTTTCGGCAAAGAGCTTCACGGCCGCGGCACCGATTCCCCGGCTGCCTCCGGTGATCACAACAGTTGACATAGGGATACCTCTTAATAAAGTCACTGCCACTGCCCTTTGGTATTACCGAAGGGCAATGACAGAGGAAAGCTTATCTTCTGCGGCTCTTAGTCCGATGGTCGGAATACTGACGGATGGAAGAAATCTTGCTGTCAGATTCGCTCATGAACTGCTTCAAGCGCTCTTCAAACAGCTGGTCCGCAGTCTTGGGAGCGGGAGGAGGGGTGGGAGCGGAACGGGTGGGCCGATTCTGGGAAGGGGCATTGTTCTCACGACGGGGTGCAGAACCCCGGAAATTATTGCCGCCCTGTCTGGGAGCGTTTTCCCGCTGGGGTTTGGCCTCCAGGCGCTTGATGGACAGATTGATCTTGCCCCCATCCAGGCCGATGACCATGACTTTGACTTCCTGACCTTCGGTCAGATGCTGGCGGATATCGCTGACGTAGGTATTGGCCACCTCAGAAATATGTACCATGCCGGTTTTGTTGTCCTCCAGAGCAACAAATGCGCCGAAATTGGTGATTGTTTTTACCTTGCCCTCTAATACGGCTCCAACGGTTAACTCCATGTTTATGCTATTTCCTCCATTAAAAATTGGCTTATTCACCGGGATTGAAAAACTGCCCGTTGGGATCCATCAGACCCAGCTCCTCCATGGCGATGCGGCGGATGCTGTCTTCGGTTCCCAGCTCGGCAATGTGTTCCGTCAGTTCGGCGTTTTCCTGCTGCAGCTGAAGCGCCTGCGTTTGAAGGGCCTGTCGCTGCTGCTGATATCCCAGCATAAGACCGCGCAGAGCCAGCAGCGCGGCGGCGGAGGCCAGAATGGTGACCAGCACCAGCACCTTCAAAAGCAAGGGGCTGCGGCGGTAAACCAGCCGGATCCGCTGAAAGAGAGGGGGATTTGCCATTGGGATGCCTCCGGTTCTTCGTCTTCTTTGACGGATGTTGATTACACTTTATTGTAACCCATTTTTTGCTCCTTGCAAAGAGAAAATTTATCAAATTCCCTACTTTTTTCAAAATATTTTTAAAAGGCTGCCAAAGGAATGAGAAAAACCTGGCAAAACCTTTCCAAAAAGAGGAAAAAAGAGGACGCAGAAAACGGCCGAAGGTGCACTCCCAAAGAAAGATCCCCCCAAGCAACGCCAGGGTGTAGCCCATCCGCAGATCGCCGCCGCAAAATCCAAACATCAGATAGATCCAGGCCCAAAAGAAGGAAACGACAAACAGCAGATCCCCCAGCCAGCGGGGCCGAAAGGGGC
The DNA here is from genome assembly GCA_045541695.1 of Faecousia sp. Taxonomy (GTDB): domain Bacteria; phylum Bacillota; class Clostridia; order Oscillospirales; family Oscillospiraceae; genus Faecousia. Next base: position 2,685 of record JAZQJO010000054.1, read on the forward strand.
GCAAAAACCCGTAAAGCAGGCCCAACCCGCTCCCCAGCAGCAGCCCTCGCCATAAATGCAGAAAGCTGCTCATCCCAGCAGCCTGCGGAAGAAGCCTTCGGGCCTTGGCTCTTCGTAAACCATGGAGCAGATGTGGCCGCTGACGCTGACCTGTCCGCCTTCCACGGAAAGGGTCTTCAGCACCAAATTGTCCCCCAAAACGTTCAGCGTTCCCAAATGGGTTTTTAAAATGACGGCGGTATCGTCAAAGCTGACCACTTCCGTCACACCGGTAAGGGTCAAGTCCTCCCGCTGGTTCAGGGTCAGCTTGTGGGGCAGCTGCAAATGATCGTCCATAGGCATCCTCCTTGCTTTTTGAAAGTCTATGGAGGTTTTCCCCCGGATATGCTTCGTTGACAATCGCTTGGCCAAAGGGTATACTAAAAAGACGGAAGGGGGGAGCACCTGTGTATCTGGAAGGACGGCAAATTTCGGAAGGAAACGGCCACCTGGAAGGAAGACGCCTTCTTGAGGATATGTACCGGCGGTATGCAGGCGGCCCGATGCCCCCAATTTTGGTGGAAGAGCGAGGAAAACCCTATTTTGCGGATTCTCCCTGGCATTTTTCCATTTCCCATAGTAAGGGTCATGTGTTCTGCGCCCTGTCCCGCAAGAAAGTGGGCATCGATGCGGAAGAAGCAGACCGGAGAATCAACCTGCGGCTGGCCGATAAGATATTGTCCCCCATGGAACGGCAGCAATATGATGCAGCGGCAGATCAGAGGAAAGCGCTGCTCACCTTTTGGGTGCTGAAGGAAGCCCAGGTAAAGCTCAGCGGCAAAGGCCTGACCGGCTATCCCAACCATACGGAATTTACGCTCTCAGACCCCAGAGTCCGGGAGCTGGAGGGCTGCCTGGTGGCAGTCATAGAGGAGGAAGACCATGTTATTTGATACCCATGCCCATTTGAATGACCCGGCTTTTGATGAGGACAGAGCCGAACTGTTGGAAACCTTCAAGGATGCCGGCGTCGGCCTGGTGCTGAATGCAGGCTGCAGCCTGGAAAGCTCTCACGACTGCATTGCCCTGGCAGAGAGCTACCCCTGGATCTACTGCTCCGTAGGCACCCATCCCGATACTGCCGACGAGGTGAACGAAGAGGTGCTGGAAGCCTACCGGCAGATGTGCAAGCACCCCAAAGTAAAAGCTATCGGCGAGATCGGCCTGGACTATTATTATGAGACCATCCCCCGGGAGATTCAGAAGCAGGCGTTCCGGATGCAGATGCAGCTTGCCCAGGAGCTGGATATGCCGGTGATCATCCATGAGCGGAATGCCCACGATGACGGCATGACCATCGTTAAGGAATTCCCCAAGGTAAAGGGCGTGTTCCATTGCTATTCCGGCTCTGCGGAAATGGCACGGCAGCTGGTGAATATGGGCTGGTATATCGGCTTTACCGGTGTGCTGACCTTCAAAAATGCACGCAAGGCGGTGGAAACGGCAGCATCGATTCCCCTGGACCGGATCGTGCTGGAAACCGACTGTCCCTTCATGGCGCCGGAGCCCTACCGCGGTAAGCGCAACCATCCCGGCTATCTTCCTAAGATGGCGGAAAAGCTGGCGCAGATCAGAGGCATGGATGTGGAGGAGATCATCCGCATCACCACGGAAAACGCCAAGCGGCTGTACCGGATCGAAGATTAAAATAAGGGTGCCCGAGGGGCACCCTTTTGTTATTTAGCAGCAGCCGCAGTTATTGTCGCAGCCACAGTTGTTGCCGCAGCCGTTGCCGCCCAGCATATTGCCGCCGCAATTGCAGAACAGGAGGATCAGGATGATGATCCAGCAAATATTACCGCCGCAGAAACCGTTATTGTTACACATATACACTACCTCCGAAAAAATCTTC
>JAZQJO010000055.1:0-25821 GCA_045541695.1 Faecousia sp.
TATGGCTAAGAATATGCAGCCCGTGCTGAAGCGTTGCAGAACGCTGGGCGTTTCTCCTGCCGCTATGGGTTATTCCAAGACTTCCAACAAGAATCCCGGCGGACAGAGAAGAGCAAAAAAGTCTGAGTATGCTACTCAGCTCACCGAAAAGCAGAAGGTTAAGTTTGTCTACGGCATTCAGGAAAAGCAGTTCCGTAATTACTACGAGAAGGCTGCCCGCGCTGAAGGCAATACCGGCGAAGTTCTGCTGAGCCTGGTGGAGCGCCGTCTGGACAACGTTGTTTACCGTCTGGGCTTTGCCAACTCCCGTCGTCAGGCTCATCAGCTGGTCAACCACGGCCACTTTACCGTTAACGGCAACCGTGTTAACATCCCCAGCTACCTGATCAAGGCAAATGATGTGATCGCAGTTTGCGAGAAGAGCGCATCCAATGCCTTCTTCAAGGCTCTGAAGGAAGCTGACACCTTTGTTGCTGCTCCCAAGTGGCTGGATCGTGATAAGAATACCCTCCAGGGTAAGGTCGTTGCTATGCCGACTCAGGCCGATATCGACTTCGACATCGCCGTGCACCTGATCGTCGAGTTGTATTCTAAGTAATAGACCCCCTGTTTGTACGCTTATCTGTTAGGTGGGGCATTCTACCCCACACTTGAGAAGGAGGGTTATTGATTTATGGTAGAAATTGAAAAGCCTCGTATCACTTGCCTGGATTCTGTTGAGGATATTTCCTACGGCAAGTACGTGGTAGAACCTCTGGAGCGCGGCTATGGCATGACGCTGGGTAACTCCCTGCGCCGGATCCTGCTGTCCAGCCTGCCTGGATACGCAGCAACTTCCATTAAGATTGCCGGTGTGCTGCATGAGTTTTCTACGATCCCCGGTGTTAAGGAAGATGTTACCGAGATCGTTCTGAATGTGAAGCGGATGATCGTCAAGCTTCATTGCCAGGGCATCAAGACCGTTTATATCGATGCTGTCGGTCCTTGCGAGGTCACTGCAGGCGATATCAAGACGGACGGCGAAATCGAGATCCTAAACCCGGATCTGCACATTTGCACACTGGGCGAGGATGCAACATTTAATATGGAGATCACTCTGTCTCAGGGTCGCGGCTATGTTTCCGCTGACCGCAACAAGACAGCGCAGACCGTGATCGGTGTGATCCCCATCGACTCCATCTATTCTCCTGTTACTAAGGTGAATTATGCGGTGGAGCCCACCCGTGTCGGAGATAAGACCGATTTTGACAAACTGACTCTTGAGGTGTGGACCAACTCCACCATCTCTGCGAAGGACGCTGTTTCTCTTGGCGCCAAGATCCTGTCTGACCACCTGACTGTGTTCACCACGTTGTCTGACAACCTGAACACCGGCTCTACTGTGGTGGAAAAAACTTCTGATCGTCCCGATGCCAAGCTGGCAATGACCATCGATGAGCTGGATTTGTCTGTTCGGAGCTTTAACTGCCTGAAGCGTGCCAATATCAACACCGTTGCTGATCTGATCAGCAAGACCGGCGAGGATATGATGAAGGTCCGCAACATGGGCAAGAAGTCTCTGGACGAGGTGCAGAAGAAGCTGGAAATGATGGGCCTGTCCCTTGCCAGCGAAGATTCTGGCAGTAACAACTAATGTAACCTTTTAAAAAGGAGGAAACGTTCATGTTCGGAACTCGTAAACTGGGCAAGACCAGCACCCAGAGAAAAGCTCTGCTGCGTCAGCAGGTAACCGATCTGCTGGAAAACGGCAAGATCGAGACTACCTTCTACCGCGCCAAGGAAGTTCAGCCTGTGGTTGAGAAGATGATCACCCTGGGCAAGAAGGGCAACCTGGCCGCTTACCGTAAGGCTCTGGCTTTCATCACCAAGGAAGATGTTGCCAACAAGCTGTTCAAGGAGCTCGCTCCCAAGTACGCTGAGCGTAACGGTGGCTACACTCGTGTGACCCGTACCGGCGCTCGCCGCGGCGACGCTGCTGAGATGGCTGTCATCGAGCTGGTGTAATTTAAAAGACCAAACAAAAAACCAGCTGTTGCATTGCAACAGCCGGTTTTGCTTTTTCTATTTATTTGCCGTACTTTTCCTTCAGGTAAAGGATCGCCTGACGGTAGCCTTCAAAGTGCAGACCGGCAATGCATTTTTCGCAATACATTCCGGGGAAGGAAAGCTGACGGAAAGATTCCCGTTCGCTGACTTTGGAGATGTGCACTTCCACAGCGGGAATGGATACAGCCTTCAGAGCATCCAGAATGGCGACGGAGGTGTGGGTGTAGGCCGCAGCATTGATGACGATGCCATCAAACTTGCCGAGCGCCTGCTGTATCTTTTCCACGATAGCGCCTTCATAGTTGGATTGGAAATGCTCGACTTCCAGCTGTTCTTCCTCGCCGGTCCTGCGGATCAGCTCCAGAAGATCAGCATATGTTGCGCTGCCGTAGATGGACGGCTCACGAATGCCTACCATGTTGATATTGGGACCGTTGATAACAAGGATTTTCATAGTTATTCCTCCAGTAAATGCAGTATTTCAGCCGCTGCGGCTTCGGGAGTCGAGTTGTTGCTGACCTGGTGATCGGCGAATTGATTATAAAGCGGGTCACGCACACGGAACATATCGGCCTTTGCAGTGCTTTGCATCAATGGACGGCCATCGATAGGCAGCTCATCCAACGCACGGTTAATGCGGAAAATAATGCCGTTTTGATGCAGCAAATCATAGTTTTCCGGTCTGGTAACACAGCCGCCTCCTGTAGAGATCACAAGCCCGGACCGCTTGCCCAGCTCCTGTAGCACCTCGGTTTCCAATCGGCGGAAGCCCGCCTCACCGTCCTGTGCGAAGATGTCAGCAATGGGGCGACCGACTTTTTCCACAAGATAAGCATCTGCGTCGATATGCTGCCGTCCGGAGGCTTCGGCGATCTTTGCACCGATGGTGGTCTTGCCGCTGCCGGGCATACCGATCAGAATCACATTTTCCATTTGGTTGCGCAGCTCGATATAGATCCTGTCGATCTCGGCATCAGGAATCGCACGGTGGATAAACCATTCTGCGCTTTCCTTTGCCTGCGCCACCAGCATTTCCAGACCGTTGACCGCCACCAGACCACGCGCTTCTGCATCCAGCAGCAGACGGGTGCGCGCGGGATTGTAGATCAAATCAAGCACGCCCTCCAGCTTTGGGAAATAGCTGAGGTCAACAGGTGTTTCGCCGTTGTTTGGGTACATGCCAACCGGTGTGGCGTTGACCAGCAGGACGGTGTCAGGGTAACGGGACAGGGTTTTGGGTGTATTTTCCTTGTGGGTCACCACATGAATGATGGCACCCATTTCTTCCAGTACGGCCACCACGGTGTTGGCAGCACCGCCTGCACCCAGCACAACGACACTTCGGTTTTCTACAGAAACGCCTGACTTGCGCAGCATGGTCTTGAAGCCGAAATAGTCGGTGTTGTGGCCTACCAGCTTGCCGTCATTGCGGCGAATCAAGGTGTTGACAGCGCCAAGCCGGCGAGCGATGGGAGAGAGAGACTCACAGTAGGGAATGACCGTTTTTTTGTAGGGGATCGTGACATTCAAACCGTCAAAATCGCCATTTATCAGAAAGTCATCCAGCTCTTCCGGTGACTTTTCGAAAAGGTCATAAGGGTATTCACCCAGATGAGCGTGGATCTGTGGCGAGTAGCTATGACCAAGCTTTTTGCCAAGTAATCCAAATTGCATTATACGACCTCGCAGTAACTGCCAAGATATTTGAATTCCTCTACCAGCTCACCCAAAGAGCCGATCAGTTGACCGAATTCTTCCGAGTAAACCGACACATCCAGATCCAGATAGAACATGAATTCGAATTCCCGGTTGGGCAGAGGACGGGATTCCAGCTTCGTCAAGTTGATGCCCAGGGCATACAAACGGGAAAGAACACGGTAGAGTGCGCCGGGACGGTGATCCAGGATCATCATGATGGTGGTCTTGTCGGAGCCGGGGTAGATCTCAAGATCCTTGCTGATGCAGATAAAGCGGGTGTAGTTGTTGTCCTGATCCTGCACAGAGCTTGCCAGGGTTTCCAGATCGTACAAAGAGGCACAGCTGCGGCTGCACAGCGCAGCAATGTCGGTACGGCCGGAATTGGCAACCATCTCAGCAGCAACGGCGGTGTTTTTTACGGCGGTCACCTTTACACCGGGCAGGGTTGCGAGGAAATTGCCGCATTGGCTGATGGCCTGCTCATGGGAAATGACTTCTTTGATGCCTCTGAGGGTCGTGCCGGGATTTGCCAGCAGGTTGTGTTCCACCTTCAGCCGGAAAGTCCGGACAATGGAGAAATTGTGGTGGACCATCAGGTCATAGACCTTGCGGACAGAGCCGGCAGTGGAGTTTTCGATGGGCAGGATGCCATACTGGCACTTGCCTTGCTCAATGGACTCGAAAACACCGTCAAAATCCAGATGGTATTTGATGATGGGGCTTTTGAAGATTTTTTCACAGGCGATCTGGGAATAAGCACCTTCCACGCCCTGGCAAGCCACCAGCGGGGATTGGGGCAGCATCATGGGTGTGTGGGCCAGCGCTTCGCCGATCCGCTGGGTCAAGTGGGGAGAGGTGCGGTTTTGCTTGCTTTGGTAGCTGCGGCTGAGCTCGAAAAGCAGGGAGTAGAGTACACGGGCGTAGTTGGCCATATCGGGGCCTGCCTTCTGGGCGATGTCGCTGAGCTTGTCCCGCTCACGGGCAGGCACAAAGATGGGCATCTTGTTTGCCTTTTTGTACTCTGCAATGCCTGCAGAAATATCCATACGCTCTTTAAAAAGCTGGATTATTTGGTCGTCAATACGGTCGATCTGGCCGCGAAGTTCTTTCAAATCCATAATTATTTCCTCCTGCTTGTCTGAGTGTTGCCCAGAATCATATCAAAAATGGCAATGGCTGCGGCAGCTTCGATTACCGGCACAGCCCTGGGAACGATACAGGGATCGTGGCGGCCTGTAACCTGAAGCGTTGCACTCTCTCCCTTGCTCAGAGAAATGCTGCTCTGAGCCGTTGCGATGGACGGTGTAGGCTTAACAGTGGCGGTGAAGATAACCGGCATGCCGTTTGTAATGCCGCCCAGAATGCCGCCGCAGTGGTTTGTGGCGGTTTTAACCTCGCTGCCACATACGGTGAAGCTGTCGTTGCTTTCGCTGCCCTGCATGCCCGCCAGAGCTGCGCCGTCGCCGAACTCCACAGCCTTGATGGCAGGGATGCCGTAAACGATCTGGGCAATGCGGCTTTCCACACCGCCGAACATAGGCTCGCCGATGCCGGCGGGAAGCCCTGTAATGGCGCATTCAATTTTGCCGCCTACGCTGTCACCCTTCGCCCGGGCCTGGGCAATGGCATCCTGCATTTTCTCGGCGTCTGCGCCGGAAAGGGTGGGGAAGATGGCGCCGACTTTGCTCAGCTGCGGAGCGGTGGCATCAAAGCGGGGGGCGGTAACAGCACCGATCTGAACGATATGGGCGGCGATCTGTATACCCATTTCCTCCAGCCATTGCTTGCACAGTCCGCCTGCGATACATATGGGAGCGGTCAAGCGGCCGGAGAAGTGACCGCCGCCGGCTGCATCCTGGAAGCCACCATACTTGATCTGGGCGGTGTAATCAGCATGACCGGGTCGTGGGCAATCCTTCAAATTAGCATAGTCACCGGAGCGGGTGTTTGTATTGCGGATCAGCGTAGCGATGGGTGCGCCGCAGGTGAAGCCATCCAGAATGCCGGAAAGAATCTCCGGACTGTCCGCTTCCTTGCGGGGAGTAGACCAATCGTTCTGACCCGGCGCGCGGCGATTCAAAAACTGTTGCAGCGCTTCGGTATCTACGCGCAGACCGGCAGGAATTCCGTCCAGAGTCATGCCGATCCCGGCGCCGTGGGACTGTCCAAAGATGGACAGTTTCAGGTTTTCACCGTAAGTTGAGCTCATAGTTTCCTCCTAACCGGGAGTATTCCTCCCAAAATCGGGGATAAGATTTGTTAACGGCCTCTGCGCCCAGAATGGTTACATCTGCGGCGGCGCAGGTGGCGGCGATGGCGGCGGACATGGCAATACGGTGGTCGTTGCAGGCATCTACCGTGCCGCCGGAAAGGCTGCCGCCGTGGACGATCAGTGTGTCGCCCGTATCTTCGGCGTTGCCGTCCAGCGCCCGGAGCATTGCGATGACGCTTGCCACCCGGTCAGATTCTTTCAGGCGAAGCCGCTGAATGTTTGTGAATCTGCAGCCATGGCACGTTGCAGCAACCACAGACAAAACAGGAACCAGGTCGGGAATGTCCCCGGCGGAAATCTCAGCCCATTGCTTTGACAGCAGCGGGATCAGCTGCGCCGCTGCCCGGTCGCCCTGGGGAGAGTCCGGGTCAAGCCCCAGAATGTCCAGCGGACTTCCCATGGCCTGTGCGGCAAGGAAAAATGCACCGTTGCTCCAGTCACCCTCAATGGTAACTGTGCCGGGTGAGCGGAATTTATGTTTGCCCGGGTGGTCGGGATCGCAGCCGAAAAGCTTAAGGGTTGATTTCGTGATCTCGATGTAGGGCTTGGATTCTATCTTGCCGGTGAGCTGAAGGCTGCTCTCGCCCTCTAAAAGAGGGAGGGCCAGCAGAAGACCTGTGATAAATTGGCTGGAAACGCCGCCGTCAATGCAGTATGCGCCCGGCTTCAGCTGTCCACAGCAGCGGACGGTATCCTGGGTGGGGCGGGAAAGGGTGCAGCCCATACGCTCCATCTCTTCCCACAGGGGAGAAAGAGGTCGTTGTGCCAGCCGTCCTTCCAGACAGAATGTGGCATCCACACCCAGCGCACCGGCTACGGGGAGCATGAAGCGCAGAGTCGAACCGCTTTCCCGGCAATTCAGGGTAGCGGTTTTCGGCACGTCAGCTTTGGGCGTTACCAAGAATCCCTCAGGGCACCGCTGAATATCTGCGCCCAGCGCCCGCAGGCAATCTGCGGTGGCTTCCATATCCAGATTTGTTTCGGGGCAAATAAGCTTTGTGGGCTTGTCAGCAAATGCGCTGCAGATCAGCATCCGGTGGGCCTGGGACTTTGAGGGGATCACCGTTATGCCGCCTTGCAGCTTCTGGGGATGAATGGTAATGTCCATTTTGTGACCTTCTTTAAGTAGATTTAGTCGGCATCCTCGCTGTCTACCGCTTCCTTGCGGTCACGGCCTTCTTCCAGCAGCTTGATAAGGGTCTGGGTATCCTGCTCCTGCAAAGCTTTGCGGTAAGCTGTCAAGTTTTCGATGTATGTATCCAGCTCATAAAGCATCCGATCCCGGTTTTCCATGCACAGCTCTGCCCACATGGGAGGATTCAGCCATGCAACACGGGTCAGGTCCTTATAGCTGCCGGCGGAGAAGCCTTTGTGACCCAATGCGGTGGGGGATTTGATGTAGGCATTGCTCAGCACGTGGGGCATTTGGGAGGTAAAAGCGATGAGCCGGTCATGCTCCTCAGCGGTACAAACGGAGAATATGCCGAAGTGGCAGGGAACAAGGGCACGCTTTGCCCAACGGATCAGCTCCGGATCATCAAACCGGGAGGGGACAAGTACCATAGGCTGACCCTGGAACAAATTCGCCCGGCTGTATTTGAAGCCGGAAAAATGGGAGCCAGCCATGGGATGTCCGCCGATAAAGGTGAAGCCGTATTTTTCCGCCAGAGGGAAGCACCGCTTGCAGATCTCCCGCTTGATGCCGCAGCAATCAATGACCAGCGTGGTCTTGGGGATCAGATGGGCATGGTTTTCCAGCCAGCTGGCGGAGGCATCGGGATATACGGAAAGCAGGATCACATCGCATTTTGCAATGGTTTCTTCTGTCAGCGGAGCATCTACCGCACCGGCCAGAATGGCGGCAGAGAGCACTTTCTCGTTGGTGTCAATAGCGAATACCTCGTGTCCTTCCAGGGCGTATGCTCTTGCCAGAGAGCCTCCGATCAGACCCAATCCCAAAATACCGGTTTTCATACGATCAACTCCTAAAATAAAAGCGCCGCACAGATGCGAAACTGTGCAGCGCATTGAATAAGAATTCAGCTAAGAAAGTTTTCTGCAGCACAAATCGCTATTACCTTTTTGTCATAAAAAAGTAATAGTAGCCAAAAGAAAACTGTGCTGCGAAAGTAGTCATAATTAAGCCTCGTTTTAATAGTTTCCCTTATTGTACCACGGTATGTGTAAGATTGCAAGATAAAAAACGCAGAAAAATATCCGATTTACCCGTAGCAGAAGGACAAATGTTTATGAAAAATGCCAAAAAGCAGGAAAAGAGCCAGCCGCCGGAGTGGCGGTTGGCTCTTTTGGTCATGCGATGGTAAAGGATTGGGTGGTTACGGAAGCACCGTTATAATAGATCTCCATGGTGTAGCTTCCGGCTTCCTCCGGTAGGGCGGGAACGTCCAGCGTACCGTAGCCCTGGTACCACATATTCGTCCAGGTCCTGGTGACGGTGCTGAAACTGACGGGGATGTTTTCCGCATTACGGATCACAAACAGGATCTCGATCTTGTCGTTGGAGGTAGTGTATTGATGCCGCAGGCGAACCACAAATCCGGCCACTTGACCTGCCTGGAAGGTAGTGGTGTAATCTTCAGCTTTTACATTGTTGCGGTTCCAGTTTGCCTGGGCCGGGCGGCGGCACATGGAAAACTCCATATGCTCGTAAGTCACCCAATAACCGGAAAACAGCGGCGCAGCAGAGGTATCATATTCGTAAGCGCCGCCGAAGACCGTTCCGCCGTCGGCAGGCTGAATGGTGATGTCATAATGTGCGCCGGGGATCAGCGGAGCGATTACAGCGCTGGTTTCACCGTTTGCGCATTGGACAACATTTTGCTCGCCGCCGTCCACACGGTACAGAACAAGCCAGCCGCCGGTGGGGGCTTTGCCCTCATAGTTCCAGCTGAGGAGCAGCTGCTTCAAATCGGTGCTGTCTGCCTGGATGTCTGTAACGGTGACGGAGTTTGCATAAACGTAGGTGATGCTGCCAACGGTCATGCCTTCTGCTTTGACCTCAATGGTGTAGGCGGATGTGGCATCCAGACCCTCAAACGAGGCGGCAGTATCGGTTACGGTCACGGTTTTGTCGAAACCTGCGTCGTTGTAGCAGCGGGCCGTCCAGCTGTTTACGGAAATGCCGTCCGGCGCTTTCCAGGTGACGGTCAGTTTGCCGTCCCGGAAGCCAAGCGGGGTCAGCTCCTGGGCGTAGACAATATTGGTAGCGGTATACTTAAGGGTCACAGCGCCTTCCATATACAGCGTGGAGGCGGGCTCCAGCCGGAAGGTGTATTCCTTACCGATGGTCAAGCCGGTCACAGTTACCAGATGGCCGGTAAAGTCCACCGTCTTTTCCGCTTCACCCGCAGCGCTGTAGCGAACACGCCATGCGGAGCTTTCGGGGCCTTGAACGGCAAAGTTCAAAATCACAGAGCCGTTTTCTGCGCCGGTGACGGCGGTGAAGCTGGTGATCAGGGTTTGAGCGGCGGTGGTATGAGAGCCGGTGGTGACACCGGTCAGCTTGTGGAAACCGCTGATCTCCACGGTGATCTTGTAGTTGGTGTCCGGCCGCAGATCGGTAAAATGAGCGGCATTATTCTCAACAGTCGCCTGGCGTTTGTTGCTGTAGGTATCGGTGCAGTAGACGGTCAGCAGGCTGTTGTCGATATCGGTATCCAGCAGCACAGTAAGCTGATTTTGGGTGGCGCGCAGGGAGATGCCGTCCACAGATTGCAGATAGTACTGGGTGTAGAACAGGTATCCGCCAAGCAGCAGCAAAACGGCTGACAGGACAGATGCCAGTATGATCAAAAGCTTTGTGTGATTCTTTTTCGGAGAAAGTTCTTCTTCCTCTTCGTCCGGTTCTGGCGATTCCTCCGCTTCCGTGGCGGTTTCGTTGCCATCTTGCTGCGGCTCATCTTCCGTCAGTACGGCCACAGCCGCTGGGGCAGCTTCTTCTGTTTCCTCCGCTTCCGGCTCCGGACGGATAGGCTCGGGGATGGGAACGTCAATGGGCTCGGGGGCAACCACAGGCTGAGGAAGCTCATGGGCGATCAACTCGTCGGCCTGGGCCAGCATTTCGGAAGTTTCATCGGACAGCGCAGCATCGTCCATTTCTGCGGCAAGCTCTTCTGTGGGAGCGGTTTCGTCCGGAGGAAGATCAGACGGTACGGCAATGCCTTCGGCTTCAGCAGAAATCTCCAATGCTTCTGCTTCCGGCTCTTCAGAAAGGTCTGCCACCGGAGGAATGATGGGCGTGTCATTGACGCTGTTGCGCTGCATATAACTTACCAGAGCCTGACCCATCTGGGCAGGATCTTCCCACCGGTGTGCTGGATCGGGAGCGCATGCCTTCAAAATGATCTCGGCCATTTCGTAATCGGCGTAGGGAGGCGGCGGCAGCGGCTCGGAGGGTGCGCTGCCGTCAAAGGGCAGCCGGCCGTTGTTATAGACCTGGTACATAACAAGACCCACGGCATAAATATCCATGGTGGTGTTCAGTGCGGCGTAGGCATCATTGACTTCCGGTGCGGTGTAGCAGCTGCGGTATTGCTCCGGCAGGGAAGCATACTGCAGCGAGGACAGAGAAACAAAACCCAGATCGCCCAAACGGTATTCCCGGTCATCGCCGATCATGATGTTGGAGGGCTGGGTGTTTACGTACAGATATCCGCTTCGGCGGCAGGCGCTTAGGGCGGAGCAAAGATCCAGACCCAGATTCACAGCGGCCAGATGGGTCATGGTGTTTTGGCTGAGATAACGCTTCAGCGTTGTGCGGTATTCGCCCTTGAGATAGACGTTGTAGCCAACGCCATCGTCCATAGGCTCCACCTGCCAGGCATCGTATGCGCAAAAACCTTCCAGTTTGGCAAGTCGCTGCAGGGTCTGGGCTTCCCGGACGGTATCGTCTGCCAGATCCTTAAAATATGCCAGGGCTGCATCGTTGTCCGGATATGCACCGGTGAGCAGCAGAGCATCCAGCTGGGTTTGGGAAGCGGGAATGGAGATGATCTTAACTATGTATTTCTGCTGCGATGTGGCATCGATTGCAGGGCAGCAGCACACGCCCCGGCGCTGGCTGATGGGACTACCCATGGTATAGCCTTCCAGCAGGGGAGCGATCAGTTTCGGCTCTGACAAATTCATCGCCTCCTTCGATAATTCATACTGGATATATGATAAAATAAAATAAGTAAAAAAGCAACTACATTTCCGGCGATTTTCCACGGAATTAAAGGGCGAAAAAGAGCGAAAACAGAAGAATTTCGGAGCGGCGGGGCGTAACAGGGAATTTGCGTACTTGCATAAATCGTGGGGGTATGCTATAATAACAAAAAATTGACACAGCTGTGCTGTGTCGGATCGGAGGTACGTATTATGAGTAAAGTGATTTGTGATGTTTGCGGAACTGCGTTCCCGGAAACCGCTGCTCAATGTCCCATTTGCGGAAGCGCAAAGGCTTCTTCTGCGCAGACTGCCGCAGGTGCAGCGCAGCCGGACGGCGAAAACACCACGGCGTATGCATATGTTAAGGGAGGCCGCTTCTCCAAATCCAATGTGCGTAAGCGCAACGGTAAGAGCGCTGCGCCCCAAAGACGTCCCTCTCAGGAGCGCCAGAATCCCAGAAGACGGGACAGCCAGGAAGAGCCTGCAAACCGTGCACTGATCGTTGTGGTTATTTTGCTGCTGCTGGCGATCATTGCCGTTGTGATCTATATTGCGGTGCGGGTCATCGGCCCCACCACTGTGCCCAATGAAAACACCAAGCCCGGCCAGACACAATCCACCCAAAGCACCCAGCTGGGCCAGCCGGAAGTTCCCTGTACCGAGCTTGCGATCCTGCCCGTAGTCACATTGGAAAATGTGGGCGACACATGGACTGTTTCCGTGACCAAGCAGGAGCCTGCAAACACCACCGATAAGATCGAGTGGTCCAGCGCAGATGCAGCAGTTGCCACCGTTTCTCAGGAAGGCGTTGTAACAGCCGTCGGTGTGGGCCGTACCACTGTTACCGCCAAGTGCGGTGCCATTGTGGCAGAGTGCTCTGTGATCGTGGGCGGCGGCGAACAGCCCGACGATCCCACCCAGCCTCCGGAGCCCGCCTTTGAGCTGAAGCTTAACCGTGAAGACTTCTCCCTTAGTAAATACGGCGAAAAATGGAATCTCTACAATGGCACTGTCAGCGCAGAAGAGATTACCTGGACCAGCGATGATCCCAGTATCTGCACCATTGAAAAGGGTGTCGTGACTGCGGTAGCCCCCGGTGAGACCAAGGTCCATGCCCAGTATAACGGCCAGACAGTCAGCTGCATCGTCCGCTGCGGCAGGTCTGTTGTGCCGCCCACTGGCGATCCCTCCATTAAGATCCTGCCCAGCGAGGATGTTACCATCACTGTGGGCGAGAGCTTCAATCTACGGCTGGTGAAGTCCGGCGCAGAGGGCGAGGCTGATCAGGTGCTGAGCGTAACATGGACCGCCTCCAAGGACGGCATCGTTACCATCGATGGCAACAAGATCACCGGCGCAGCTGTGAGCGAATCCACCGGCATTAAGGTCAGCGCTACATATGAAGGCAACACTTACGAATGTATCGTTCGTGTGAAAGCAGCTTCTTAATCAAAAAACAGGCGGCAGCACAAAAAGTGCTGCCGCTTATTTTTATTCTGCGTCAATTTTCTGCCTGCCTCTGCGAAACAGCAGAGAAACGCACCAAAGACCTGCCAGACCTACGATTGTGTAGACGATGCGGCTGACGATAGCGGTTTGCCCACCGAAGAGCCATGCCACCAGATCAAACTGGAAAATGCCCACAAGCCCCCAGTTAAGACAGCCGATAATGGAAAGGATCAAAGCCAGTGTATTCATGTGTTTACCTCCGTTTGTTATTTTTGGCTATCCATAGAATCCCCGTTTCTGCAGGAATTATTCCTAAGCGATTGCAAAAATGATTGGAGTGGGTTATAATGAAAAAAACACAAGCGGAGGTAAGTAATGACCACTTTGTATGAGGGCGCGTTTGCCAAGGTGAATCTGACATTGGATGTTCTGGGCAAGCGAGATGATGGTTACCATGATATCAAAAGCATTATGCAGACAATTTCCATCCGGGACGATATTGAGATCGATGTGGGTACAGGGAAGCCCTGGCGTCTGAAATGCGACAAAGAAGACGTTCCTGCCGACGAGCGCAATCTGGCGTGGAAGGCAGCAAAGGTATATCTGGACGCTATGGAAATAGACCCCAACGGTCTGGAGATCCGCATTACAAAGCGAATTCCCAGCCAGGCAGGCCTGGGCGGCGGCAGCGCTGATGCGGCAGCTGTTTTGCGGGCGCTGAACCGCCACTACGGTGAGCCGCTTTCTTTGCTTGCTTTGGCGGAACTGGGCGCACAGGTGGGAAGCGATGTGCCGTTTTGTACCATCTGCGGCACTGCTATGGCAGAGGGCAGAGGTGAGCGGTTGCGCAAACTTGCAGACCTGCCGGATTGCTTCTTTGTGGTGTGCAAGCCGGATTTTTCCGCTTCCACGCCGGAGCTGTATCAAAAGATCGATGAAACGGTGATCGGCAAACGCCCCGACCATCAGGCCATGGAAAGTGCGCTCCTTGCCGGCGATCTGGGTAAGGTCGCCCAGCAGCTGCACAATGTGTTTGACCCGCTGGTGACGGCAGAACATCTGGAGCTGAACTATATTAAATCCATTTTCAATTCCTACGGCGCTGTGGGTTATCAGATGACCGGCTCCGGCTCGGCTGTATTTGCCATTATGCCCAGCTTTGAGTATGCCGCTGTGGTGTGCAACATGCTCAAGGACAATTATCCGCAAGTCTTTATCGCAAAACCGGTATAACTGTATATCCTTGGAAAAATCCGTCCATACTGGAAGTAATTTCAGTATGGACGGTGTTTTTATGAGAAAACTGTTAAAGGTGATCGGTACATGTATTTTACTGGGCGCTCTGGCATGGTGCGGTACGCTTTTTGCGGACCGCCAGGCGTTAAATGAAAATGTGATCCGCTTGCACGTGGTAGCAAATTCCGATTCGGCAGAGGATCAAAGCCTGAAGCTGAAGGTCCGGGATGCTGTGACGGTATATCTGCAGGAAAACATGGATGCCGCTACGGCCGGGCAGGCAAAGACATGGCTGAAGAGCCATTTGCAGGAGCTGCAGAAGATAGCGGGCGATGTGCTGGCGCAGGCGGGATCGGCAGCCAGCGCAACGGTAAGCTTGCAGCAGGAAGCGTTTGATAAGCGGGATTATGAAACCTTTTCGCTGCCGGCGGGCGTGTACGAAGCCCTGCGGATCACCGTAGGCAGCGGCGAGGGGAAAAACTGGTGGTGCGTGGTGTTTCCGTCGCTGTGCCTGAGTGCCACCAGCGAAGATTTTGAAGATACTGCGGCAGGCGCCGGTTTTTCAGATGGCCTTACCGGCACTTTGCGCCAAAATAGCGGCTATGAGATCCGCTTTTTCTTCCTGGATTGGCTGGGAAAGATCGAAAATTTCTTTTTTGGAACGTAATTTGCCCTGTTAATTGGACTGATTGTGTGGTATGATGTAACAAAAGAGAGAAAGGCGGTGAGTATATGCTGCGATTGCTGCTGAGCAAGGATTGGATGGCAACGAGAGATGAAATACTGCGCCGGATCGCTGCGGACGTGGAATCCCGGCAGGGCGGACGAATCTTGATGGTCCCCGAACTGATCAGCCACGACACGGAGCGCAGACTTTGCGCTGCCGCAGGGGATACTGCCAGCCGTTTTGCGGAGGTGCTGTCCTTTACCCGTCTGGTGCGCCGGGTGTCGGAGTATGTAGGCCGTGGCGCTGAAGATTGCATGGATGGCGGCGGCAGAGTGGTGGCCATGGCAGCTGCCGCACGGCAGCTCCACAGCCGTCTGAAAGCTTATGCATCTGTGGAGACCAAACCGGAATTTTTGAAGGAACTGGTGGATGCGGTGGACGAATTCAAGCGCTGCTGCATCACACCCGGCGATCTGCTGCTTGCGTCCAGACAGACGGAGGGAAGCCTTGCCCAGAAATTAGAGGAACTTTCCCTGCTGCTGGAGGCCTATGACGGTCTTTGCCAGCAAGGCAAGCGAGACCCCAGAGATCAGATGAATTGGCTTCTGGAGCAGCTGGAGGACTCGGATTTTGCCCAAAATCATGTGTTTTACATAGACGGTTTCCCGGATTTTACCCGGCAGAATCTGGCGATTTTGGAGCATTTGATCCAGAATTCGCCCTGCGTAACGGTGGGCATTAACTGCGATGGGGCAAGCACCAATGCGCTGGCCTTCGAAAAAGCAGGCGAAACCGCAGCCCAGCTGATCCGGTGCGCCCAAAAAGTAGGCGCAGAGGTTAAGGTTGAGGTTTTGCCCGGACGTGCCGGCGCTTTGCCCGGTGCATGGGAAAAGCTGTTCCAGGGACGGGCGGAAGCGACTGCCGAATCGGGAAAATGCATCCATGCCGGTGTAGCGGAATCGGTGTGGCAGGAGGTAAACGCAACAGCGGAGCGCATTCTGGAGCTGGTACGCAGCGGCTGCCGCTACCGTGACATCAGCATCGTTTGCCCGGATATGGCAACGTATCGGGGCGTGATGCGCCTTGTGTTCCGGCGCTGCGGCATTCCCGTGTATTTCAGCGGCACGGAGGATATCCTCAGCAAAAGCGTAGTGGCAACGGTGCTGTCTGCGCTGAATGCTGCCCTGAATGGCTTTGAGCAGCGGGATGTTTTGCGCTATCTGCGTTCTGTGCTTTCTCCCTTATCGCCGGATATGTGCGATAGGGTGGAAAACTATGCGGTGATTTGGGGCATCTGCGGCAAACGCTGGCAGGAGCCGTGGGAGGCCCATCCCGAGGGCATGGGCGAAAGCTGGACGGAAAAAACCCAGGCACGGCTGGCACAGCTGAATGAAGCCAGAACGCTGGCCCTTGAGCCGCTGTTCCGGCTCAGCGAGGGTCTGCGCAATGCCACAAATCTGGCTGAGCAGACGGACGCTTTGTGCGCCTTTTTGGAGGAGATCTCTCTGGCGCAGCGGCTTTCCCAGCTGGCGGGCGAACTGGACAGAGCGGGAGATAACCGCACCGCCCAGATCCTCAATCAGCTTTGGGAGATCCTGCTGAACGCTTTGGAGCAGATGTATGATGTGCTGGGCCAGACGGCTTGGGACGGCGAAAGCTTCTTGCGACTGTTTACCCTGCTTTTGAGCCAGTACGATGTGGGAACGATCCCGCCGGTGCTGGATTCTGTTATGGCAGGCCCGGTGAGTGCTATGCGCTGCCAGGAGGAAAAATACTTATTCGTGCTGGGTGCGGTGGAAGGAAGCCTGCCCGGCTACGGCGGCGCTACCGGCGTGCTGACCGATCAGGAACGTACCGAGCTGCGCCGTTTGGGCGTGCCGCTGACAGGCGGCGCAATGGAGGGCATCCAGGCAGAATTTGCGGAGATTTACGGCATGTTCTGCGGCGCAACACAGGCGGTTTGGGTGTCCTACCCCGGCGGACAGCCCTCTTATCTATACAGCCGTATCGCCAAAATGGCAGGCGGCGAGGAAAAGCTTGCGCCCACATTGGGTGCTGCTTTGTCAGACCCCAGGGAGGCAGGTATGTATCTTGCCGGCTGTGACGAAGAAAAGATCGCCCGGCAGCTGGGGCTGGATGACTGGTATCAGGACACAAAAGAAAAGCTTTCTTATGCGCTGGGCAGTGTCTGCCCGGAAAATGTGGCTGCGCTGTACGGCGAAAAGCTACTGCTTTCCGCATCTCAGGTAGACCGGCAGGCAGAGTGCCGCATGTCTTATTTCCTCCGGTATGGCCTGCGGGCCAAGGAGCGCAAGGAAGCTTCCGTAGACCCGGCAGAGTTCGGCACGTACGTCCATGCGGTTTTGGAGGAAACGACCCGGCAGATCAAGGCTCTGGGCGGCTTCCAAAAGGTGACCCTGGAGCAGACGCTGCAGATCGCAAGGGAACATTCCGATGCATACACTGCCGAGAATTTCAGCCAGCTGACCTCGGAGCGCATGGGCTACCTGTTCCGCAGAAATTTGCAGGAGCTGGAAATGGTGGTACAGGAGCTGTGGGAAGAAATGCAGCAGTCCGGCTTCCAGCCGGAGGATTTTGAGGTTGCTTTCGGTGACAACGGCAAGCTTCCTGCTATCCAGATCCCCGGCGGGAAAATGGAAGCTGCGCTGCGGGGCTTTGTGGACCGGGTGGACACCTGGAAAACGGAAGACGGCAGTTTCTTCCGTGTGGTGGACTATAAGACCGGCAAAAAGGATTTTGATTACTGCGACGTGTTCAACGGCGTGGGATTGCAGATGCTGCTTTATTTGTTCGCTCTGGAAAAAGGTGGCGAAGAAGTGGTTGGTGAAAACAGTGTCGCCGCAGGTGTGCAGTATTTCCCCGCAAGAGTGCCTGTGGTCAGCACGGACGGTAAGCTCTCAGACGAAGAGGCCCGGCTGCTGCGGCAGAAAGAGTGGAAGCGCCGGGGTTTGCTGCTGAACGACGAAAAAGTGCTGCAGGCCATGGAGCCCGGTGAGCAGATTACAAGACTTTGCTGCACCAGAAAAAAGGACGGCACCCTTTCCGGTGATCTGGCAGACAGAAAACAGCTGCATCAGCTGGAAGAATACATGATGCGGGTGCTGAGCGCCATGGTGGACGAGATCGCCTCCGGCTGTGTAGAGCCCAACCCCTACACCAGAGGAACAAGCCACAATGCCTGCACCTTCTGCCCTTACGCTGCGGTATGCCACCAGAAGACCGTCACCGGACGCAGGAATTATAAAGCAATGACAGCCCAGAGCTTCTGGGAGGAGATCGAAAAGGAGGTGGGCGGCGATGTTTGAGGATTTGACAGATCAACAAAAGCAGGCAGTAACGGACCGTGGCGGAAGGCTGCTGGTATCCGCCGCCGCCGGCTCGGGAAAGACCAAGGTGCTGGTAGACCGTCTGCTCAGCTATCTGACCGACCCGGTTGCCCCTGCAAATCTTGACGAGTTTTTGATCATTACCTATACGAAAGCCGCTGCAGCAGAGCTTCGGGGAAAAATCGCCGCCAAGCTGACGGAGCGGATCGCCCAGGAGCCGGAAAACCGGCATCTGCAACAGCAAATGCAGCGGCTTTATCTGACGAACATCTCCACCGTTCATTCCTTCTGCGCCGATATTTTGCGGCAGTATGCTTATCAGCTGGATATTGCGGCGGATTTCCGGGTGGCGGAAGAAAACGAATGTGTGCAGCTGCGGCAGGAGTGCATGGACCGACTGCTGGAAAATGCGTACGATACTGCGGACACGAATCCCGGTTTCCGAGCGTTTGTGGATTCCCAGGGTCTCGGCCGTGACGACAGATTGGTGCCGGAGATCCTGCTGAAGGTCTACGACAGCGCCCGGTGCCATCTGGATCCGGAGAAATGGCTGAATGATTGCCTGCAAAAATCGGATGTGTCCGATGTTCGGGACGTCTCCCAGACGGTGTGGGGCGAAAAATTAGTCAATGAACTGTTTGATTTTTTGGATCTGCAGATCGAAGCCATAGAAAGCTGCGCCCAAAAGGCAGCGGTGGCAGAGGGCATGGAAAAGCCGGCTACGCTGTTTGCCGATACGGCGGTGCAGCTGCGGCAGCTTCGCAGGAGCGAAAGCTGGGACGAGATCATTGCGGGGCAAAATGTGGATTTTGGCCGGTTGACATTCTCAAAAAAGTGTACTGATCTGCAGCTGCAGGAAACCATGAAGGCAGTTCGCAATGCTTGCAAAAAGGGCCTTGAAAAGCGTCTGCGCAGCTTCAAAGACGGCAGCGGACAAATGCTTGCGGATATGGCGGAGGCCTACCCGGCTGTGCAGGGAATCGTGGATACGGTCAAGCAGTTCGGCAAGGAATATGACCGGGCAAAAAGAAGCCGCCACATTATGGACTTCGGCGATCTGGAGCATCGGATGCTGGATCTGCTGCTGGGCAGCAGCCGGGCAGGGCAGACCGCCGCAGCCCGGGAGATCGGCAGCCGTTTCCGTGAGGTCATGGTAGACGAGTATCAGGACTCCAATGCGGTGCAGGATGCCATCTTCATGGCGCTGACCCAGCAGAAACAGAACTGTTTTATGGTGGGCGATGTGAAACAGTCCATCTATCAGTTCCGCCTGGCAGACCCGGATATCTTTTTGAAAAAGTATGAGCAGTATGTTCCTGCGGATGAGGCAAAGCCCGGGCAGGGGAGAAAGGTGCTGCTCAGTAAGAATTTCCGCTCCGGCGGTGCGGTACTCAGCGCTGTCAATGACGTGTTTGATTGCTGCATGTCGGAAAAGGTGGGCGGCTTGGAGTACGGCGAAGCGGAAAGCTTGGTGGAAGGTGCTTTTCATGCGCCTCTGGGTGAGCCGGAAGTGGAGCTGTACGCCGTGGATGTACAGGAAAGTACTTACGATGAGGAAGCTGCCTTTGTAGCGCAGCGGATCGAGCAGCTTCTGGATGGAAAGCACATGATTCGCTACGAAAATGGGCTGCGACCCATCAAGGCGGAGGACATTGCCATCTTGCTGCGTTCTCCCGGATCAATGGGGCAGCATTTCCGCCTTGCGCTGGAGGGGAAAGGTATTCGCTGCGCCACCGGCGGCGGTGAAGACCTGCTGCAGACACAGGAGGTCGCCACCTTGCGTGCGATTTTGCAGACCGTCAGCAATCCCCGGCAGGATATTCCTCTGCTGGCGGCGCTGGCAAGTCCGGTGTTCGGCTTTACAGCGAATGATCTGGCGGCGTTTCGTGGCAAAAGGCGCAAAGGCAGCATTTATGATGCCCTCGCAGCAGACGACAGCGAGAAAAGCAAAGCATTTCTGGATGTTCTCAGGAAGCTTCGCCGGGAAAAACGGATGATGACCCTGTCTCAGCTTTTGGAGACGGTCTTTACCTTGACCCGCATGGATAGCCTGTATGCCGCCATGCCCGGCGGAGAGACCCGGAAGCGGAATCTGCAGATCTTTTACCAGCTGGCATCCGACTATGAAAACGGCGGCCAGCGGGATCTGGAGCATTTTCTGGAGCATTTGCAAGCTATGGAAGGCAAAGGCCTGGTTGCTGCAGGAGAGCAGGGAACTGCCGGCGCAGTGACCATCATGAGCATCCACAAATCCAAGGGCCTGGAATTTCCGGTGGTGTTTGTTTGCGGCCTTTCCCGGGAGTTTAACCGGGAGAGCACCCGTGGGCAGGTTTTGAGTCATCAGAATCTGGGTCTGGGGCTTTCGGCGGTGGACCGGAAAAACCGGGTGCGTTATCCCACGGTTGCCAAGCGGGCCATTGCAGCCGAGATCACAGCAGACAGCCTGTCCGAGGAACTGCGGGTGCTGTATGTGGCGCTGACCAGAGCCAGAGACCGCCTGATCATGACCTATGCTTCCGATAATTTAGAAAAGGACGTGTTGGATATCGCCCTGCGCATGGGCACGGGAAACAGCCGGCTGCTGACCCAGAACGTGGTTTGTCCCGGCGAGTGGGTCCTGCTGACTGCTTTGCGGCGGACAGAATCCGGTGCGCTGTTCGACTTGGGATGCCGCCCGGCAGAAACAACGGTCAGCCAGATCCCCTGGAAGGTGCAGGTCGTTACTGCGCAGGTGGGCACATTAGGGGAAATGGAGCAGGAGGAAACAGCGCAGCTGCCTGCAGATGCCCAAAACAAGCTGCAGCATGGACTCAGCTTCCGCTATCCCTACGCCCAGGCCACCGGTGCGCCCTCTAAGCAAACTGCCACCCAGCGCAAGGGCCGGCAAAAGGATGCCGAGAGCGCCGAGTATGCGGCGCTGAACAAAACAGCGCAGCGCACATGGCGAAATGCCTCGTTCCGGGAGCAGAGCCGTGACGGCAAAGACTACGGCAACGCCTATCATGCCGTGATGGAGCATATCCGCTATGAAGCCTGCGCCGATGAGGTATCCATAAGCCGGGAAATCCAACGCTTGGTGGACGTGCGCCTGCTGACACAGGAGCAGGCGGCCCTTGTAAACAGCAAGGACATTGCTGCTTTTTTCAGCAGCCCCTTGGGACACAGGCTCATGGGCGGCAATGTGGTAAGAGAATTTAAGTTCTCCGTTCTGGACGACGGCACCCACTACGGTGACGGCCTTGCCGGCGAGAAGGTGTTGCTGCAGGGCGTTGTGGACTGCGCTCTTATTGAGCCGGACGGCATTACCATTGTGGATTTCAAAACTGACCGGGTGACGGAAAAGACCCTTCACGAAGCGGTGGATCGCTACCGGCTGCAGGTACAGACCTATGCCGATGCCATGGCGCGGATCTACAGCAAACCCGTCAAGGGGAAATACCTGTATTTCTTTCACATGGAGCGGCTTGAAAGTGTTTAATACGAAAAACAGGCACACCCAGCAGGGTGTGCCTGTTTTTGTTCAGCGCTCGTTCTTGTTCTGGTTCTTGCTCTGGTTCTGATTCTGATTCTGGTTCTGGTTCTGATTCTGATTCTGATTCTGATTCTGGTTCTGGTTCTTGTTATTCATCACAGGATCCTCCGTTATTTGTTTTGCGGCTTGCCGCTACACTAGCTTGCCCCCATTTTCATGCTTTATCCTTGGCCCGGAAGATCAGGCTCGCCAGAAGTCCGGAAAAAATGGCTGCGGCGATCCCACCGGCGGCTGCCTTTAGCCCACCGGTGAAAATCCCCAGAAAACCGTCCTCTTCCACCGCTTCCCGCACGCCGGCGGCCAATGTGTTGCCAAAGCCGGTCAAAGGAATGGTTGCGCCAGCTCCGGCAAAATCCACCAATGGCTTATAGATACCGACAGCTCCCAGAAAAACGCCGATAACCACATAGCTTACCAAGATTCTGGCGGGGGTCAGCTTTGTTTTGTCAATAAGGATCTGGCCGATCAGGCACAGCGCACCGCCTACCAGAAATGCTTTTACAAATTCCATATCAATTTCTACCTCCCACAATACAAACGCCGTGGCACACACCTGGAATGGGCAGCCCTTGCTGGGTGGAGGTGGGGGACAGCAGCGCACCTGTACCGCAGAACAGGATCCGTTTCAGCTTGCCGCTATGCAGCTGATCCAGCAGTTGAGAGCAAAGGGTAATGGCGCTGCAGCCGCAGCCGCTGCCGCCGGCGTGGGTATCCTGCTTTTCAGAGTCGAAGACCATGGTGCCGCAATCTACCAGCTTTCCCGCCAGCGGAACGCCGTCTTTTTTGGCCAGCTCCAGAAGCACATCCTTGCCAAGCTGCCCCAAATCGCCGGTGACGATCAGGTCGAAATCCTCGGCGCTGCGCTTCATGTCTTCAAAATGGGCCCGGATGGTGGCGTAGGCAGCGGGGGCCATGGCGCAGCCCATATTGTTGGCATCCTTGATCCCCAGATCTGTCACCGTGCCTACGGTGCAGCATTCGATGGCAGGACCTTTGCCAGTGCTGCATACCAATGCAGCTCCTGAGCCTGTGACTGTCCATTGGGCGGTGGGCGTACGCTGCCCGCCGTAGCCGAGAGGGAAGCGGTACTGCCGCTCAGAGGAGGCGAAATGGGAGGAGGTCATGGCCACCACGTTGTCAAAAAAGCCGCCGCCCACAGCCATGGACGAAAGCAGCAGGCTTTCTGCCATGGTTGAGCATGCGCCGTACAGCCCCAAATGGGGAATGTTCATATTCCGCAGGGTGAATGAGGAGCCGATACACTGATTCAGCAGATCGCCGGAAAAAACTGTGCCGACCTGCCGATAGCTCAGCGACGCTTTTTTCAGCAGTGTTTCCAGGGCCAGCTTCTGCATCTGCTTTTCCGCCTGTTCCCACGTCTTTTGACCGAAATAAGTGTCCTGTGAGGTGATATCAAAGCAATGTCCCAGCGGACCTTCCGACTCTTTTTTTCCGGCTACGCTGGCCCAATGGGTGATAACAGGCATTTGCGGCAGTATGAAGCTTTGCTTGCCTTTCTTATGACTCATCAAGGTGGGCACCTTCCTTTCTTTTGCTTTAGTATGCGCAGAAAGGTGCAAAAAATCCGACCAGCCACAAGGCTGGTCGGATATGCTTTTTGGTTAACCCTTGGGGACGGGCGTGGGACGTGCCTTGTCAAAGACATCATCCACATCGAAAAGATCGTCCAGCTTATCGGGATCGTAATACATTCTGACGCCGTCCAGATTCCGGCGTGCGCCACGGAAATAATTGCTGCCCAGCTGATTCCAGTAGTCAGCGCTGTCCACATTGAAGAAGTAGCGGTAGCCGTGTTCGTACAGAGCGGCGAAGCTGCGGTTGCTGAATGTGTATTGCTCACCGCCGGCAATATCGGAGCCGTAGGGGTACAAAATAATGTCTGTATCGCCCACTACGAACTGCACACGTTCTTCCCATTTTTGTGAGTCGCTACGGACACGGTCGGCACCGATGGAGCCGTAAGCGGGGTGACCGTAGGAGTGACTGACAATGAGCCAGCCGTGATCCTTCAGGCACTGGACAACAGCCTTGGCGGCTTCTACTTCGGCGTTCCAGTCTTCCATGCTCATAACGCCGCCGTTATTGACATTGTAGCCGGGCTTTGTGCGGTAGCCAAGAACACCCTCATAACCGGTGACACCCAGCATAGCCCGGGCGCCGTGGTAGGAGAAGTCGGGATGCTGCTGGATAAAGGTTTCCAGAACAGGAACAAGGTCATAATCGCCTACCAGCAGATTGCCGTCGGCATCCATATACTCGCACTTGGGGTAGCCGTCTTCACCGATGACGATCTTGTGGGCGAAGCCGTCGTTGCTGTCATTGACAAACTTGGGAATCTCGTTCTTGCCGTGGCCGTCGCTGACCATGTAGCCGTAGTAATTCAGATCGTCCTGACTCATGAGGAAGGGTTTCTTGCCGGCGGGCAAGCGAATCTCGCCGTAGGCAAAGTGGGTGCCGGTCTCATCTGTGACCTCGTGGGCAACATCATAGGGAGAAACCAGAACGAAGCCCTTTTCGTACATGGACTCCATCATGGCGATGAACTCATCGATGGTGGTCATATACATGTTGTAACCGCCGGAATCGTTGTCGCCGTCAAAGGCACGGTCGGTGTCCACAATGAGAGAGTGGAAGAAAACGTGGGTGACGGTTTCCGGTTTGTCATAGACCACCAGCTTGCTGTCCAGCTCCCGGTAGGATGCGACTTTTTCCGCCATAGCAGGGACTTGCGCATAGTACTGCGAGCCTTCCAGCATGGCGATAGCCTTTGCATAGTCATAGCCGGCGGCAATGAAATCCGCATCTGCCATCAGCTCCAGCGCTTCCTGGGGGACGGGCGGCTCAGTAGGCGGTACGCTGGTGTCGGTGGCGGCTGTGCCGTCGGTGGGAGCTGCCTGAGAGGGCAGGGTCTGGGCTATGTTGACGGTGGGGTCGTTGGGATTGCCCTGCAGGAGCGAAATGGTCGCAAAAGTGAAAACAAAGATCGTAACAATGCTCAAAAGCGCAACTACGATCAGTATTATGTTGGTGATGTTGCTTTTTTTGGAGGTATCATCGCCGTAACGGCCTGCCATAATACAGCACGTCCTTTCCATGTGTAGTACTTATCATTATATACCGATTTGCTTCAGATATCAACACGTTTTCAAAAGAAAAATCTGCCGGCTTTTCAGCCGGCAGAAATGATCATAAGATTCGTTTTGCACCGTAGTAAGCGCTTGCCCAGTAGGAATTGCTCAGAGCCGAGATCATGACGCCCTTACTGGAAGAGGCGTGGATAAACTGCCCGTTGCCGATATAAATGCCCAGATGAGAAACGCCGTTGCTTCCGGTGACGAAAAACACCAGATCGCCGGGCTGCAGCGCAGATTTGGAAACAGATGTACCCACCGTCCATTGCTGTTTGCTGGTCCGGGGCAGGGTGATGCCGTGGGCGGCAAACACATATTGGACATATCCGGAGCAGTCAAAGCCCTTGGGCGTGGAGCCACCCCAGACATAAGGAACACCAATGTATTTTTTCGCAGTGGCGATGATCTGTTGAGCAAGGCCGCTGCCGGACGTGCCGTTCAGGGCAGAAGCGCTTGGGGTCACGCCGGTGGATTTACCGCCCCGGAAAAACAGGGGAGATTTGCTCGATGCCCGGTTTTCATAGGGGAATTCTGTCAGATCCAGATAATCGCTGCGGATGTAGCCGATCCGCTGCCCGTAGATGACTTTAAACCATTGATTGTTGATGCCGATAATGTAAGCGTTATCGCCGCTGCGGGCCTGTGTAAGAATAGAATAACTTGTGCTGGGGCCACTGCGGACGTTGACGGCGGAGATATTAACCTTGCCGTAGCCCAGTTCGGCGTTTTCCCGGGTGGTGGCACGCAGATAATCGCTGTGCATATACCCGGTCTGCAGGTTGTAGTTTACTTTGTACCAGCTTCCGGTCTTCTCCAGCAGCACCACCACGTCATTTTGGTAGGCGTAATCCAGCGTCTGGGACGAGGTGGAAGGAGCGGACCGCAGCCGCAAAGCGCTTGCGGTGACAAAGGCAATACCGGTTTTCAGCGTTCTTGCTGTACTTGCGGCTTTTGCCGGCATGGCGGCAACGCCTGTAAAAAGAAAAATTGCCAGCACAAGGCTGACAATGCGTTTGAAAGATTTCATACAATGCCCTCCGTCTTACTTGGGAAATTATTTGCCTGCCAGAGCACGTTCCAGCCAAACACAGCCAAAATCCAAAGCTGTGTACAGCCCGTCTTTTTCGCTTTTCTTAACCACACGGTCCCGGCTTCTGGCGGCGGGATCGGTGAGCTGAAGCTGAACAGAAACCTTGGTTGCCACATCCAGATCGCCGACCTTTTTGGTCTCCAGCACCTGAAGCATGACAATG
>JAZQJO010000056.1:0-48349 GCA_045541695.1 Faecousia sp.
AATCCGGTATGGGTCACCAAAGTTTGTGTTGATTGTCATGTGGGTCCACCTGTTCCCATCCCGAACACAGAAGTTAAGCACATGTACGCCGACGATAGTTGCCGGGTGACTGGCCGTGAAAATAGGTAACGCAAACACAAAGAACTCCACCAAATGGTGGAGTTCTTACTTTTTTATGTACCGAACTTCTGCCTGCAAGTGTCCACCGGACACTTGCTGCGGCAGGACGATAGATTGCCCTAGCCGTGAAAATAGGTAACGCAAACACAAAGAAGCCTCCTACGAAAGTAGGGGGCTTTTCTTTGCCTAAAACATGCCTCCGACATGTTTTTAAACGGCAAAGGATAGTTGCCCTAGCCATGAAAACATGTAACGCAAACACAAGAACTCCACCAGAAATGGTGGAGTTCGTTCTTTTAGATGTACCGGGCATTGAAAGCAGACATAGAAGGGAGAAAATTGAGTGAACGATCGAAGAAGGCAGATCATTGAATCTTTCTTGGGAAAAACCGTCCAGGTCGTTGTGGATAGACCGATCGGCTATGTTCACGGCAGCATTGTTTACCCTGTCAACTATGGCTATGTTTCCGGTGTACTTGCTGGTGACGACGAGGAGCAGGATGCATATATTTTAGGTGTTGATAAGCCCCTTGATTCCTTTACTGGCCGTGTTGTTGGTGCGGTTTGCCGTAAAAATGATTGTGAAGATAAACTGGTAGTTGCGCCGGAGGGTGTGCTTTTTCACCAGGGACAGATAGCCGAGGCGGTACACTTTCAGGAGCAGTATTTCGATACGTATATCATTTCCTTGCTGCGGAAGAGCTGCGGCGTGCTCCCATACCGGGAGACCGATCGAGGAAAAGAATTTTTGATGGTTTTTGAGCAATTCTCCCAATGCTGGAGTCTGCCAAAAGGTCACATGGAAGCTGGTGAGACCGAAAGACAGACAGCTCTGCGGGAGTTATATGAGGAAACCGGATTGACGGCACAGCTGGATACTGAAAAATCTGCCGTCATAGAATACGCAATATCGCCAACGGTATGCAAAAAGGTAGTTTTCTTTTTAGGACAGGTCAGCGGAACGCCGCATGTCCGGGAGGGTGAAATCGAGAGTTATCGTTGGGTTACTGCCGATAAATTGGCGGAATACCTGCATGCAGATACTGCGGATGCTTGCATGCAGCTGCTGAATGCGTAATAAACAAGCCCACGCCAAATACGGCGTGGGCTTGTTGCATTACTCCACATTATACCATGCGTCACCAATTTTGAAGAATTCAACAGGCTCTTGCGTGATGAAAAAGAAGCCGTTCTGTAGCGGATATTCTTCACCCATAATGGTGATCGATGTCGCAGTGATCAATTCTGCGGGGATGTTCCAGATCAGGGGATCTCCGGCCTGCTCAACCTTATAGTTTTTGGACTTGTGGATTAGATTATAGTATCCGTCTATGCCTTTAATGGAGTAAAGTTTTCCCACAACATAATTGTCCTTTGTGATGATGCGGTAGGTGTAATCGCTTTCGGAAACGGTGCAACCGAAAAAGTGTTTTTCCACAGGTCGAAATGCCTGTAGATCACTCCAATGGCGGCCATCTTCCCAATCTCCTTCGAAGGTAAAGTAATAAATGCGGTAATCTTTTGTATCAATGTAAGCATTGTCTGCAAAACTGCCTGCTGCCATTTCTGCGGTGAAACCGTAATTACCGCTATGGATGGCAAAGGGCAATATGCACATCCACACTATGACTGCCGTGAATATTGTCCATCCTAAGACTTGCCCAATGAGCCGTAGCTTCCGGTTTTTCTCCACAATCACAGATTCCGGCTCAGAGGTGGCGATCTGCGCCTGTTGGATTTCAAACAGCGCTTCCAATGCCTGCATAGCCTCCGGGTTTGGAAGACCAAGTCCATTTTCCCATTTTGCAACAGTACTGCGACTGACAAAAACAGCCTCAGCCAGCTGCGCCTGTGTCAACCCCTTTTCCTGCCGCAGTTTTTTAAGCTTATCTTTTAGTTCCACAATAGGTCACCACCTTTTCCTTATTATAGCATAGGTTTGGAAAAAGTGGTGTTACTTCGGTGTTACTTTTGGCTTTTTCTTTGATTTATAACTGTTCCGGCAATGTTATGGGCGCAGCCAAGTGGCTGCGCCTTTTTTTATGCTTTTATTGGCACTTTTCGCAGGGGGAGTGACCAGGTTACTATAGTACAGCTTTCAGAAAATGTCTACCGTATGAAGACAGAGAAGAAAATATAGTTGTAAAATCGATTGAAATGTTATATAATATACTAGCTATATTATGGAGTTATATGGAGTTGCGTAATTATGGATAATTCGATCCCGGCAATTCAAGACTATATAAAACCCGGAAAGCGTGTACATTTGGTTGGCATCGGCGGCGTTTCCATGCGCCCTCTGGGCATCGTTCTCAAGGGCATGGGGCTGAACGTCACCGGATCGGACATGAATTCCTCTGTTTCCACAGATGAACTCATTGCGCAGGGAATTCATGTGGACATTGGCCACAGCGCAGACAATGTCCGTGGTGCAGATTGCGTGATCCGGACTGCTGCGGCCCACAACGACAATCCGGAGATCGCCGGCGCAAGAGCGGCAGGTATTCCTGTTTTCGAACGTGCGCAGGCCTGGGGCGAGATCATGAAAGCATACAAAAATGCCATCTGCGTTTCCGGCACGCACGGAAAGACCACCACTACATCCATGGTCGCCCATGTGCTGATGGAAGCGGCCTGTGACCCCACGGTAATGATCGGCGGCTATCTGCCGCTGTTGCATGCCGGACACAGAGTGGGAAATGGCGACACGATCCTGCTGGAAAGCTGCGAGTACTGCGACTCGTTCCTGAATTTCTTCCCGTCCCTTGCGGTGATCCTGAATATCGAAGCGGACCATCTGGACTATTTTAAAGATCTGCAGGACGTGGAAAAGTCCTTCCGGCAGTTTGCTGAGCTGTCCACGAACGGTATTTTGGCCAACGGCGACGACGATAACACGATTCAGACCCTGCAGGGCCTTGACTACGTCAGCTTTGGCTTTGGAGCAGGCAACCGGGTGCGTGCCGTGGCTGCATCTGAGGACTGGCGCAGATTTGATGTTCTGTGCGACGGCGAGAAGTACTGCCATCTGGAGCTGCCGGTATTCGGCCACCACAACGCCCTCAACGCCCTTGCAGCGGCCGGAGTTGCCTGGATGCTGAAATTACCCGGCGAGGCCGTAGAAAAGGGCCTGAAGACCTTCCACGGCGCAGGACGGCGTATGGAGTTCAAGGGGCGCTTTGGCGGCGCAGATGTCTATGACGACTATGCCCACCATCCCGGCGAACTGGCGGCAACCATCGAGGCTGTACAGAGCATGCATTATAAGCGGGTCATTGTGGCGTTCCAGCCCCATACTTACACCAGAACAAAGGCGTTGTTCGACGATTTTGTCAGGGAGCTTCGCAAGCCGGATATTGTTGTGCTGGCGGAGATTTATGCGGCCCGTGAGCGCAACACCGTTGGTATTACTTCTGAGGATCTGCAGGCGCAGATCCCCGGCGCAGCCTACTGCGCTACTTTGCCCCAGGTTACAGAAAAACTCAGGGAGCTGGCCCAGCCCGGTGATGTGATCCTGACCATTGGCGCAGGCGATATCTACCGTGCCGGCGAAGCGCTGTTTCAGTAAGATCCTATTTTGCAAAAAAAATGAGGCGATAAGCATATGAAACTAAGTGTTTGTGTTTTGTTTGGCGGCATCAGCCCCGAGCATAAGGTCTCTCTCCGGTCTGCCGAGTCTGTTCTGAACAATATGGACCCAGAAAAGTACAATATTTTCCCCGTGGGTATTACGATGGACGGCGATTGGATCCTCTATGGCGGCACGGACTATTCTTTGCTGCCCACCGGCGAATGGCAGACCTATCCCGGCAACCGCAGAGCTACGATCTCTCCGGTCCGTGGCCAGGGCCTTTTG
Source organism: Faecousia sp. (assembly GCA_045541695.1). GTDB lineage: Bacteria > Bacillota > Clostridia > Oscillospirales > Oscillospiraceae > Faecousia. Next base: position 3,977 of record JAZQJO010000056.1, read on the forward strand.
AGCTTCGAGGGTGACTGTGTCGTCCGGGAACGGATCGATGTGGTGTTCCCGGTGCTTCACGGTGAAAACGGCGAAGACGGCGCAATGCAGGGCCTGCTGCAGATGGCGGGCATTCCTTATGTCGGCCCGCATGTTGCCGCGTCTGCTGTGGCAATGGACAAGACTCTGACAAAACTGGTGGTCGACCAGGCAGGCGTTACCCAGGCGCAGTGGGCACTGGTGCGCAACTGCGAGCTGGATACCCGGATCGAAGCGGTTATGGATTCCTTGGAAGCACGTTTTGCCTATCCTATGTTTGTAAAACCCGCCGGAACAGGCTCTTCCGTGGGCGTATCCAAGGCTGCGGACCGTGCAGGCTTGCAGATGGCTTTGCTGAAGGCAGGCTCATTTGATGAAAAGATCCTTGTGGAAGAGTTCATTCACGGACGCGAGGTGGAAGTGGCCGTTATGGGCAACAATAGCCCAGTGGCCTCCGTTTGCGGCGAGATCGACTCCGGCGCGGAATTCTATGACTACGACGCAAAATATATCACAGACACATCCGTGGCCTATATCCCTGCCAGAATTTCCGAAGATGTGGCAGAGCAGGTCAGAGAAGCGGCTGTGAAGGTGTACAGCGCCATCGGCTGCGTTGGCCTGAGCCGTGTGGACTTCTTTGTTACCTTTGAAGGCAACCGTGTGGTTTTTAACGAGATCAACACGCTGCCCGGCTTTACTTCCATTTCTATGTATCCCAAGCTGTTTGCCGCCAGCGGTATTGCTTACGGCCAGCTGATCGACGAGCTGCTGAAGCTTGCGCTGGAGAGTGTGAAATGAGCCGAAAAGTTTTACTGAGCATCCGTGGCAGACAAGCTTATCCCGGACAGGAGCCTGAGGTCATCGAGCTGGTGACCGAGGGAACGATGGAGCTGCGGGACGGAGGCTGGGACATCAGCTATCAGGAAAGTGATCTGACTGGGCTGACAGGTGTGACCACCACCTTCCGGATCGAGCCGGGGACAGTCACGCTGACCCGTACCGGTACGCTGCATTCACAAATGGTATTTCGCCAGGGCGTGCCCCATGAGTCTCTCTATCAAATGCCCTTTGGTGCTTTGATGATCTCGGTTTGCGCCAGCCAGGTGATGTTTGACATTACCCCGGAAGGCGGTTTTGTGGATCTGGTGTACGGCATTGAGATCGAGCAGACTCAAGCCGGTGAGATCGACTATCATCTCGATATCCGGGTGGCTGAGGACGAACGCTGAGGTGAGGCTATGAAACAGAGAACGAAGATCGCAATCGGAATTTCCGCCATACTTCTGACGATGCTGGTGATTCCATTGCTGGCGGTAAAGTTTGCGCCGGCAGATGCGGGAATGGCGCTGTGCTTCATTTTGTTCTTTGCGGTCATTCCTTTGGAAAGCATGCTTCTGGGTATCCTGGCCGGTAGCGACATGCCCGAACTTTGGTGGATCCCGGTGGTGGCGGCGGTTGCGTTCCCAATTCTGTTCAGTATTGCAGTTTGGGATATGGTTTGGGAACTGTTCTGGTACTCCGCTATTTATTTGTGTATCGGCGGTGGCAGTATGCTGATCACGCATTATGGAAAACGGTACATGGCAAAAAAGAAATAAAGAAAACCGCAGCATCTTGTGATGCTGCGGTTTTAGTTTTAAGCGGCTGCTTCGGTGTTTTCGGTAACACCGGTGCTTTCAGAGGGCAGGGAAGTATCTGTCGGATCTGTGGGGTCGGGAGTGATCTCAGATTGGATGGAAACCACGACCTGGTTTCGCTTTTCGTAGTAGGATTGGGTCAACAATTCTCTGGAAACAGGCGCATTGGGGTCAACCTCCGTCTCTGTGTCCGGCTCTGCATCGTGCTCGGTCACAGGAACAGCGGGCTCGGCCTCCGGATCGTCCGTTTCCTCTGCGGGAATGCGGTAAACGCAGCGGTAAGTGTTGATAACGTAACCTGTGAGGGGCGTTACCAGAATGTCACCCGCTTTGTAGCCTGCGGTGTTGTCAGCCGGCAGGGTCATCAGCAGCGTGATGGGATCGTAGGTCTTGACGATCTCTGTTTCGATCGTTACGTAGTATTCCTCACTTGCTGTGCCGATCAAAATGATCTCCAGATACGCGTCGGAAACGCTGGCCTGAATGCGAATAGGTTGGCCGGTGGTGTTGGTAAACCGCAGGTCCACATTGCCGTAGCTAATATCGGCATCCATGCCGGGATCGCAGTAGCTCGGGGTATAGTAATGGTTGACACGTTCTACGATCTGCAGGTCGGCCATCAGCGCACAGTAATACAGTGTCGATGCAGCCTGAGAAATACCGCCGCCAACGACGTCGGTGTATTCCTTGCCCAGATATGCCTTCACGGTTTTGTAGCCGTTTTTGGCGGTGGGTTGACCTACGATGGTATTGAAGGAGAAGGTCTCGTCCGGCCGGATGACCAGATTGTTGAGAATATTACAGACAAGCTTGAGATTGTGATTATAATCTGCGTTGGTGGACAGCTTTGTCCGGAAGGAAGAAAGGGTGTCCTTAAAGGTTTCGCCGGTAAGATCCTCCACCGTCAGATTGGGACGGATGAACTTCAAAGGAATCTCCAGAGTGGTGCCGTATTCCGCACCGGCTACCATCAGCTTCAGCGCTTCCAGATCAAAACCGTAGCCGTAAGAATCCGGTGTGATCTCGTAAGTGTCGGGATTGATAAGCACGGCATCCTTGGGCGCAACACAGTAGAGATTATAGATCTCTTCAAAGTCAAGCGCATCGGGAGCAAGCACAGAGCACTCACCGGTTACCTGGAACAAGTTGCTGCCGTAGGCGTCAATGATCTGGTCGTACAGCTTGGCAGAGCTGAAGCCGTACTCAGCGGTTCCGATGTGGATGGTGAGGGTCTGATACACCACAGAAGGATCTTTTTCCTCCATATCCATGGAGGGTGCCTCTCCGGAGATCTGGTAGGAGGATTGGGAGAGGGTAGTGCTGTACTTTTTGCCAAGCTCGTTGATCTGGCTGCGGATATAGTCGGTGTTCAGATTCAAATAGGGCGTGATGGGAATGTGATAGGCAGAAACCAAAGCCTGTGCCCGGGCCTGCTGCTGCTCGCTGCGGGAGCCGGTGCGACCCCGGTCATATGCAGACTGGACAATGGCGTCCACATCTAACGCTGCGCCGGTCTTGTCCGGGGACAGGATGACGGTGGAGTCCAGCACGGTGACGGTCATATCCAGTTTGCTGTATGTATGGTCTGTGGCCTGGTGCAGAGCGGCTTTTGCCTGCTCCTGTGTCATACCGCCGATGTTGACACCGGCTGCATAAATGTTATTGAGGATCTGCCCATTGTCTTCCGGCGTAGAGAAAATGCTGATGGCGGCAATGACGATGCCGATCAGCAGCACGGCGGTCACGCACAGAAGAATAATGATGGTGAGCCGTTCCTTCTCTTTCTTTTTCCGCCGCTGGGCGGCAGCAGCGCTGCTGCCGGGACGGGGTGCGGAGGGACGGCGCTGGGCAGGTGTACGAGAATTTTGTAAGGGAAGACGCTGGGTGGCGTCTGCGTCGGAAGCTGCCAAAGGCGGCATGCCCGTCTGGTCCGGGGCATTGGCCTGTACGGCCGCATTGCGACGCTGGCCTTCCGGTGTGTTCACACGGATATCATCCAAATGCTCCTTGCTAATGATAAACCTCTCCTATCTTTCAGCGGCAGATGACCGCGCGCAAAAATGCATGGTAATACAGAGGTATTGTACCATATTTTGAACGAAAAGCAATGACAATTCGTAACCAAAGGGTTAATTTACTGTAAAAAGAGGGAGATTGTTCCTTATTTTTGACAAAAACTGCTATACTGGCGAATAAAAGCTTTCGATTGCTTCAGGCTGTCCGAGCCGGAGGAAAGCTTAAGACGCAGGGTCGGCTGCTTCGCTGTGGCAACAAATTGCACTCTGTTTTTGTAGGCAGGCTCGGCGCACAGGGCGCTGACAGCTTCAAAGTCCAAATTCACCAGTGTAAACAGCACATCGCCGGCCTTCTGGCGGATATCCTGAATGCCCACCTGCTGGGCCTGAGCACGAAGCAGAGCAACGTCGATCAGGTTCAGCACGCCTTTGGGTGGGTCGCCGTAACGGTCGATCATCTCGTCCAGCAGATCATCGGCATCCTCTTGGGTGCGAATGGCTGCCATGCGGCGGTAAAGATCCATTCGCTCCTCGCCCCGGGATACATACTCCTGATCCACATTGGCGGTGATGTTCAGATCGGCGGTGCATTCCGGCATTTTGGGCTTTTCGCCTCGCTGCTCCAAAACTGCCTCGTCCAGCAGTTTCAAATACATGTCGTAGCCAACGCTCATCATGTGACCGGACTGCTCTGCGCCTAGCAGATTGCCGGCGCCACGGATCTCCAGGTCACGCATGGCGATTTTGAAGCCGGAGCCAAATTCGGCAAAGTCCCGAATGGCAGACAGCCGCTTTTCAGCCACCTCGGACAAAGCTTTGTCGGGGCGGTAGGTGAAATAGGCATAGGCATGGCGGGTGGATCTGCCAACACGGCCACGCAGCTGATGCAGCTGCGAAAGGCCGAAGCGGTCAGCGTTTTCAATGATCAAGGTGTTGGCGTTGGGAATGTCCAGACCAGTTTCGATAATGGTGGTGCAGACCAGTACCTGAATTTCTCCGTCCGCCATGGCGTGCATCACATCACCCAAAGCATCTTCGCCCATTTGTCCGTGGGCAACGGCAACGGAAAGACCGGGAATCCTGCGCTGCAATGCGCTGGCGCATTGGTCAATGGTTTCCACCCGGTTGTGCAGGTAGTAAACCTGACCGCCACGCTCCACCTCTCTGCGAATGGCATCGTCCAAAATGGCGTTTTTGTGCTCCATAACAAAGGTCTGCACGGGATAGCGGTCCGCGGGAGGCTCTTCGATGGTGGACATGTCACGGATACCGGACAGCGCCATATTCAGCGTCCGGGGAATCGGCGTAGCGGACAAAGTCAGCACGTCCACACCCTTGGACAGCTCCTTCAGCCGTTCCTTATGGCTGACACCGAAGCGCTGCTCTTCATCCACGATCAAAAGACCCAGATCCTTGAACTGAATGTTTTTTTGCAGCAGCTTATGGGTGCCGATCACCAGGTCCACCATGCCTGTCTGCATGTTCTGCACCGTCTTTTTCTGCTCGGTAGGGGAGCGGAAACGGCTAAGCACCTCAATATTCACCGGAAAGCCCCGGAAACGGGCAATGGCGGTTTGGTAGTGCTGCTGCGCCAGAACAGTGGTGGGAACAAGGATCGCTGCCTGCTTGCCGTCCATAATGGCTTTCATGATGGCCCGCATGGCCACCTCGGTTTTGCCGAAGCCCACATCGCCGCACAAAAGACGGTCCATAGGCGTGGGCGCTTCCATGTCGGCCTTGATCTCGGCGATGCAGCGCAGCTGATCGTCGGTTTCCGGATAGGGGAAATTGTCCTCAAATTCCTGTTGCCAGGGTGTGTCGGCAGCGAATGCGAAGCCCTCCTGCCGCTTTCTGGCGGCATAAAGCTGGATCAGCTCCTCGGCCATGTCCTTGGCGGCTTTTCTGGCTTTTGTTTTTGTTTTCTGCCATGCGTCCGAACCGATCTTGTTCAGCCGTACGTTGGTATCTTCGCCACCACCGCCGATGTATTTGCTCACCAGGTCCAGCTGAGTGGCCGGCACAAAAAGCACATCAGAGCCTTGGTAGGCGATTTTCACATAGTCTTTCACAGCGCCGTCAATGCGGATCTGCTCCATTGCCATAAAACGGCCGATGCCGTAGTTTTCGTGGACAACAAGATCACCAGGGGACAGATCGGTGAAGGAGTTCAGCTTCTGCCGGTTTGTGGCAGCCTTTTTGACCTTGCGTTTTGTTTCTGTTTTGGCGATCAGCTGGCCTTCGGAAAGGACAGCCAATTTGGAATCCGGATATTCCATGCCGAAAGGCAGCGTGCCCTCGCACAGAAGGATCTGCCCGGGCTTGGGCATGAGATCCAGAGGAATGCAGATAAAAGCGGACAGACCACGGCTGCTGAGCATTTCCTGCAGAAGCTCTGCACGGCGGCGAGTGCCGCAGAATACCAAAGTGGAAAAATCCATCTTCTGATAGTGAGCAAGGTCCGCTGCTGCGGTATCCATGCTGCCACCGTAGCTGGGGAGCTGCTTAGCCATCATGGGAAGCAGCTGCTTGGGGCTGCACCCGGCGGGGTAGGAAGCACCGCCGAAAGCATCCAGATAAACAAGCTTTCGCACCTGCAGCTTATCACAAAAGTCTTCCCATTGACAGACATAGTCGCAAAGCTCGCCTGCCAGAATACCGCCCTGCAGCAGACTGTCAAGCTGCATGCCCATTTCCTCAGTCCTTGTCCGGGCGGTGCGCTTTAAGCCGCCCTGATCACACAAGACCACAACAGCATTTTCCGAAATGTAGTCCGCCGCAGTGGTCATTTCGGGGTAAATCAGCGCCATGTAGCGGTCGGAAGCAGGATTTTGCAGACCGTTTTGGTACTTGTTAAGATCTGCTTCCAGGGTTTTGATCAGCGGCTCGTTGATGTTCTTGCGCCGCTTCTGCCGGGCAATCAGGTTTTCCAGATCAGCGCACAGACCGGAAAGGCCGCCGGGGTGCAGCTTGGGCTGGGTCTCGCCTACAGGCAAAATGATGGCGCAGTCAATGTTTTGGGTGCGGCGTTGGGTATCCGGATCAAAATAACCCATGGCATCCAGCTCGTCACCGAAAAATTCCGCACGGAAAGGCTGGTCGGCAGCGGGGGAGAATACGTCCAAAATGCCGCCACGGACAGCAAACTGACCTGGGCCCTCCACCATGCCGCAGCGGCTGAAGCCGGCAGCGGTGAGCTGGCTGATCAGCTCGTCGATTTTGTATTCTTTCCCGGTTTCCAGAGTGAAAACCGTAGAAGAAAGCACGGCAGGCGGCATGGTCCGTTGGCTTAGGGATTCCCATGTCATGATCTGCAGAGGCGTGCTGCCTGAAGAAAGGTCATGTAGCTGCCGCAGACGCTTTTGCTCCCACGCCCGGGAAACAACAGCCGAATCGTAGAGGGTCAGCTCACGGCTGGGGAGAATGGGGGCGGTTTCCCCAAGAAATGCACGCAGCTCTTCCTGCAGCTTCTTTGCTGCCATATCGTCCTGGCACACCACCACGATAGGATCCTGCTGATCCCGCCGCAGACCGGCAATAATATGGCTGCGGTTGATCTGCCCAATGCCCGTGACGGCGCAAGGCTGCCGCTGGGATAAAGAGTCCAGCAGCATGGCGTATTGCGGCATATTCTTCAGTGCAGAAAGGAGCATTTCCATGGTTTTTCCTCCACGTAACAATGCGGAAAGGGGGCAGATACCCCCCTTTCCGTGGTAATTAGACAAGATATTTAAGGCTTGCTTCCGTTATAACGGTTGGCTGCTTCTCCTGTGCCGTATTCTACGATGCACAGGGCAGCATCCGCAGCCCGCTCCAGCGCCGAAACCAGCGCTTTTTCTTCCGATGCGGAGAAGCTTGACAGCACATGATCTGCCAGATCCTGTTCAGGGTGGGCTTTGCCGCCCACACCGATCTTGACCCGGGGAAAATCCTGACTGCCAACTTCCTGGATAATGGACTTGATTCCGTTATGCCCGCCGGCAGAGCCGTCGTTGCGGATACGCAGACGTCCCGGTTCCAGAGAAATGTCATCAAACATGACGATGATGCGCTGAGGCGGTACGTGGAAGTAGGCGCTCAGCTGCAGCACAGAGCGGCCGGACAGGTTCATATAGGTCAGCGGCTTCAAAAGAAGCAGCTTATTGCCCTTGTAGCTGACCTGACCGTACAGTCCCTGGAATTTGGCTTTGTCCACCTTGCAACCCAGCTTGCTCGCTAGAATATCCATTGCCCGGAAACCGCAGTTGTGCCGGGTCTTTTCGTATTCTTTGCCGGGATTACCCAGACCGACGATCAGCCAGGCTTCCTGCTTCAAACCAAACACGGCTTAGAACAGGTCGGCGATGGATGTACCGCCATGGACGTGGGCGATAGCCCGGGCGAAAATGGGGGCGACATCCAGGAACTTGATCTTGCCGCTGGAAGTGTTGCCCACCTGGGGAATGGTGTTGAGGAACATCATTTCTTCAATGGGGCTATCCTCAATGCGGTCATATGCAGGACCGGACAGAACGCCGTGAGTGGCGCAAGCATAAACAGCCTTGGCACCGCCGATCTCCACCAGAGCTTTGGCAGCGTTGCACAGAGAGCCGGCGGTATCTACCATGTCATCATAGAGGATGCAGGTCTTGCCCTTGACATCGCCGATGACGTTCATGACTTCACTGACGTTTGCCTTCTGGCGGCGCTTATCCACGATAGCCAGACCCATATGGACCTTAGCGGCGAAGGCACGGGCACGGCCCACAGAGCCCACGTCGGGAGAGACAACGACGAAATCGTCGTGGTTGAACTTGTCCTCGGGGAATTTATTCAGATAATATTTCACAAAAGTGGGGTTACCCAGCAGATGGTCCAGAGGGATGTCGAAGAAACCCTGGATCTGCGCAGCGTGCAGGTCCATGGTCAAAACACGGTCGGCGCCGGCGGCGGTGAGCATATTGGCCACCAGTTTGGCAGAGATGGGATCGCGGCTCTTGGCCTTGCGGTCCTGACGGGCGTAGCCAAAATAGGGGATAACAGCGGTGATACGGCCGGCGGAAGCACGGCGGCATGCATCAATCATGACCAGCAGCTCCATCAGATGGTCGTTGACAGGCTTGCAGGTAGAGTTAACCAGGAAAACGTCAGCGCCACGAACGGTTTCGCTCAAAGTGACAGAAACTTCGCCGTCTGCAAAGGTCTTGACTTCGCTGTTACCTAGCTCAATGCCCAGCTCCTTGCAGATAGTCTTGGCAAATTCAGGATTGGAATTGCCGGTAAAAACCTTGATGTTCTCTCCGTATGCGATCATCTGGAATACCTCACTCTATATTCTATGTTTTGCCCATGAACACATCATGAGCCATTCTATGGTTATTATAGCACTATATAGCAGGATTTTGCAACACCGAATATGAAGAATAACCCACAAAAAATACGGATGAAAAATCCTTTCTTTCCGACAAAAAGACAACGGCTGAGCAATGGGCAGGTAACCTGTGGATAAAGCGAAATTTTGTTTGAAATAATACTTGTAGAATAAAAGTATCTGTGGTATAATATTAGGAAAGCTTTTTGTTGGGAGTCACACTATGAACGACAAGATCATCATTCAGGGTGCCAGAGAGAATAACTTAAAAAATGTGGACCTGACCATTCCCAGAGATAAACTGATCGTCTTTACCGGACTTTCCGGCTCGGGAAAATCCAGCTTGGCGTTTGATACGATTTTTACAGAGGGTCAGCGCCGATATGTGGAAAGCCTCAGTTCCTACGCCCGGCAGTTTTTAGGACAGATGGACAAGCCCGATGTAGATTCGATCGACGGTTTGTCCCCGGCCATTTCCATCGACCAGAAGACCACCTCCAAAAATCCCCGTTCCACTGTCGGTACGGTGACGGAAATTTATGACTATTTGCGTCTTTTGTGGGCCCGGGTGGGTATTCCCCATTGTCCCAAGTGCGGCAAGGAGATCCGACGCCAGACCATCGACCAGATCGTCGATCACGTGCAGGCGCTGGGCGAGGGGACAAAGTTCATCGTGCTTTCCCCGGTGATCCGTGGCAAAAAGGGCGAGCACCAAAAGGTGTTTGAGGATGCACGGAAATCCGGCTTTGCCCGGGTGCGTGTGGACGGGATCCTCTATGATTTGACAGAGGAGATTTCCTGCGAAAAAAACAAAAAGCACGATATTGAACTTGTAGTGGACAGACTGGTTCTGAAAGAAGGTCTGCGCCGCCGTTTGACGGACTCTATCGAAACAGCCTGCGCCCATTCCGGTGGCCTGGTGATCATCCAACTGCCGGCAACGGATGAGGAGCTGAGCTTCTCCCAAAACTATGCCTGTGAGGATTGCGGTATCAGCCTGACAGAGCTTGAGCCGAGAATGTTTTCCTTTAACAACCCCGCCGGCGCGTGCCCGTCCTGCAGCGGTCTGGGCTTCCAGCTGGTGGCAGATCCGGATCTGGTGATCCCGGACAAGAGCAAGTCCATTTTGGAGGGCGCGATCCAGGCTAACGGCTGGAACAGCGTCCGGACGGACAGCGTGTTCCGGATGTATTTTGAAGCCCTTTCGAAGAAGTATCACTTTGATCTGAATGCGCCTTTTTCCCAGCTGAGTGAGGAAGCGAAGGATATTATCCTTTACGGCACAAAGGGCGAAAAGCTGCGCATGACTTATAACCGTGGCAACGGCATGGGTGTTTTGGAGCAACCCTTTGAGGGTATTATGAACAACATCAGCCGCCGATTCCGGGAGACCCAGTCCGATGCCGCCCGGAAAGAGATGGAAGAATGTATGTCCACGGCGCCCTGTCCCCAATGCGGCGGACACCGGCTGTCGGATATCGCCCGGGCTGTGACCGTTGGCGGCATGGGCATTATGGACTTTTGCGAAATGAGCATCGAAAAAGAGCTGGCATTCATGGAGAATCTCCGTCTGGAAGGCAACATGGCGCTGGTGGCGGAGCAAATCGTGCGGGAGATCAATGCCCGGCTGCGGTTTTTGACGGATGTGGGTCTTTCCTATTTGACCTTGTCCCGGGCCGCCGGCACGCTTTCCGGCGGCGAAAGTCAGCGGATCCGTCTGGCCACTCAGATCGGCTCTTCTCTGATGGGCGTGCTGTATATTCTGGACGAGCCGTCCATCGGCTTGCACCAAAGAGATAACGATAAGCTTTTGGGCACATTGAAGCATCTGCGTGACATCGGTAACACCCTGATCGTGGTGGAGCACGATGAGGACACCATGCGTGCGGCGGATTTCATCGTGGACGTAGGTCCCGGTGCAGGCAGCCATGGCGGCGAGATCGTTGCTACCGGCTCGCTGGAGGACATTATCGCCTGCCCCCGCTCTGTGACGGGACAGTATCTGTCCGGAGCCAAAAAGATCCCTGTGCCGTCGAGCCGGCGCAGCGGCAACGGAAAAACTCTGGATGTCCGTGGTGCAACGGAAAATAATCTGAAAGACATTGACGTATCCATCCCTCTGGGAACCCTGACCTGCGTGACTGGCGTGTCCGGCTCGGGCAAGTCCAGCCTTGTAGGGGAGGTGCTGAACAAGACACTTTTGGGTAGGCTGAATCACGCCCGTACAAGGCCCGGTGCCTGCCGCTGCGTTGAGGGCATTGAGCATCTGGACAAAGTGATCGACATTGACCAGAGTCCCATCGGCAGAACTCCCAGATCCAACCCTGCCACCTATACAGGTTTGTTTAATGACATCCGTGATCTGTTCGCGTCCACCAACGATGCCAAGATCCGTGGTTATGGTCCGGGACGGTTTTCGTTCAATGTCAAGGGCGGCCGCTGTGAAGCATGCTGCGGTGACGGCCTTGTGAAAATCGAAATGCACTTCCTTGCGGACGTATATGTTCCCTGTGAGGTATGCAAGGGCGCAAGATACAATCGGGAAACCCTGGAAGTCCACTACAAAGGCAAAAATATTTCCCAGGTACTGGACATGACGGCGGAAGAAGCGGTAGAATTCTTCGAGAATCTGCCCAAGATCCGCAGAAAAGCCCAGACACTGGTGGAGGTTGGCCTGGGGTATGTTAAGCTGGGTCAGTCCAGCACCACACTTTCCGGCGGCGAAGCGCAACGTGTCAAGCTGGCAACGGAGTTGGCACGGGTGTCTACCGGACGGACCATCTATGTGCTGGACGAGCCTACCACCGGTCTGCACGCCGCCGATGTTCACAAGCTGATCGAGGTGCTGCAGCGTTTAGTGGATGCCGGCAATACAGTGCTGGTGATCGAACACAATCTGGACGTGATCAAAACAGCGGACCATATTATCGATCTGGGTCCTGAGGGCGGCGATGGTGGCGGCATGGTGGTTGCTTCCGGCACGCCGGAACAGGTCGCCCGGACGCCGGGCAGCTACACCGGCGCATATCTTAAGCCTTATTTAGATTAAAAAACCTGACCTGCGGAAGCAGGTCAGGCACAAATGAAAGCGTTATTCGTATAAGAAAGCCGGCAGAGTTTCGGAAAGCTCCACAAGGGTGTGATCCAGATCGCCGGTATAATCCACGTGCAGCGCAGGAGAGCGCACCATGTTTTCGTCGCCTTGCCGGATGGCAATGGTCATGGTGAAGCGGGTGCCGCAATCCTTGCCCGGCTGAACAAGAACAGTACCGCCGTGGGCAGCGGCGATGGACCGGACCAAAACCATGCCCAGGCCGATGCCGTTACGGCTGTCTTCCAGACTGGGCTGGCGCTGATAGCGGGCGCAGAAATTCTGCCGGGCATTGTTCGTAATGCCGCTGCCGCTGTCCTGAATGGTCAGGTACAGCATGTTGCCGTTGCGAGTCAGCCGTGCGGCAATGCTGCCGCCCTTGGGCGTGAACTTAACGGCATTGGCCAGAAGGTTTTCCACCGCCCGTTCCAGCAGCTGGGCATCCACAAGGCCCAAGACCGGTTCGCTGGAGCAAAGGAAGGAAACGGTGATTCCCGCATGGGAGATGAGAGCGGCTGCTTTCTCGAACAGCTCCTCCAAAATGCCGGGGATGTTCCGCACTTCCATTCTGGGGAAAGCTTTCTGGCTGTAAAGATAGGTGTCAGACATGTTGCTGACGATACGAAGCATTTGATAAAGACTGCGGTTAAGCCTTGCCATGTGATCCGAAGAAATACCGCTGTTTTCCTCGTCCGGCTGCAGCTGATTCGCAATGGTCATAAGATTGGACAGGGGAGAGCGAAGCATTTGGGCTGCCAATGCCAGAGCCTGCAGCTCAGGCTGTTCCGGATCACGGTCCAGAATGAATACATCCTGCTGACCGAGGCGGTTGACAGAGACATTATATTTCTTGCAGTTGATGCAAAGCGTCAGATTCAGGTTGCCTTCTTCGAAGGAGAAATATTCCTGCTTTCCCGTATCCAGAAGGCCGCCGATCTCCATGCCTGCTGACAGAGGGTAAGCCGCAGCAGCGGGGTTTACATGGACGATCACGCCACGCTCCACGCAGAATGCGGGACAAGGCATAAGATCCAGCATGGCTATGGTATTTTCTTTTTGTTCCATGGTGTTCCTCCTTATGGCATATCATGCGCACATTTTGAGAAAACTTACATTCTTATCCGTAAAAGTAGATTCCTTACCTATATTCTACCGAAAAATCGACAAAAAGCAAGCATAATTCTTAAATCCAAGGAGTGAAAACGATGCCGCTACATGAAGGACACAGAGAAAGACTGAAAAAGCGCTTTCTGCAGGATGGTCTGGACGGCTTTAACGATATACAGGCGCTGGAATTGCTGCTGTTTTACTGCATTCCCAGAAAGGATACCAACGTGCTTGCCCACGCATTGCTGGACAGATTCGGCACGTTCGATCAAGTCCTGGACGCAACGGTGGAAGAATTGCAGCAAGTGCCCGGTATTGGGGAAAATGCGGCTGCGTTCTTGTCCCTGATCTCCGCAACAGGGCGGTATTATCAAATGAGCAAAGCGAAAAACATAACGGTTTTGCAGACCATCGACCAATGCGGCAAGTACCTGTGCGCCTTTTTCAAAAGCAGAAGAAATGAGATGGTGTATCTGCTTTGTTTGGATGCCAAATGCGGCGTGCTGGGCTGCAAGCTGATCAGCGAAGGCAGCGTCAATTCCGCTTCTGTGTCCGCCCGCAAGGTGGTGGAGGTGGCGCTGGCCACAAATGCTACTTCCGTAATTCTGGCCCATAACCACCCCAGCGGCGTGGCGCTGGCTTCCGATGAGGATAAGCAGACCACCCAACGGATTGCTGCCGCATTGGATATGGTTGGCATAGAGCTGGTGGATCATCTGGTGGTCGCAGATGATGAATTTGTTTCCATTCGGCAATCCGGGTATTATTATCCCAGCAGCATGCGAGAATGGTAACGATAAAAACGGCTACATAAGGAAGGAGGTCTTGCAAATGGATACTTTCAAATTGGTGTCGTCTTATCAACCCACCGGCGATCAGCCGCAGGCGATCGAGAAATTGGTGAAAGGCTGCGAGCTTGGACTCAGAGAGCAGGTTTTGCTGGGTGTTACCGGCTCCGGCAAGACCTTTACCATGGCCAACGTGATTGCCCAGCTGAACAGACCTGCGCTGGTGCTGGCTCACAATAAGACGCTGGCCGGTCAGTTGTGCGCCGAGTTCCGGGAGTTTTTCCCCGACAATGCGGTGGAGTATTTCATATCCTATTACGACTACTATCAGCCGGAGGCCTACATCGCCCATACGGATACCTACATCGAAAAGGACGCTTCTGTCAACGAAGAGATCGACCGTCTGCGCCACAGTGCCACCTCTGCGCTGTTTGAGCGGCGGGACGTGATCGTGGTGTCCTCGGTCAGCTGTTTATACGGTCTGGGCGACCCCATTGACTATAAAAGCATGGTTATTTCCCTGCGGCTGGGACAGGAATATCCTCTGGATGACATGCTTAGGAAGCTGGCGGAGATCCGCTATGAGCGCAACGATCTGGATTTTTCCAGAAACAAATTCCGTGTCCGTGGCGATACGGTGGAAGTTTATCCTGCCTACTGGAACGGCAGAGCCATTCGTGTGGAGTTTTTCGGTGATGAGATCGACCGTATCTCCGAGATCAATGCCGTTACCGGCGTCGCAGAGCGGTACGTGGAACACGTTGCCATTTATCCCGCCAGTCACTATGTGGCGTCAAAGGAAAAGCTGGAACGGGCCATGATGGAGATCCGCCGGGAATGCGACGAGCAGGTGAAATGGTTCCGGGAGCATGACAAGCTGATCGAAGCGCAGCGAATTGCCCAGCGAACCGCCTACGATCTGGAAATGCTGACGGAGATAGGCTTCTGCAACGGTATTGAAAACTATTCCCGGGTGATTCAGGGCCGTGCGCCGGGCACACCGCCCACTACGCTGCTGGATTATTTCCCCGATGATTTTCTGCTGATCGTGGACGAGAGCCACGTAACGCTGCCCCAGTGCCGCGCCATGTATGCCGGTGACCGGAGCAGAAAGGATGCGCTGGTGAATTACGGTTTCCGCCTGCCCTCGGCCTACGACAACCGCCCGCTGAATTTCGAGGAATTCGACAGTAAAATCAACCAGGCCATCTATGTTTCCGCAACGCCGGCCGAGTTTGAGCGCACCCGCTCCGGACAGACGGTGGAGCAGGTGATCCGGCCTACCGGCCTTTTGGACCCGGAAGTGGAGATAAGACCCATTGAGGGCCAGATCGACGATCTGATCGGGGAGATCAACACACGAACAGAAAGAAACGAGCGTGTGCTGGTGACCACGTTGACGAAGAAAATGGCGGAGGATCTGACGGTCTATTTGCAAAAGGTGGGTATCAAGGTCCGCTATATGCACTCCGACATTGGCGCCATGGAGCGCATGGAGATCATTCGTGATCTGCGAATGGCGAAATTTGATGTGCTGGTGGGCATTAACCTGCTGCGTGAGGGTCTTGACCTGCCGGAGGTCAGCCTTGTGGCGATCCTGGATGCAGACAAGGAGGGCTTCCTGCGAAGCGAGACCAGTTTGATCCAGACAATCGGCCGTGCTGCCCGAAATGCGGAGGGCAAGGTCATTATGTACGCCGATCAGATCACGGCATCCATGCGGGCGGCTATGGACGAAACTGCCCGCCGCCGTGAGATCCAGAATGGTTACAATGAAGCCCATGGCATCCGCCCCAAGACCATCATAAAATCGGTGCGGGATCTGATCGAAATCTCGTCGCCCACAGCCGAGCGCAAGGGCAAGTCCGGCATCAAGATGACCAGAGTGGAGAAGGAAAAGGAGATCGCCCGTCTGGAAAAGAAGATGAAGGAAGCTGCCCGCATGATGGAGTACGAATATGCGGCGCTGCTGCGTGACCAGATCATCGAGCTGCGAGGAAACGGAATATAGGAAAACGGGGAAGGGAAGGCCTTCCCCGCTTGTTTTATGCTTGCACTTTGTGTAAAAGAGTGATATAATAGCAATACTATTATGGGTAACTAGTGCTGAAGGAGCCGTTATGGGAGAACCGCAATATAAGCTTGAGGGCATCGTCCGCACCCGGTCGGAGCAAATGGAGGATTTTGAAGGTCCTCTGGATGTCATCTTCTTGCTGCTGAGTAAAAATAAAATTGAGATTCAGGATGTGTCCATAACCGCCATTTTGGAGCAGTATCTGGCATATCTGGATGAAATGAAGCGGCTGGATATGGAGGTCGCCAGCGAGTTTATCACCATGGCATCTCATCTGATGCTTATCAAAACAAAAATGCTCCTTTCCGCTGCGGAAGCAGCAGAGGCCCAGAGTGAGCTGGATCTGCTGCGCCAATCTCTGGCAGAGCGGCAGCGCAAGGATGCAATTGAGCAGATCCGCACGGCCATTACATGGCTTGAGCCTCGCAATGAGATCGGCAGATGCCTGTTTACCAAGGAGCCCGAGCCTTTGCGCCGGGAACAGACATACCGCTACCAGCATGAGACCCGGGATCTGCTGCTGGCGCTGGATGAAATTGCGGAGCGCAATCAAAAGCAGCTGCCGCCGCCTACGGTGAACTTTAAGGGCATCGTGGGCAAAGAGCCTTATCCTGTGACCAGAAAGGCAAAGGAAGTGATTCGCCGGCTGGTTCTGCGGGGTGTGGAGCGGCTTAAGAATCTGTTCCGTGGCAATAAGAGCCGTTCGGAGATCGTGGCGACCTTCCTGGCAGTGCTGGATCTGTGCAAGACCAATTCGGTCACGCTGGAAGATGATATTAACGGTGATGATCCCAACGTCAGATTGTTGGATGCAAATTATGCAGGTGAGGAGGGGACAACTTAATGGAACAAAAGGAATTGCAGCGTGCCATTGAGGCGATTCTCTTTGCCGCCGGTGAACGGATCGAGATTTCCCGCCTGGCAATGGCGCTGGAAGTCGACCCGAAAGAGATCACAGCAGCTGCGGATGCGTTGGCAGACAGCCTTGCGTTTGAGCGCCGTGGCATTCGGATCCTGAAGCTGGAAAAGGGTTATCAAATGGTATCCTCCGGCGAAATGGCGGACTATATTACAAAAGCGCTGGAAACAAGAAAGCCGCCTAAGCTTTCCTCCTCGCAGCTGGAAACCCTGACCATCGTTGCCTACTACCAGCCGGCAACAAAAGCCATGGTAGAGCAGATCAGAGGTGTGGACAGCTCCTACTCTGTGTCCGCCCTGCTGAACAAAAAGTTGATCCAGGAGGCCGGCCGACTGAACGTGCCGGGACGTCCTATTTTGTATAAGACAACACCGGATTTTCTCCGCACTTTTGGCATTTCTTCTTTGGAAGAGCTTCCGCCCATTGAAAAGATCGATTTCGGTGAGCCGGTGGTGGAGCAGCTGACCGTGGAAACGGCAGCAGTGTCTGCTGAAGAATCTGCGCAGACCGCCGAAGCGGCGGCAGAGGCTTAATGGGCTGGTTGATCGCGCTGGCAGTGCTTGCAACGCTGGCAATCCTTCCGATTGGCGTCAGCGCGATATATGATGCCGGCGGAGCTGCGGTTTGGGTAATTGTTGGACCGATTCGGTTTAAGGCCTATCCAAAACGCAAGAAAAAAGACGGTAAAAAGGAAGAAAAGGAAGCGGATAAAAAGGCAAAGAAAAAGACCGCATCCTCTGAAGAAAAGAAAAAAGGCGGCAGCTTCACGGATTTCTTTCCACTGGTGCAGGTGGCGCTGGATCTGGTCAAGGAGTTCTTCCGCAAGCTGCGCGTTAAGCGGCTGGAGCTGAAGATCATTTTGGCCGGCGATGACCCCAGCGATCTTGCCATCAATTACGGAAAAGCGTGGGCGGCTATGGGTAATTTGATCCCCTTGCTGGATCAATGCCTTGTGATTAGAAAGCGGGACATGGAAGTGGAATGCGACTTTACCGCAGATACCACGACCGTTTACGCCCGGGCTGATCTGACGATCATGTTCTATCGACTCCAATTCCTGGTGTTCCGGTACGGCTACCGGGGTCTGCGGGAATATATTAAAATCTACAATCTTAGAAAAGGCGGTGCAGTAAAATGAGCCAGAGTCTTCCCAATATGTTAGAGAAAACCATTGCAAAAATGCGTGAGATGGTGGATGTGAATTCCGTCATCGGCGACCCCATTACCACTGCAGACGGCGTGACTATTATCCCCATTTCCAAGGTCAGCGTCGGCTTCGGCGGCGGCGGCAGCGATTTCGTTTCCAAGAATCCCAACAAGCAGGATAATCCCTTTGGCGGCGGCGTTGGCGGCGGCATCAAGGTGACGCCTGTTGCGTTTCTGATCGTGAAGGACGGCTCTGTGCGGATGCTGCCTGTTGCTTCTCCTGCCAACACCACGGCTGACCGGATCGTGGAGCAGGTTCCCGATGTGCTGGATAAGGTAGCAGCTTTTATCGATTCCAGAACAGAAAAGAAGGCTGAATAATTTCTTTGCACCCGGCAACACTAAAACCGGGTGAGAAGAGATGAAAAGACGAATTTTACAGACGGCGGCTGCTTTTCTGGCCGCCGCTGTGCTTTTACCGAGCTATGCCGGCGCTGTCAGCGCCCAAAAGGCGATCCTTATGGATGGCGAGACCGGCAGAGTGCTCTATGAAAAGGATGCCTACAGCCGCAGCCTGATTGCCAGCACCACAAAGATCATGACAGCGCTGATCGTCTGCGAGCAATGCAATGTGCTGGACCGTATGAAAATACCGAAAGAGGCAGTGGGGATCGAGGGCTCTTCCATGTATCTGCAGGAAGGCGAGGTGCTGACCATACAGGAGCTGCTGTACGGTTTGATGCTGCACAGCGGCAATGATGCTGCCGTGGCATTGGCCATCTATTGCGGCGGCACGGTGGAGGGCTTTGTTCAGCTGATGAACGATAAAGCACACCGTCTGGGCTTGACAGGTACCCATTTTGAAAACCCCAATGGCTTAGACAGCCCCGCACATTATTCCACAGCCAGAGATCTGGCGGTGCTGACGGTGTCTGCCATGGAAAACCCGATCTTTGCCCAGACCGTTTCCACAAAAACGGTACGTGTAGGGCAGCGTAGCCTGCAAAACCACAATAAGCTTCTATGGCGGGTGGAAGGCGCGGACGGAGTCAAGACCGGCTATACCAAGGCAGCCGGCAGAATACTGGTTTCCAGCGCCAGCCGGGGTGGCCGGCGGCTGATCTGCGTGACCATCAACGACGGCAACGATTGGGCAGATCATAAAGCGCTGCTGGAAGAGGGTTTTTCCGGATATCAGGTGCAGACCGTTATTACCGAGGGTGAGTGTCTGGGCACACGGGAAGTAGTCAGCGGCGGCTCGGATCGGGTGCAGCTGCTGGCGGCAGAGGGCTTTCGTTTTTCCCTTGCAGAAGACGAAGAAACCGAGATCGTCCTGTCAGCACCGGATTTTTCTTATGCACCGGTGGTGCAGGGGAAGCAGGCGGGCTTTGCCTATATCTGCATAGGCGGCAAGCCTGTCGGCAAGGTAACGCTGGTTTACGGCCAGACGGTGGAACAGGAGAAAACGCCGGAAAAGAAACCGTTTTGGCAGCGTTTGTTTGGAGGATAAACATGACGGAGCGTTTGCAAAAAATATTGTCCGCCAGGGGCGTTGCTTCCCGGCGGAAGGCTGAAGAAATGATCCTGGCGGGGCGTATAACCGTCAATGGTGTTGCAGCCCAACTGGGCGATGGTGCAGATCCGGAAAAAGATGAAATACTGCTGGATGGGAGACCGCTCCCGTCCAGGCAGGCCTACATATACCTAATGCTGCACAAGCCGAGAGGTTATGTGACCACCCTTTCCGACGAAAAGGGACGCAGGGATGTGTCCCAGCTGGTGGCGGATTGTGGCGTGAGAGTATACCCTGTTGGAAGATTGGATATGGATTCCGAGGGGCTTTTGCTGATGACTAACGATGGCGAGCTTGCCAACCGTTTTATGCATCCCAGGCATGAGGTCGATAAGGTCTATGAAGTTTGTGTAACCGGTTACAGCGATGGCGCAGCAGAGCGTTTGCGGCTGCCTATCGAGCTGGACGGCTACCGGATCAAGCCGCCCCGGGTGGAGCTTGTGTCTGCTGAGGGTGATCGGGCAAAGCTGTTGGTGACCATTCACGAAGGGCGCAACCGGCAGGTGCGCCGCATGTGCGCTGCGGCGGGCATGGAGGTCACGAGACTTTGCAGGATCAGCGAAGGCAAATTGCAGCTTGGGGATCTAAAACCCGGCAAATGGCGGGAGCTTACAGAAAAAGAATTGGCGGAATTGAAATAATTCCGCCAATTTTTGCATATACGGTGGGAGATCCCTTGCATTTTTGCAGGAATTCTGTTATGATAGCGCTACGATACAAGGAAAGCAGGGAAATGAAAAATGCATGATATCATCTCCGTTTTACAGGCAAAAGCACCTGAATTTTCCAAGGGTCAGCGCCGTCTGGCCAATTTTATTACGGAATCCTATGACAAGGCAGCTTTTATGACCGCCGCGACTTTGGGCAAGACTGTGGGCGTATCTGAATCCACAGTGGTCCGTTTTGCTGTGGAGCTTGGCTACGGTGGCTACCCCAGTATGCAAAAGGCAATGCAGGAGATGGTTGCCAACCGTCTGACCGCCGTGCAGCGTATTGAGGTTTCCAAAAGCCGCATCGGTGACAAGGATATTCTCTCCAAGGTCATTCAGTCCGACGCGGAAAGACTTCGCCGGGCTATCGACACCGTGGACAGGAACGAATTCCAGGCTGCGGTGGATGCCATTCAAAAAGCAAAGCGGATCTATATTCTGGGCGTGCGCTCGGCCTCCACTTTGGCAAATTTCCTGGGCTATTATCTGAACTACATGTTCCGCAATATCCACATTGTTACCGCATCCGGTCTCAGCGAAATGTTTGAGCAGATCGTCGGCGTTACGGCGGACGATGTGGTGATCGCTTTCAGCTTTCCCAGATATTCCACTACCACCGCCAAGGGTACCATGTACTGCCGCAGCACCGGCGCAACGGTCATCGGCATTACCGACAGTAAAATGCCCCCTCTGGGGCTAAACTGCGACCACGTGCTGCTGGTGAAAAGTGATATGGTATCTCTGGTGGACTCCCTGGTTGCACCGCTGAGCGTCACCAATGCGCTGATCGTTGCACTCGCTGTCGGTCGGGAGCAGGAGCTTGCCAAGACCTTTAGCGGTCTTGAGCGGATCTGGGAAGAATACAATGTCTATGAAAAGCAGGTTGAAACCGTATGACCTATGATCTGATCGTAATCGGCGGCGGCCCTGCGGGAATGCTTGCCGCCATTACCGCTGCGGAACAAGGGTACAAGGTGCTTTTGCTGGAGCGAAATGACCGGCTGGGCAAGAAATTGCTAATCACCGGAAAAGGCCGCTGCAACGTCACCAACGATTGCTCCGGCCAGGAGGTGCTGCAGAATATTCCCCGTAACGGCCGCTTCCTTTACAGCGCTATGGCAGCCTTTGAGCCGAAAGCGGCTAAGGATTTCTTTGAAAAGAGAGGCTGCCCGCTGAAAACGGAGCGGGGCAACCGGGTTTTTCCCGTGTCTGACAAAGCCCAATCTGTGCTGGATTGTTTACAAAAGGAGCTGCGGCGGCTGAAGGTTACTGTTCAAACCGCCCGTGTCACGAAAATTTTGACGGAGGACGGCGTGGTGACCGGTGTCCAGGCAGGGCAGGAAAGCTTTTCTGCCGGGCGTGTGATCCTGGCCACCGGCGGCGTGTCTTATCCCACCACCGGCTCCACCGGCGACGGCTACAAAATGGCCCAGGCCTTGGGTCATACTGTCACGGACATCGAAGGTTCTCTTGTGCCGCTGGAGACAGCGGGAACGGATTGTGCCGATATGCAGGGTCTGAGCCTGCGCAATGTGGGTGTAAAGCTGCTGGATGGCAAGGGGAAGGTGCTCTATAAGGACTTTGGCGAGCTGCTGTTTACCCATTTTGGCGTGTCCGGGCCTACGGTGCTCAGCGCCAGCGCCCACTTAAAAGGGGAGAATTGCCGTCTGGTGATTGACCTTAAGCCTGCGCTGGAGCAGGGTAAGCTGGACGAGCGGATATTGCGGGACCTGCAGATGTATCAAAACCGTGCCATGGAAAATGCGCTGACTGATCTTTTGCCCCGGTCCATGATCCCTGTTGTACTGCGTCGGCTGCAAATCGAGCCCGGCCTGCCGGCAAACTCACTGAAAAAGCAACAGCGCAGGGAACTGGTGGAGCTTTTGAAGGCATTTTCTGTGGAGATCACCGGCAAGCGTCCTGTGGCAGAGGCCATCATCACCTCCGGCGGCATAAAGACATCTCAGGTGGATCCCAAAACTATGGAATCCAAGCTGGTGAAAGGTCTTTTCTTTGCCGGAGAGATTCTGGATTGTGATGCTTATACCGGCGGATTTAACCTGCAGATCGCTTGGGCAACGGGTTATGCTGCCGCTGTGGGCGCAGCCGCCCGGGACTAAAAAGAAACGTTGACAAAAGAACGTTCATGTACTAAAATACTGACAGTATCGTTAGAGAAAAATCAATAGGGGGATACATTTATGTACGAAAAGTTGGTTTCCTATGCCGTTAAGCAGCTGGAGCTGGATGCAAGCGAGATTACGCCCGACAGCACCTTCGACAGCCTGGGAATCGATTCCCTGGACGTTGTGGAAATGATCATGGATCTGGAGTCTGAGCTGGGTATCGAGCTGGACCTGGAAGACCAGAAGATCACCACTTTCGGCGAGCTGGCTGAGTTTGTCGACAGCAAGATCAACTAATCGAATATCATCTTGTTACAGCGGACCGGCTTGTAACAAGGTCGCACTAGTCGGGGAGATAGCGGTGCCCTGTAACCTGCAATCCGCTACAGCGGGGATGAATCCCCACACCCGGGCAAGTTCTGAGTGCCGTCCGGCCTGCGTAAGCGGTGTTGAAGGACCGGTCCTGCGCAACGGGACCCCGTGAACCATGTCAGGTGGGGAACCAAGCAGCATTAAGCGGACCGTTCCGTGTGCCGCGGGGTTGCCGTTCCCGAGCTGGCTGCGTGGAAACCGGGCATTTGGCTTGCTCAAATGTGGGTGTGCGATCTTGTTATGAGCCGGTCTGTTGCAAATTTGAATACTACGGAAAGGAGTGGGCTTATGTCTGCATATCAAGCATTATACCGAAAATACCGTCCCCAGACCTTTGACGACGTTTCCGGTCAGGCGGCTGTTACCCAAACGCTGAAATCCCAACTTGTCAGCGGAAAAATGAGCCACGCCTATCTGTTTACCGGCTCCCGTGGTACGGGCAAGACAAGCTGCGCCAAGATATTGGCAAAAGCGGTCAACTGCCTGAATCCTCAGGACGGGAACCCCTGCAACTGCTGCGAAGCATGCAAGACCATTGATTCCGGCGCATGTATGGACGTGCTGGAGATCGACGCAGCTTCCAACAACGGCGTAGACAACGTCCGTGACCTGCGTGACGACGCTGTTTACACACCTTCTCAGGTGAAAATGCGTGTGTACATCATCGATGAGGTGCACATGCTGTCTATTTCTGCGTTTAACGCTCTTTTGAAGATCATCGAAGAGCCGCCGGAGCATCTTCTGTTTATCCTTGCCACCACCGAGCTGCACAAAGTGCCTGCCACCATCCTGTCCCGCTGCCAGCGCTTCTCTTTCCGCCGTATCAGCCAGGATGACATTGCGGCAAGATTGCAGTATGTGTCATACCAGGAAAATATCGATCTGGATGACGGCGCCGCCAGAGTCTTGGCCCGCATGGCCGACGGCGGTATGCGTGATGCGCTGAGTCTTTTGGACCAGTGTGCCTCTGCAACAGCAGGGGAGCTGACCGCGGAGCGTGTGTATGCCTGTTTGGGCATTGCCGGCGAGCAAAAATGCGGACAGCTGATGAACTATATCGGCGCTCATGACACAAAAAAGGCCTTGACTCTGTTCAACCAGCTTTATGCTGACGGCAAGGATCTGGGCGCATTGCTTGACGAAATGGCTTGTACCGCCAGAGATCTTTTGATCTTGAAAACTGCTCCCGAGGCTGGGATCAGCATGCTCACCGGCGTTGCCGGGGATGCTGAGCTTACCGCAGCAGGGAAGTTGTTTTCTGTGGGCGAGCTGACCCGGATGATGGAGATCATTGAGCAGACCCTCTCCGGCTTTACCAGAAGCGCCAGCCGCCGTCTGGATGCAGAGCTGTGTATTATCAGTCTGTGCCAGCCTCAGCTGCAGACCGATACCCAAAGCCTCAACGCCCGGTTGACCCGGCTGGAAGAGCAGGTAGAAAGCGGCAGTTTTGCGATTGCTGCCCCTGCGGTTCAGGCAGAGTCGGTTGCTCCGGTGCAGCCGGAACAAACCATGCCTGCCGTGCAGGATGAAGCCATTGCAGAAACAGTGCAGGAAGAGCCGCCTGCGGATGCGCCTGCCGGATTCTGGAGCGACCTGGTCAGCTCTGTCAGACAAGAGCTGAAGCCGCCGCTTTCCGGCTTCTTCACCTCTGCGGACAGCACTCCTGTGCAGGGACTGCTCCGTGGAGACAGGGTGATCCTGAAGTGCGCCAACAGCTTTACCGCAGAAATGATCAACAAACCGGATGTTTTGAGTCTGGTGAGCAGAAAGGCCTCTGCTCTGCTGGGCAGAAAAGTAACTGCTGCAGTAGAAGACAAGAATGCCCGCCCGGACAGCAGCGCCGGCATGAACCGGCTGATGGACTTCGGAAAAGCCCACAGCGACATTGTGAATATTAAGTGAGATTGGAGTTAGACCATGGCTAAGAATAATTTCCGGGGCATGCCCGGCGGAATGAACCAGGCTGCGATGATGAAGCAGGCCCAGAAAATGCAGCAGGAGCTTCTGCGTATGCAGGAGGAACAGGAAAATAAGACCTATACCGCTGCCGCCGGCGGTGGCGTTGTTACCGCAACTGTCAACGGCAAGCACGAACTGGTAAATCTGGAGATCAAGCCTGAGGCTGTTGATCCCGATGATGTGGAAATGCTGCAGGATATGGTCATCGCTGCGGTGAACGAAGCCATGCGTGCTGCAGATACGGACGCCGCCAACAATATGTCCCGGTTGACAGGTGGCCTGAATCTGGGCGGCATGTTCTAAGGAGGCGCTATGCAGTACTTCCCAGCGGCATTGCAGGAACTGGCGGATCAGTTTGCCAGGCTTCCGGGCATTGGCGGCAAAACTGCCCAGCGGCTGGCATTTTACGTGCTGAGCCTGCCGGAAAGCGAAGCCAGGGAATTTGCCGATGCCATTGTTACTGCCAAGAAAACTGTCCATACCTGCCCTGTGTGTCAGAATTTGACGGACCGGGAGATCTGTCCCATTTGTGACGATGATCTGCGGGACAGATCCGTTATCTGCGTTGTGGCCGAGCCCCGTGACGTGATCGCTATGGAGCGCAGCCGGGAGTTTAACGGCGTATACCATGTGCTTCACGGCGTCATTTCTCCGCTGAATCATGTGACCCAGGATGACATTCGCATTAAGGAGCTGCTGCAGCGTGTTGCTGGAGGCGACGTCAAGGAAGTCATTATGGCCACCAACCCGGATACGGAGGGCGAAGCTACGGCTATGTATATTTCCCGGCTTCTTCGCCCCATGGAGATCAAGGTGACCCGGCTCGCCTACGGTGTTCCCGTGGGAAGCCAGCTGGAGTATGCCGACGAGGTGACACTTTCCAGAGCCTTGGAAGGCAGACAAGAGATATAAAAAACGGACGCACACAAGGTGCGTCCGTTTTTTGTTAGCCGGTAACGTCTGTATGGCTGTTCTTTTGGTACTGGGTCAGCAACCAATGCTTGAACAGGGTGAAGTCAATCTGGTGACCGCCGTCGAAAATATCCAGATAGACTTTGGCATCCGGGTGCCGGGAGATCAGTTCGTTGTAAAACGAAATGCTCTGGGTGACCGGGACAACGGAATCGGTCTTTCCGTGGAAAATCTTGGTGTTGGTCAAAGCAATGCTGTCGATATAAGTGACAGGGGAACGCTTGGACATTTCTTCCTCACTGTCCATGCAGCAGGCGGCTACGTGGTGGGCGTAACCTTTGTTTTGCTGTGTCCACAGATACAGATCGGAAATGGGCACGAAAGCAGCCACGGACTGAAAATAGGTAGGGCAGAAGCCGGCCATCAAAAGCGCCATGTGTCCGCCGCCGCTGCAGCCGAACAAGAACAGATTTTCCGGATCCACATTGTAATGCGCGATCACATAGTCAATGGCATCCTTAATATCCTGTTTGGCAAGGTCAGAGCCGCAGGCTTCGGTGCAGTTGGGCGAGGAGTTTAAGTTTTTGCCCCGGAATTCGGGAAGCAGAAGGTTAAAATTGTGTTCTTGAGCAATGGGAACGAGGTTGTCCACTTGATTAAAACGGTCAAAGCTCCATGTATGCAGACCAATCAGCATGGGGCGTTTTTCTTTGCCCGCTGCTGCATAAAATAAAGAGGGCTGCAAAGTATGGTCCAATGTGGATTCAATCCACAGTTCTTGCTGTTGCATGTAATTTCTATCTCCTGTTATTCGATATATCCAACGAAGCCTAAATCGGTATAATCCAGATACACGTTCTTATCCGGGGACTTTCCCATGGTAACACGCTTGCAGTGGACCTCCCAGACCTTGGAGCCTTTCAGTGTGCCGGTCTTGATCAAGAAGACATGGTTCCAGCTGCGTCCTTCCAGAAGCTGCTCTTCCCGGACAAAGCGGATCAGTTCCAGGCGGCGGAATTCGTTGGTGGGGAAGGCGTTGCGGATACAGATTTCGAACAGCTCTTCTGCGTCCCGAATGCTGCCGAAGTCAAAGGTATTTCGAATGAGCGCACTATAATCTGCCATAAGCTGCCTCCTTAAAGCTTTGTATAGGTTTTGTCCAGAAAACGCTGGGCGTTTACGATTGCACGCTTGTGGGTGCCGTTGCCGATCTCGCCGGCCTCGTCGAAGGCACGGACCTGGAAGGTGATGATCTTGCCATCTACCGCTGTGACCTCCGCTTCCGCACGGACCTCAAGGCCCACCGGCGTGGCGGCCAAATGCTTGATATTCAGCTCGATGCCAACGGTGGTTTCGCCCTCGCCCAAGGCGTCGGCAATGGCCTCGCAGGCAGCGCCCTCCATCAGAGCGACCATGCAGGGCGTGGCATAAACCAGCAGACTGCCGGAGCCAACCACCTCAGCGGTATCCTCTTTTTCCACCAGAGCTTCGACCTGCGCTTTCATTCCAACTGTAATGTCCATAAAGACACCTCCATTTATTTCTTTCAATATATCCCAAAAGCCGGAAAGTGTCAATAAAAATGGTTGCCATTTCCACAAAACACCTATATAATAAACCTATATCCTAGAAAGAGGTGTCTGCTATGACCCAAGAGAAAAAACTAAACCTGACAATGCTTTGTGATTTTTACGAGCTGACCATGGGCAATGGATATTTTGAAAAAGGTTACAAAGACCAGATTTGTTATTTCGATCTTTTCTTCCGCCGTTGTCCCGACGGCGGCGGCTTTGCCATTGCCGCAGGTCTGGAGCAGATCATTGAATACATTCAGGACCTGCATTTCAGCCCTGAGGATATTGAATACCTCCGGGGAAGAAAACTGTTTTCCGAAGAATTTTTGGAGTATTTGGCGAATTTCCGCTTTACAGGCGACATCTGGGCAGTTCCCGAGGGTACGCCCATTTTCCCCAAAGAGCCTATCATTACCGTTCGTGCCCCTGCCATTGAAGCGCAGTTGATCGAAACCTTTTTGCTGCTGAGCATTAATCACCAGAGCCTGATCGCTACCAAAGCCAACCGTGTGGTCCGTGCGGCAGACGGCAGAACGGTGCTGGAATTCGGCTCTCGCCGTGCTCAGGGTTCCGACGCAGCTATTCTGGGCGCAAGAGCAGCCTATATCGGAGGCTGCAACGGAACGGCCTGCACCATTTCCGACCAGCTCTACGGCGTCTACGCCGGCGGCACCATGGCCCACGCCTGGGTGCAGATGTTTGACACGGAATATGAGGCATTCAAGGCATACTGCGAGATCTACCCGGAAAACGCCACCTTGCTGGTGGACACCTACAATACCCTCAAGTCCGGCGTTCCCAATGCCATTCGTGTGTTCAACGAGGTGCTGCGGCCCAAGGGTATCACCAAGTGCGGTATCCGCCTTGACTCCGGTGATATGGCCTATTTGACCCAGCAGGCCAGAAAAATGCTGGACGAGGCAGGCTGGACGGAGTGTAAGATCTCCGTGTCCAACTCTCTGGACGAATATATCATCCAGGACCTGCTGCGCCAGGGCGCAAAGATCGACATGTTTGGCGTTGGCGAGCGGCTGATCACTGCCCGCAGCGAGCCTGTGTTCGGTGGCGTTTATAAGCTGGCGGCTATCGAGCGGCCGGATGGCAGCATCCAGCCTAAGATCAAGATCTCGGAAAACGTGGGCAAGATCACAAATCCTCATTTTAAAAAGCTCTACCGTTTCTACGGAAACGATACCGGCAAGGCCATTGCCGATTATCTGTGTGTTTACGATGAAACTGTGGATGACAGCCGTGATTTGGAGATCTTCGATCCCGAAGCAACCTGGAAGACCAAGACCGTTTATAATTTCACAGCCAAGGAGCTGCAAGTGCCTATCTTCCGCAATGGCGAGCTGGTTTATACATGCCCCAGTCTGCAGCAGATCCGCACTTACTGCCTGGAGCAGGTGGATAAGCTGTGGGACGAGGTCAAGCGCTTTGACAATCCTCACACCTACTATGTGGACCTTTCCCAGAAGCTGTGGGACATTAAATACGATCTGCTGAAGCGCAATGGCAAGGCGTAATCTCTCCCGGCAGATCGCCCTGGGCGGCGTGCTGGCTGCCCTGGCGGTGGTCATTATGTGCCTGGGCGTGGTACGGTGCGGTGGCGATCCTGGGCCTGCTGATGGGGCCGGATAAAGAAGCGGCTGCTCTGTTTTTGACCATCGGCTATTATCCCATTGTAAAGCCGAAACTGGACAAACTGCGGCTTTCCTGGCTGTGGAAAGGGCTGCTTTTTAACAGCTGTATTTTCCTTGTGTATTTTCTGCTGCTTCAGCTTCTGGGCATGGGGGATCTTGCTGAGGAATACCGCCAGATGGGCACAGTCATGATGGCTGTGATGCTGGCGATGGGCAATTTGGTGTTCTTTCTGTTCGACAGAGTGCTGCAGCTGCGTTTTGGGAGAAAGCATGGATAAAAGTTGGAAACTGTATATTCTGCGCTGCGCAGGTGGAAGCCTGTATACCGGTATCACCACGGACGTGGCTACCCGGCTTGCTGCCCACAGCAGTGGGAAAGGCGCAAAATACACCCGGGGCAGAGGCCCGCTGGAGCTGGTGTATACGGAAGAATGCGGTAGCCATTCCGATGCGCTGAAGCGGGAGAGGGAAATCAAAACCCTTGCAAGGGCAGAAAAGCTGAAATTAATCGAAAAAGTATAGAATATGACCCGCAGGAAGATACCTGCGGGTTGCTTTTTTCGACAAAATGCGGTATAGTAAGCGAAAAAGGAGGTGCTGCGATGAAACGGCTGATTGTTATTTGCCTAACTGTGTGCTTGCTAATCGCATGTTTTGCCGGCTGTCAATCGGCGGAAATGGCATATACCGAGCAGACAATTCCTCAAACCGTTCCGCAAACCCAGCCTCCTGTGACTGAGCCTCCAGTCACCGAGCCGCCTGCAACCGAACCTCCGGTCACTACACCACCGGTCACCGAACCTCCTGTAACGGAACCTCCAGTTACCGAGCCGCCAGTCACCGAGCCACCGGTTACCGAACCGCCCGTAACAGAGCCACCGGCTACTGAGCCGCCGGATGATACATACGACAATGAGCTGATCGGCTCGCTGTACACCCGAAAGCAGTTGGCTGCCATTAACGGCACACGCAAGGGCTATGGTCCGGGAACATCCAAAAACGGAAATCGACCTGCTCAGGCAGTCGCTCTGCAACACAGCCTTGGCAGCAAGTACAATACCTGGTTTATCGGACCGGACGACAATAAGGTCTATTTCACCTTCTGCCACGGTTATGAGCGAAACAATTTGACCGCTCAAGTTTTGGACGTGTTAAAGGAAAAGGAAGTCAAAGCCGTTTTCTTTATCAACCGGGACTATGCCCGCTCTGTGCCTCATCTGGTGCAGCGAATGATCGACGAGGGACATATTATTGGCAGCCATGCTACAAACCATCGGGACATGGGCGCTTTGTCTGTGGATCAGAACCTGGAAGAAATCATGGTCATGCACAACTATATGCTGGAGCATTTTGGCTATGAAATGAAGCTGTTCCGTCCGCCCAGCGGTTATTATTCTGACCGGCTGTTGGCGTTGGCGCAAAGTCTGGGATATACCACGGTGCAATGGAGCTACACCTACGTGGATTGGAATGTAAATGCGCCACCCAATGCGGAGAAATTCCTTGGTGATGTACTGAATTCTGCCCACAGCGGCGCGATCTATTATTTCCATACCGTGACCGAAAGCGGCGTATCCATTCTGGACGATGCCATTGACGGCTTGAGGGAGAAGGGCTATGAATTTGACCTTTTCACCGGCCAGTTTGAATAAGAAGCAAACCGGCGTGCATTTGCACGCCGGTTATTTTTATACTCTTTGTTCACAGTAGATGCAGCGCAGGACATTTTCTTCCGGATCCGTGATCCGTGCCACGTGGGGCAGCTCCTGCTCCACCGCGGAGATGCATCGGGGGTTGGTGCATACACGGTCATAAACAAGATCAGCCTTGCTGACATCCTGCTTTTCGGGGCTCTTTGCTTCTTCCAAAAGTTTCAGGATCAGCGCCATACGCATGTACTTGCCGTTGAGCGCTTGGCGGAAATAGGCGGCTCTGGAATCGTCATCCACCTTCACGCTGATCTCGTTGACACGGGGCAGGGGATGCATCACGCACAGATCACTTTTTGCCAGCATCATACGCTCGGGATCCAGGACATAGCTGTTTTTCAGCCGCTCGTATGTTTCATTGCTGTCAAAGCGCTCCCGCTGGATACGGGTCATGTACAGCACATCCAGCTGACCAATGGCCTCTTCCAAGCTGCGGCATTCGGTGTAGGGAATGTGGTGGCGGTCCAGGGTGTTATACACCACATAGCCGGGCACCTTCAATTCCTCGGGAGAGATCAGCACAAAGCGAATGCCCTGATAGCGGGACATGGCTTCAATCAGAGAGTGGACTGTGCGCCCGTATTTCAGGTCTCCGCAAAGACCGATGGTCAGATCGTTCAGCCGACCCTTTTCTCTGGAAATGGTCAGCAGGTCTGCTAGGGTCTGGGTGGGGTGGTTGTGACCGCCGTCACCGGCGTTGATGACCGGAACAGAGGCGTTCAGGGAAGCCACATAAGGTGCGCCTTCCTTGGGATGACGGATGGCCATAATGTCGGCATAGCAGCTGAGGATTTTTGCGGTGTCTGCCATGCTCTCACCCTTGGAGGCGGAGGAAGAGCTTGCCTCGGAGAAACCGATAACGCTGCCGCCCAGCTCAATCATCGCCGCTTCAAAGCTTAGACGGGTCCGGGTGGAAGGCTCGTAAAAGAGAGTCGCCAGCTTTTTGTGAGCGCAGCGATCCCAATATTTTTCCGGATGGGCGATGATGTCATTTGCGGTAGCAATGAGCTGGTCCAGCTCCTCCACGGAAAGATCCAGAATGCTGATAAGGCTTCTCATATTATTTCGCTCCGTTCACAGCAAGATAGTTTTTGATGCGGGTAACATTTTCCTCGTTGGCAGGATCTTCTTCCAGATACTCAATGATGTCATAGACATCCACAACAGAGTAGACAGGGAAGCCGAACTGCTCTTCGATCTCCTGCATAGCGCCCTTTTCGGTCTGACCTTTTTCCTTGCGATCCACCATGATGAAGGTGGCGATAACCTTGGTGTTTTCCAGATGGCTCAGGATTTCCATGCTCTCCCGGATGGCAGTGCCGGCAGTGATAACGTCCTCAATGATGACGATCTCCTCGCCGGCCTGGGGGACATAGCCTACGAAAACGCCGCCTTCGCCGTGATCCTTTACTTACTTGCGGTTGAAGAAGAAGGGGACATCCAGACCGTTCTTGGAAAGAGCAACGGCAGCGGACACGGACAGGGAAATGCCCTTGTAGGCGGGACCGTAGAGGACAGCGCTCTTTTTGCCCAGCTTTTCAAAATAAGCCTTGGCATAAAATTCGCCCACCTTTGTGATCTGGTCACCGGTCTTGATCATGCCGGCGTTGACAAAATAGGGGATCTTTCTGCCGCTTTTGGCGGTAAAATCACCGAATTTCAGCACGCCTGCGCTTTCCAGAAACTGAATGAATTCTCTCTTGTAGCTTTCCATACTGGTTCTCCTTTTGGAAATGTTTTATCCTTGAAGGAAACACCGTTCCCGGCGCTCCGAATATATGCTTACAGATGCTCTGTCTGAGAGCCTGTGGGGTTCTGGATAGAGTAGCCCACGTTGACCAAGTGGTCAGCCACGCGCTCCAGACCAATGACGGTAGAGGTATAGTAGGGACTGTGGGTCACACTGCAGCTGCCGTCGGACAGACGGGCATAGTGCTTGTCGGTCAGCAGATCCTTCATGTTGTCCACACGGTTTTCAAAGTCGGTCAGCTCCGGCAGGCGGTTGTGGTTCAGCGTTTCAAAGGTATCCTTAGCAACGGAGAACATAGTCTGTACCATTTCGCACATGCTGCGGATCTCGCCCTTGGCTTCCTCGGAGTAAACCAGCTCCTTTTTCCGCATTTCCTGGCTGATCTCGAAGAAATTCACGGCATGGTCGCCGATACGCTCCAGGTCGTTGAGGACGTGGAAATATGCGCCGACAATGGCCTCATCACGGGCGCTGATCTGAGATGCGGAGAGCTTGATGAGGAAGGTAGTCAGAGCGCCGTTGGTAAAGTCGATAATGGCTTCGTTTTCGGTGATGCGTGCGCTGTCTTCGGATGAGCCGCTCTGCAGCGCCTTGAAAGAAAGCACAGTGTTTTCTTCAGCCAGCTGCAGCATATAGTCGATTTCCTGCTTGACCTGCGCCACAGCAACGGAGGGCATGGCCAGCATGTGATCGTCTACATAGCGCAGAGTATGGACCTGCTTGGTCTCTGCCTTGTCATGGATGACAGCTTTGGAGAGGGCCACAAGCTGCTTCACAAAGGGCAGCAGCAGGCAGGTCGTAGTAACATTGAAGACCACGTGGAAAGCAGAAACACGCATCTGCAGACTCATGGGATCGCTTCCGGGGAAGAGGGATGTGAGCAAGCTTATGGCCGGCTCTTTGAACAGCCAGATAATGGCGGTGAATGCAATGGTACCGATGGTATTGAAGGTGAAGTGAATCAGCGCCACACGCTTGGAATTTGCGCTGCCGCCCACGGATGCCAAAAGCGCAGTCAAGCAGGTGCCAATATTGGCGCCCAGCACGATAAACAGAGCCAGACTCAGATCCAGCACGCCTGTACCCACCATAGTGATGACCACGCCGGTGGCGGCAGAGGAGCTCTGGATCAGGGCGGTGAAGATTGCGCCCACCAGAATCAGCAGCAACGGAAAGTCAATGACGGCGAAAATGTTCGTGAACAGCTGCTTGATCAGGGCGTTGCCGAAGGCATCGGGGCTGCTCATAATGTTCAGACCTACAAAAATCAGACCAAGGCCGGTGAACAGGCTGGAGAGGATCTTGAATTTCTCCTTCTTGGCAAAGCTCATCATCACGCCGATGAAAGCCAGGAAATACATAGCCATGTTGAAGAAGTCGTTTTTTAGAGCCACCAGAACGCCGGTGATGGTGGTGCCGATGTTGGCGCCCATGATCACAGGGGTGGCCTGCATCAGGGTCATAACACCGGCATTTACAAGGCCGATGACCATGACGGAGGTGGCGGAGGAGCTTTGGATAATGGCGGTGACGCCTGCGCCGACACCTACGCCGGAGAAGCGGTTGCCGACGATTTTTCCCAGTAGCTTCTGCATGCCGCTGCCAGCGCTCTTTTCCAGGGCATCGCCCATAAAGTTCATACCAACGATGAAGATGCCAACGCCGGCCAGCAGCCAGATCATGCTTTGGATCAGCTGCATGATTTCCTCAGGAGTAAACATTTTTCTATACCTTTCTCAGATCAGTCACAGAACTCTGCCACGCAGCGCTCGTATGCGGCAACGGGGTCTGCGGCGGCAGTAATGGGGCGACCCACCACAATGTAATCAGAGCCGATCTCTTTGGCGGCAGCGGGAGTCATGACACGCTTTTGGTCGCCGATGTCGCCATCGGCAAAGCGCACGCCGGGGGTGATGGTCAGAAATTTCTCACCGCAGCGCGCATGGACCTTGCCTGCCTCCAAAGGAGAGCAGACGACACCGTCCAAACCGGCATTCTTGGCGGTCTCGGCATAGTGCATGACAACCTCGTCGATGGGCTCACGGATCAGCAGGTCGCGCTCCATGGCTTCCTGATCGGTGGAGGTCAGCTGAGTTACGGCGATCAGCAGGGGACGGGTGCCGTCTTCCCGGGTCAGACCCTCCAGTGCGGCCTGCATCATGGCAGTTGTGCCGGCGGCATGGAGATTGGTGATATCCACATCCAGATTCCGCAAAACGGACATTGCCTTTTTCACGGTGTTGGGAATGTCATGAAGCTTCAGGTCCAGAAAGATCTTATGGCCACGAGCCTTGATCTCCCGGACGATGGCAGGGCCTTCGGCATAATAAAGCTCCATGCCGATCTTTACAAAGGGCTTTCTGCCCGTGAATTTATCAAGGAAGGAGAAAACCTGCTCCTTGCTGGAAAAATCACATGCTACGATAACATCTTTACCCATTACTTTACACCTCCGATAATTTCATTCAGATCATTGATTCTATACTTAGCCATAGTATCCGGAAGATCCCGGATAATATCACGGCAAACATACGGATTTACAAGGTTTGCAGCGCCTACTTCCACAGCGGTTGCGCCGGCCAGCATCATTTCGATTACATCTTCTGCGCTGCTGACACCGCCCATACCAACCACAGGGATTTTCACGGCGCTGGCCACCTGATAGACCATGCGAACAGCCACCGGGAAGATGGCAGAGCCGGAGAAGCCGCCCATTTTGTTGGCAATGACAGGTTTTCTGGTGCGCAGGTCGATGCGCATGCCGAGTAAGGTGTTGATCAGGCTGATGCCGTCTGCACCGGCATCCTCGCAGGCTTTTGCGATGGATACGATGTCGGTGACATTGGGAGAAAGCTTGATGAGGACAGGCTTGGTGGTGAC
This sequence comes from Faecousia sp., assembly GCA_045541695.1. Taxonomy (GTDB): domain Bacteria; phylum Bacillota; class Clostridia; order Oscillospirales; family Oscillospiraceae; genus Faecousia. The sequence continues at coordinate 39,327 of JAZQJO010000056.1, forward strand.
AGCCTTGACCGCCTTTGTCACCTCGGCTGCCGCTTCGGGAGATGTACCGAAGCTCATGCCGCCGCCATGAACATTGGGACAGCTGACATTGACCTCCAGCCAGCCCACCTGCTCTTGCTTGTCCAGCTTTTCACAGGTATAGGCATAGTCTTCCACGGAAAAGCCGCTGACATTTGCCATCACTGGCTTATGGAAGCATTTCTTCAGTTTGGGAAGCTCTTCGGAAATAACCTTGTCCACACCGGGGTTCTGCAGACCCACAGCATTGATCATGCCGGCGCTGCATTCTGCGATCCGGGGCGTGGGATTACCGAAACGGGGATCTTTTGTAGTTCCCTTGAAAGAGAAGGTGCCAAGCTCGTTGATATCATAGAGCTCTGCGTACTCATAGCCGTAGCCGAAGGTACCGGAGGCGGGGATCACGGGGTTATCCAGCTGAATGCCGCAAAGGCTGACTTTTGTATTTACCACAGGATCTCCTCCTTTTTCATCACCGGACCGTCTTTACAGATGCGTTTGTAGCCGGTGAGGGTCTTGCAGCTGCAGCCCATGCATGCGCCGAAGCCGCAGCCCATGCGCTCTTCAAAGCTGAGCTGTCCGGAGGTTTCCGCAGCGCTGCATACGGCTTTCAGCATAGGCTCAGGACCGCAGGTGTAGAAATAGGTGTAGCTGACGTCCTTCAGCGCATGAGTGACAAAGCCATGGATGCCGTAGCTGCCGTCGGCGGTGGTTACCAGCACCTTGCAGCCAAGCGCGAGAAATTCCTGCTCGTAAAAGCACTCGTTTTTGGTGTTGAAGCCCAGAATGACAGTGACGGATTTGCCTTGTGCCACAAGCTCTTTTGCAAGCTTGTACATAGGCGGAACGCCTACACCGCCGCCCAAAAGGACGGGGTTTTCACCGGAAAGGGTCAGATCATAGCCGTTGCCAAGACCGGTGAGAATATCCAGCTTTTCGCCGCTTGCCATACGGGACATGGTCTCTGTTCCTTTGCCAACGACCTTATAGATGATAGTCAGCGTTTTATCGTCACAGTCACAGACGGAGATGGGACGACGCAGGAAAAATCCGTCCAGCTTGATATTGACGAACTGTCCGGGGGCGGTGATTGCAGACGTGTCACCGGACAGAATCATTTTGTATACGCTGTCTGTCAGCGCAGTATTGCTGACGATTTCAAAAAGGCTTTGTTTCATGCGTCCTCCTAAAATAGCGGTGGAGATCAGGCGTCGATGGTGGAAATGGTCAGTGTGGTCTCCTCCAGCACATCCAGCAGCGCCTTGACCGTATCCAGTGCGGTGAAGATGGTCACGTTGTTTTCGGTTGCCAGCTGGCGGATCTGATGACCGTCGGTGGCAGAATCGTTGGAGCCGGGATCCTTGGTGTTGATGACATAAGCGATGTGACCCTGGCGCAGAGCGTTGGGGATCTCGTCGCTGCCGTCGCTGATCTTCTGGAGAATATGGGTGCGGATGCCGTTTGCTTTGAGGAATTCGGCGGTACCCAAGGTGGCTTCAATGTTAAAACCAAGCTGATAGAACCGGCGGATCAAAGGCAGAGCTTCGTCCTTATCCTTGTCGGCGATGGTGACGAACACCGTGCCGTAATTCTGCAGGTGCATACCGGATGCCTGCAACGCCTTATAAAGGGCACGGTTGAGGGTCTTGTCATAACCGATGGCTTCGCCGGTGGACTTCATTTCGGGGGAGAGGTAGGCGTCCAGACCACGGATCTTGTTGAAGGAGAACACAGGGGACTTGACGTACCAGCGCTCTTTCTCCTCGGGATAGATGGTGAACAGACCCAGCTCCTTCAGACTCTTGCCCAGAATGACTTCCGTTGCAATGTCGGCCAGACTGTAGCCGGTGGCCTTGCTCAGGAAAGGAACAGTACGGGAGGAACGGGGATTGACCTCGATAATGAACACGTTGTCATCCTTGTCCACGATAAACTGGATGTTGTAAAGGCCAACAATGCCGATGCCCAGACCCAGCTTCTTTGCGTACTGCAGGATGGTACCCTTGACCTTGTCGGAAATGGAGAAGGAGGGATAGACGCTGATGGAGTCACCGGAGTGAACGCCGGTGCGTTCCACCAGCTCCATGATGCCGGGAACGAATACATTGTAGCCATCACAGATGGCATCCACTTCGACCTCACGGCCTTCGATATATTTATCCACCAGAACGGGCTTGTCCTCGTCGATCTCAACGGCGGTCTTCAGGTAATGACGCAGCTGCTTTTCGTTGGCGACGATCTGCATGGCACGGCCGCCCAGAACGAAGCTGGGACGCACCAGAACGGGATAACCGATCTCGCTGGCAGCTTTGATGCCGTCTTCAATCTTGGTGACAGCCTGGCCCTTGGCCCGGGGAATGTTTAGCTCATTCAGCAGATTTTCGAAAGCATTGCGGTCCTCTGCCTTGTCGATGGCAGCGCAATCCGTGCCGATGATCTTCACGCCACGGTCAGCCAGCGGCTGCGCCAGATTGATGGCGGTCTGACCGCCCAGAGAAGCAATCACACCAACAGGCTTTTCAAACTCGATGATGTTCATAACATCCTCAGGGGTCAAAGGCTCGAAATACAGCTTGTCCGCTGTGGTGTAGTCGGTGGAAACGGTTTCGGGGTTGTTGTTGATGATGATAGCCTCGTAGCCGGCGTTTTTTATGGTCATAACGGAGTGGACGGTGGAGTAGTCAAATTCCACACCCTGGCCGATACGGATGGGGCCTGCACCCAGCACCACGATCTTCTTTCGGTCGGTGCAGATGGAGGCGTTTTCGCCGGTGTAGGAGGAGTAGAAATAGGGGATATATGCGCCGGTGTGGCAGGTGTCCACCATCTTGAACACGGGGAACACATTGTGCTGCTTGCGGAAATTATAAATGTCCAGTTCCTTCTGTTTCCACAGCTTGGCGATATACTTGTCGCTGAAGCCCATCTTCTTGGCGGCGATCAGAGTGTCCAGATCGTTGACATTTGCCTTCAGGGTCTCTTCCATGTCCACAATGCGCTTGATAGCTTCCAGGAAGAAAGGTGTGATCTGGGTGATCTTGTGGATTTCTTCCACAGATGCGCCATGATAGATCAGCTCGGCGATGGCGTAGATATTGTCATCACGGAAGACACTGATATATTCCAGCAGCTCTTCCTTGGTCATGTTGTCAAACTTGGGATGGTAAATGTGGTTTGCGCCGATCTCGCAGGAGCGGATACCCTTAAGCAGACATTCTTCCAACGTAGAGCCAATACCCATGACCTCGCCTGTGGCCTTCATCTGGGTGCCCAGCGTGTTGGGGGCGGAGGTGAACTTGTCGAAGGGGAAGCGGGGGAGCTTGGCGATGACGTAGTCAAGGTCAGGCTCGAAAGCGGCGTTGGTATTGGCGATCTTGATCTCTTCCAGGGTCATGCCAACAGCGATCTTGGCGGTGACACGGGCAATGGGATAGCCGGAAGCCTTGGAAGCCAGGGCGGAAGAACGGGAAACTCTGGGGTAGACCTCAATGAGATAATATTCGGAGGAATGAGGATTCAGCGCGAACTGCACGTTGCAGCCGCCTTCGATCTTCAGCTCCTGAATGAGCTTGATGGCGCTGTCGTTGAGCATCTTCTTGTCATGATCGCTCAGGGTCATGATGGGGGCAACCACAAGGCTGTCGCCGGTGTGTACGCCAACGGGATCAATGTTTTCCATGCCGCAGATGGTGATGGCGTGGCCGGTGGAGTCACGCATGACCTCAAATTCAATCTCCTTGTAGCCCTTGACAGACTTTTCAACCAGCACCTGATGGACAGGGGAGAGCTTGAATGCATTCAGGCAGATCTCGACCAGCTCTGCTTCGTCGTAGGCAAAGCCGCCGCCGGTACCGCCCAGGGTAAAGGCAGGACGCAGAACAACGGGGTAACCGATGCGCTTGGCAGCTTCTTTAGCCTGTTCGATGTCATAAGTGATCTCAGAGGGAATAACAGGCTCTCCAATAGACTGGCAAAGCTCCTTGAACAGCTCTCTGTCCTCGGCACGTTCAATGGAGGCGCTGGAGGTGCCCAGCAGCTCCACACGGCACTCCTTCAAAACGCCCTTCTTTTCCAACTGCATAGCCAGGTTCAGACCGGTCTGTCCACCAATGCCGGGAACAATAGCGTCGGGACGCTCGTAGCGAATGATTTTTGCCACATATTCCAGGGTCAGCGGCTCCATGTAGACCTTGTCGGCGATGGTGGTATCGGTCATGATGGTGGCCGGGTTGGAGTTGACAAGAACCACCTCGTAGCCTTCCTCGCGCAGAGCAAGGCAGGCCTGAGTGCCGGCATAGTCAAATTCAGCGGCCTGACCGATCACAATAGGGCCGGAGCCGATGATCATAATTTTTTTCAAATCCTTACGCTTTGCCATAAAAAAGCCTCCATCAAATCAGTATCAGTAAATTATCGTTTATTCTTCTCCAGCCAGACGGTCTTACCGTCACACACAGTTGCTACGCACTTGCCCCAGACACGCCAATCGGCGAAGGGAGTGGACTTACCCTGAGATTGGAATTCCTCGGGATCGATCACGTAGCTCTGTCGCAGATCCCAGATGGAGAAATCCACACCCATGGGGATCTTAAAGCGCTTTCTGGGGTTGGTGACCAGAAGCTCCATGAGCTTTTCCATGCTGATCACATTTTCTTTAACAAGGTAGGTGTACAGCAAGGGGAAGGCGGTCTCCAGACCCACGATGCCAAAAGCGCTGTCTTCCAGCCCCTTGGACTTTTCTTCTGCGGAGTGGGGCGCATGATCAGTGGCAATCATGTCGATGGTGCCGTCTTGAATGCCTTGGATGATCGCTGCACGGTCTTCCGGGCTGCGCAGCGGCGGATTCATCTTGAATCGGCCCTCTTCCAGCAGGAAGCTGTCGTCCATCAGCAGATAGTGAGGCGCAGTCTCGCAGGTCACATCCAGACCCTCGGCCTTTGCCTTGCGGATCAGCTCCACGCTTTCCTTGGTGGAAATGTGGCAGATATGATAGGCGCAGCCGGTTTCTTTCACCAACTTCAGGTCACGCTCGATCTGCTTCCATTCGCTGGATGAGCTGATGCCCCGGTGGCAGTTCTGGGCGGCGTACTCGCCGTCGTGGATATAGCCGCCGTTGAGAAGACTGTTGTCCTCACAATGGGCGACGATCATTTTGTTCAGGGATTTTGCCTTGCGCATAGCCTGGCGCATCATATCGTCGTTTTGGATGCCCTTGCCGTCATCGGAAAAACCGATGACCTGGGGCGCCATGGCCTTCATTTCGGATAGCTCCTCGCCCTTTTCACCCATAGTGATAGAGCCGTAGGGGAAGATACGGATTATGCCGTCTTGCTTGATAATATCCAGCTGTTCCTTCAAATGAGCTTTCGTATCCATCACCGGATTCAGATTGGGCATGGTGCACACGGCAGTGAAGCCGCCACGTGCCGCTGCCATAGATCCGGACAGAATGGTTTCCTTATATGAAAAGCCCGGCTCTCTGAAATGCACATGCACATCACAAAAGCCGGGAAAAACAACATATTCGGAAGAATTGAAAGCGCACAGATCAACGGAAGACAGCCGGTCCATAACAGAAACACGAACATTCGGTGCGAAAGCGAAGAGTGTATTGTTGCTCTGATTCTGTACAGCCATTTTGGTCTCCTTTCCTTGTGGACACAATGCGTTTTTTCAATTTATCGCACGGAATTATACCATAATTGCGATAGCTTGTCAATGGAAAGAAGTGAAAAACTTTATTAAATATGTATATTTAATAAAACACCGGCTTTCGTACAGAAAGCCGGTGTGTAAAAGCTTACTTATGAACGAACAGAACGCCCAGGGTTTCGGGGCCGCAATGGCAGGAGACGGTGCAGCCGGCTGTGGTCTCGTAGACGGTTTCAAAATTGCCGTAAGTGTCGATAGCCTGTTTGACAGCGGCATAACCTTCCTGGGAAACTGTTGTATAGGTCAAAAACAGTTCGTTGCGGATAATGTCGTCCCGGTCAGCCAGGCGGTCCTTGACATAGTTTCCGAGACACTTTGCGTAGTTGCCACGGTATTTCTTCACAGCGGACATTTTGCCGTCTTTGACTTCAATGCAGGGCTTGAGGTTGAGCAGGTTTGCGCCCAGAGCCGCAACAGCGGAGCAGCGGCCGCCCTTGACCATGTAGTCCAGACGGTCCAGCAGGAAGCTGGCTTCCACCCGGGTAGTAAACTCGTTAAGCTTTTCCACCAGTTCGTCCAGAGAAGCGCAGGTCTTCGCCAGACGGCAGGCCTCCAGGACTACGTGGCCCTGGCCGGTGGACAGATTCATAGAGTCAATGACCCGGACATTGTCAAAATCCTCGGCAGCCAGACAGGCATTCTGATGGCTGCAGGAGAAGCCTGCGCCGATGTTAATGTGGATCACACCGTCATAATCCCCGGCGTACTTGGAAAAGTACTCGTGATAGGTCTCGATGTTGCAGGCTGCGGTGGAGCAGAGACTGTTGCCTGCTGCCACATGGGCGAAAATTTCGGCGGGCGTGATGGTTACGCCGTCCAGATACTCCTTGCCGGCTTTGATAACGGTCAGGGGAATGATGGTGATGTCATGTTCTGCGATCTGCTGTGCGGACAGGTCGCAGGTGCTGTCGGAGAGGATCTTGATTTTCATAGTTTACTCCTTTTCGTGTAACATTTAGTTTGTTTGTGTCAGGGGGTCTTTGCTCATCATAAAGCAGCAGGATTCCAGATTGTTGGATTTCATGTGCTCTGCGCCCCAGTCCCGCATGGCAACCAGAATTGGGAGCAGGCTTTTGCCCAGATCGGTCAGAGAGTATTCCACCTTCGGCGGAACGATGGGGAAGACCTCACGGGCAATGAGCTTTTGGGCTTCCAGTTCCCGCAGCTGCTGGGTGAGCATTTTCGGAGTTGCCCCCTTGATCTGCCTGTGAAGCTCAGAGAAACGAAGCTTGCCCTCGGAAAGATTCCAAAGGATCAGCGCTTTATACTTGCCGCCGATCATATCCAGTGTTTCCGCAACAGGGCAGCGGTCGGTTTGCTGCATAGGTACCTCCTTAGTATCCAAAAGGATAGTAATGCACCAATTAGTGCATACTTGCAGTTTCTAAAATGTGTGATAGAATGATAACATAGATAAAAGCAAGTGTCAATATTGTGTGACATTTTAAGGATTTCATAAGAAAAATGACACAAAAGGAGGGAAATCCGTGAAGCTCAAGTTTGAAGTGACCGGTATGACCTGTGCCGCCTGCAGCGCAAGAGTGGAAAAGGTGACGAAAGCGGTGAACGGCGTGGAAAATGCGGAAGTCAATCTTATGGGCGGCAGCATGACCGTTTATGCTTCCTCCGAAGAAGTGGCGCAGCCGATCATCAAAGCGGTGACGGACGCCGGCTACGGCGCAGCACTGCAGGGTGAAAAGAAGAAAGAAGCTCCTCATGCAGGTGATGAACAGAAGGAAATGAAAAAGCGAATCATCGGCTCGGCGGTCTTTCTTGTTGTGCTGATGTATTTTACCATGGGGCACATGGTCGGATTGCCGCTGCCGGGCTGGTATCACGGCAGTCAGAATGCGCTCGTTGCGGCGCTTTTGCAGTTTTTTCTGACGCTCCCGGCGGTGTATCTCAACCGCGTCTACTATACAAGAGGCTTGAAGGCGCTTTGGCATCGCAGCCCCAATATGGACAGCCTGATCGCCGTAGGCTCCGGCGCATCGCTGATTTATGGCATTGCGGCGCTGTTTCGTATGGCCTATGCCATGGGCAACGGCGATTGGAATACGGTGGCATTTTACCAGCAGAATCTGTATTTTGAATCTGCGGCTATGATCCTGACGCTGATCACGCTGGGTAAATTTCTGGAGAGTCGTGCAAAGGGTAAGACCGGTGATGCCATTCGTGCCCTGATGGATCTGCGTCCGGAAACGGCAACGGTCATCCGTTACGGTCAGGAAATCTCCATTCCTGCGGAGCAGGTGCGTGTGGGGGACGTGCTGGCAGTGCGTGCCGGTGAACGGATCCCGGTAGACGGCACAGTTCTGGAGGGCAGCGGCTCTGTGGATATGAGCGCTCTGACAGGCGAAAGTGTGCCGCTGGATGTGCAGCCCGGCGCAGCGGTGGCGGCTGCCACCGTCAACAAAGAGGGGTTCTTCAAATTCCGGGCGGACAAGGTCGGGGAGGACACCACCTTCCGTCAGGTGATCCGCATGGTGGAAGAAGCAGGCGGATCAAAAGCGCCTATTGCCCGCCTGGCAGATAAGATCGCCGGTATGTTCGTGCCGGTGGTCATGGGTATTGCTGCTGCGGCCTTTGCGGTCTGGATGATCGCCGGCTACGGTTTGGAGTTTTCTTTGACGACGGCCATTTCCGTGCTGGTCATTTCCTGCCCCTGTGCGCTGGGTCTTGCCACGCCGGTGGCCATTATGGTGGGTACCGGTCGAGGCGCATCTATGGGCGTGCTGTTTAAAAACGGTGCGGCGCTGGAGCATCTGCACAGCGTGGATACAGTGGTGCTGGATAAGACCGGCACGTTGACCACCGGTCAGCCTGCTGTGACGGACATTCTGCCCGGACAGGCGGAGGAAGCCCAGCTTTTGAAGATCGCTGCCGCTTTGGAAAAGCCATCGGAGCATCCTTTTGCCAAAGCAATTTTGGAGAAAGCTGCAGGTATTTCTGTTCCTGCGGTCACAGAGTTTGAAACCCTGCCCGGCAGAGGCGTGGCCGGTACGGTGGAGGGCAGACGCTGCTTCGGCGGAAACCGGCGGCTGATGGAGGAAAAGGGGATCGATGTTCCCGATTATCCGCAGCTGGCCGAGCAGGGCAAAACACCGCTGTATTTTGCCGAGGAAGGCGGTAAATTCTTGGGTGCTATCGCAGCGGCGGACGTGCTGAAAGAAGATTCCCGTGCTGCGGTGGCGGCAATGAAAAGGGCGAAGCTGCAGGTGGTCATGCTCACCGGCGATAACCAAAAAACAGCCCAGGCAATCGCCAAGAATGCAGGCATTGACCAGGTAATT
>JAZQJO010000057.1:0-5926 GCA_045541695.1 Faecousia sp.
CATCTGCGGAAATTTCAACCCCGTAGAAGTGATGTACCAGGGAACGACGGAATTGGTGAAAGCAGAAGTGCGCCGCTGCAAAGCACTTGGCCGAAAGAATAATAATTGTATTGCCCCCGGCTGCGAGGTCCCCAAGGACACCCCGCCGGAAAACATGCTGGCGCTGCTGGAAGCGCTGAAAGAATCTTAGAGCGTTGGGACCGGCCTCCCGGACGGTCCGTGAACAAGGGAGAATCCTATGAACTTTAAAACAAACCGCTTGGAAATCAAACCGATTTCACCGGATGATAAAGAAGCTGTCCTGGATCTTTTGACCAGTGAAACCGTGGGCAAGACCTACATGCTGCCGGACTATCGAAGCCGCAGGGAAGCGGAGCCTTTGTTTCAGCGGCTGGTGGCGCTGTCAGCGGATGAAAGCCGTTATGTTGCCGGTGTGTATCTGGATGGACAATTCATCGGCATGATGAACGACACGGAAATCAAAGGCAAGCAGGTGGAGATGGGTTATGCCTATTTACCCGATTTCTATAACCGGGGTTATGCCACAGAAGCCTTCCGGGGTGCGATTTCCTATCTTTTGAACCATGGCTTTGAGACCGTGGTGGCGGGAGCGTTTGCGGAGAATCCGGCCAGCCTTCGTGTCATGGAAAAGTGCGGAATGACCAGGCAAGCCTACACAGATACTCTTGACTACCGGGGCGTTACCCATACCTGCATTTACTACGCAGTAACTAAAAAATAGAGATCAGCCTACCCCAAAATACGCAAAAAAGGTGCGTTGCAGAATTGCAACGCACCTTAATCGTTTGAGAAATCTTACTTCCAGGGGAAGCTGATGAGACCCATGATGTAAATGATGATAACAGCCACGGGAACAACATAGCAGAAAATGGGCTTCATCCAGTTTTTGACCTTCCAACCCGTGCCGGTATTGGCCTCTGCCAGGAAGTTCTTCCAGCCCCAGCCGTAACGCTTGCTGCAGCAGAAGATGACAAACACCAGGGAACCCAGAGGCAGCAGGTTGTAGGAAACAATGAAATCCCACAGGTCCAGCCATGCAGTGCCTTCAGCAAAGGGCTGGAAGGGCCACAGGCTGTAACCCAGAGCAGTGGTCATGGAAGTAATGGCGATACCGATGCCGCAGACCAGGCAGCCCTTGGGACGGTTCCAGCCGAACATCTCACGGACACAGGCCAGAATGTTTTCAAAAACAGCCAGAACAGTGGACATGGAAGCGAAGACCATGAACAGGAAGAAGATGCTGCCCCACAGACGGCCACCCTTCATGTTGTTGAAAACGGTAGCCATGGTGTCGAACAGCAGACCGGGGCCTGCGCCGACTTCCAGGTCATAGGTAAAGCAAGCGGGGAAGATGATCAGACCGGCGGTAACAGCCACGAAGGTATCCAGAATGATCACATTCACGGATTCGCCCATCAGAGAACGGTCCTTGTCCAGGTAGCTGCCGAAGATTGCCATGGAGCCGATGCCCAGGCTCAGGGTGAAGAATGCTTGGTTCATTGCGCCGACAATCACATTAGGAGTGATCTTACCAAAGTCAGGCAGCAGGTAGAACTTCAGACCTTCAGCGGCACCGGAAAGGGTAGCGCTGTTAACAGCCAGCACAACCATCAGACCCAGCAGAGCCACCATCATGTACTTGGTGACACGCTCCAGGCCGCCCTGAAGATTGAAGCACAGAATGGCAAAGCCGATGACAACGACGATCAGCATAAAGGTTACGTTCACACCGGGGTTGGAGATCATGCTCACAAAGCCCAGATCGGCAGTTTGGCCGGTGATGAACTTATAGAAGTAGTACAGAATCCAGCCGGAGACAACGGTGTAGAAGCTCATCAGGCAGATATTGCCAAACAGAGCCAGGTAACCGTGGATGTGCCATTTCTGACCGGGTTTCTGCAGCTTCTGATACATCTTGACGGGGGAAGCCTGTGCGGCACGGCCCATGGAGAACTCCATGACCATAACAGGCAGACCCAACACCAGCAGACACAGGACATAGATCAGAACAAAGCTGCCGCCGCCGTACTGGCCGGCCATCCAGGGGAACTTCCAGACGTTACCGCAGCCGATGGCGCAACCTGCGCTGAGCAGGATGAATCCCAAACGGGATCCCAAACGTTCGCGATTTTCCATTTTATTTCTTTCCTCTCTTTTTGCTAATAATAAAAGGATAGAATGCATTATAGCAGGCAAAAGCAGAAAAGTCAAAAGAAAAGTGGGGAAAAACCACATAAAAATGAAAAAATATTCTGTTTTTGCAAAATTTTTGCTCAGCAGTTAATATGAATGCTAAAAACAATAAAATTTTCTGATAATAACAATAATAACCAAAAATAATATTGAAATTTAAATAGAATATTGATAAAATAACGAAAATACTGCTATAATACAGAAAAAGATCTTTCTGTATGGAAAGGAAATGCTATGGATCGTATCGATGCGAATATTTTGAAGTGCCTGACAAAGGACGCCAGGATGAACGCCTCACAAATCAGCCAGAAGGTAAACCTGTCTGTATCTGCTGTAATCGAGCGGATGAAAAAGATGGAAGCCTCCGGAATTATCCGGGGCTATACCGCGGTGATCGATGAGCGTCTGGCAGGCTATGATGTGCAGGCGCTGATATCGATCCGCCTGGAGCATCCGAAATACAATCAGGAGTTTAACCGGCAGATGTGCAATCACGACCGGGTGATGGAGTGCTTCTATATCACCGGTGACTTTGACTACATCGCCCGCATTGGCGTAGGCTCTACGGAGGAATTGACAAAAGTCCTCCACGATATCAAGCAGATTCCCGGCGTATCTTTGACCCGTACCTACGTGGTTCTGGACAATGTGAAGCAGGGAAGTGCTGTTGTTCCCCGTACACAAGCGGCCCAACCGCTGAAATAGACAGTAGACACAATTTCATAAACAGGAGGTTATCTTATGATTATCGGTATCCCCAAGGAGATCATGCATGATGAAGCCCGTGTGGCAGCAACCCCCGATTCCGTGAAGAAGTACGTAGCAGACGGCCATAAGGTCCTGGTGGAGAAAGGTGCCGGTGTGGGCGCTTTGCACACCGATGCAGCCTATGCCGCAGCCGGTGCCGTCATGTGCGACACCGCACAGCAGGTGTACGATGAAGCTGAGCTGATTCTGAAAGTTAAGGAACCTCTGTTTAATGAGGATACCGGCAAGCACGAAGTGGATATGATGCATGCCGGCCAGTACTTAATTACCTTTATCCACCCCGCAGCGCCTGTGAACCATGAAATGGTGAAAGCTATGGCAAAAGCCGGTATCATCAGTATGGCCATTGAAGGCGTGCCCCGTATCTCCCGCGCCCAGTCCATGGATGCCCTGACCTCCATGAGTACCTGCGCAGGCTATAAGGGTATTCTGATGGCAGCCTCCGACCTGACCAAGTTCATCCCCATGATGCCCACCGCAGCCGGTATGATCAAGCCCTGCAATGTGCTGGTGGCTGGCGTGGGTGTTGCTGGTTTGCAGGCTTTGGCAACAGCCAAGCGCCTGGGCGCAAAGACCTTCGCGATTGATATCCGCCCCGCAGCCGCAGAGCAGGCCACTTCTTTGGGCGCAAAACTGCTAGACTCCGGTGTGAATCCTGCGCTGGCAATCGGCAAGGGCGGCTATGCTATGGAATTGCCTGCAGATGTGCTGGCAGCTGAGCGTGAGCGGATTGCTAAGGTTCTGCCGGATATGGACATTGTGTTCCTGTCTGCCCTGGTTCCCGGCCGCTTGGCTCCCACGCTGATCACCGAGGATATGGTCAAGACCATGAAGCCCGGTTCTGTTATTGTGGATATCGCCATTGACCAGGGCGGTAATTGCTCCATCACCACGCCCGGTGTCCGTGATGTTAAGCACGGGGTGATTCTGGAAGGCATCAAGAATATTCCCGGTATGCTGGCTGAGTCCTCCACATTTATGTACGCCGCCAATATGTACAATCTGGTGAAGTACCTGTGCAAGGATGGTAAGCTAAACCTGGACGAAAGCGATGATATCGTCAGCGGCATGCTGACCACCAAGGACGGTAAGGTCGTCCACGCCGGTGCGCTGGCCGCTATGGGAGGTTAATATGAACCCTGTATTGCTGGTGATTCTCTTTGCCTTGTCAGCAGTTTTGGGTTATGTGATCATTCGTAATGTGCCTGCGCTGCTGCATACGCCACTTATGTCCGGCATGAATGCTCTGTCCGGTGTGACGGTGCTGGGTGCCATCATTGCCGCCTTTGAAGCCGAGGGCTGGCTGGCCATTATCCTGGCGCTGGCTGCCTGTGTCATCGCCATGGTCAATGTGGCCGGTGGTTTTGCGCTGACCCACAAGATGCTCAGCAGCTTTGTGAAGAAGGGAGCGGAAAAGGAAGATGAGTAATTTGACTTATTTCCTTCTTTGCGGTATCTGCGTGGCAGCGGTGCTTTTGGGCATCAATATGATGAGTAAGGTCAAGACAGCCGTAAAAGGCAATGGCCTGTCTGCTGCTGCCATGGTGCTGGCAATGGCTATGGTATTTGGTCTTCGTGCCTGGGCTGCGGATATTTCCCTGATCGTTGCCATTTGTGTTGCCCTGGCGGCCGGTGCCGTGGTGGGCATTTATGGCGCGGCCAAAGCGAAAATGATTGCAATGCCTCAGATCATTGCCCTGCTGAACGGTTTGGGCGGTGGTGCATCTGCGTTGGTAGCTGCCGTTACCGCTGTCAATGGCGGCGTATCAACCTTTGAGGCGATTACTGCCGGTCTTGCCCTGGCAATCGGCGCACTGACCCTCACCGGCAGTCTGATCGCCGCCGGTAAGCTGGCGCGGATTCTGGACGCAAAGCCCAGAAGCCTGCCTAATCACAGTATCATCATGGCAGTGCTGGCGGCTCTGATTCTGATTGGCATTGTGCTGCAGACTGTTTCCTCCGGTGCGTGGGCAATTTTGGTCGCGATTCTCTCTCTGGTCATCGGTGTTGTGTTCGTGATGCGTGTGGGCGGCGCCGACATGCCTATCACCATTTCTCTTCTCAATGCCCTGTCCGGTGTGGCCGGCGGTATTGCCGGCATGGCCATCAATGAGCCTCTGCTGGTTGCTGTGGGCGGCATTGTGGGTGCTTCCGGTCTGATCCTGACCCAGGATATGTGCAAGGCTATGAACCGGAAACTGGTTACCATTCTCACCGGCCAGACCACCGTAGCAGCTCCTGCAGCGGAAGAAAAGAAAGAAGAAACACCTGCAGAAGAAGCGGTTGAAGAGCCCGCAGGTATTACCGAGCAGACTGTGGCAGCCACTTTGCAGACTGCGCAGAAGGTAATTATCGTTCCCGGCTATGGCATGGCCCTTTCCCAGGCCCAGGAAGATGTGGCCTATTTGGCATCTACCCTGGAAAAGCGGGGGGCGGAAGTGAAATTCGCCATTCACCCTGTGGCAGGCCGTATGCCCGGCCATATGAGTGTTCTGCTGTGCGAAGCGGATATCGATTATGATAAGCTCTTCATGCTGGAAGATATCAACGACGACTTTGCCGCCTGTGATATTGCTATCGTCATCGGCGCCAACGACGTTACCAATCCCGCAGCCAACACCGCAGAGGGTACGCCCATCTACGGTATGCCTGTTCTGAATGTGGAGCAGGCTCCCATGGCGGTGTTCTGCAATTTTGATACCAAGCCCGGTTATGCAGGCGTTCCTAACCCTCTGTATGAAGCATCCAATGTGCTGCTGATGCTGGGAGATGCCAAGGAATCGGTTCAAAAGCTGACGGCCTACGCAGAAGCGAAGGAAGAGGCAGTTGCTGCAGAAGAATCTGTGGAATCCGGCAAGCTGACCCTTGCAGAGGCTGGAGAAACCCTGCAGGCTGCCCGGAAGGTGGTCATTGTACCCGGCTATGGTATGGCCCTTTCTCAGGC
>JAZQJO010000058.1:0-3390 GCA_045541695.1 Faecousia sp.
CGCGGTACACCGTCCTCCTCAGCACCGGTGGCACCGGGGACCATATAGCCGACAGAATCGATCATTCGGATCCGAAGCCGGGAAGTGCCGTCGGGACGAATCTCTACCGCTTCCTCCGGCACAAATTTTGGCTCAGAGGTCATGATCATTTTCCCGGAACCGCTTTGGGGCAGTTCATCTCTGGCCCGTTCCTTGCGGTAGGGATCTTCAATATTGGGGATCACCAGTTCCTCCATCACACGTTTGATCAAAGTGGATTTTCCGGTCCGCACCGGCCCGACCACGCCTAAGTAAATATTGCCGCCTGTTCTGGCGGCAATGTCAGCATAAATGTTTTCCATAGCCAGCCTCCTCATTCGGCAGGAGGAAAGGCTCCTGCCATGGTCTACCAAAGAGTATGTCCTACGGCACGAGAATAGAACTTGAAAATATTGACTTTTCTATCAGCAGGCAATATAATACTTTTATTGTTTCCGATCTGTGAAGAACGGGCAAAGTCCTGCCGCTGCAGAGGCTGCAGCAGGCAGGGCGGCACTGAAGACAGCTGGAACGGGTCAGCGGTGGAAAGAAAAGATATGCCGCCATGCTCTTCCTGAGCTGCCTAGGATCGGCGTGAATGCGCCGATGCACGCTTTTTCAGCAGACGTATTCTACTGAAAGAGAGTGAAACACATGGCAAAAGTCAAAGAATTTCTCAAGCGGAAGGATATTATCTTTTCCGGCAAGCGCTATGGCATTGATGCCCTTGGCGCTATGGCGCAGGGACTTTTCTGCACCTTGCTGGTGGGTACGATCCTCAACACCATCGGTCAGCAGTTCGGTATCGGCTTCCTTACCGCACCGGTAGCATTGGGACTTACCATCGGCGGTCTGGCATCGGCCATGGTCGGCCCGGGCATTGCGGTGGCCATCGGCACAGCACTTCATGCACCCGGTCTGGTGCTGTTTTCCCTGATACCGGTTGGCTATGCTGCCAATGCCATTGGCGGCGCCGGCGGTCCGCTGGCGGTGTATGTGGTGGCGGTCATTGCCAGCGAATGCGGCAAGCTGGTCTCCAAGGAAACCAAGGTCGACATTCTGGTGACCCCTATTGTGACGATTCTTGTGGGTGTCGGTTTGTCTGCTTTGGTGGCAGCGCCCATCGGCACAGCGGCCAACGCAGTTGGCAAAGCGGTTATGTGGGCGACGGATCTGCAGCCCTTCCTGATGGGAATCGTGGTTTCCGTTCTTGTCGGCGTTGCGCTGACGCTGCCGATTTCCTCTGCGGCGATCTGCGCTGCCCTCAGCCTGACCGGTCTGGCAGGCGGCGCTGCGGTGGCAGGCTGCTGCGCACAGATGATAGGCTTTGCGGTCATGAGCTTCCGGGAAAATCGCTGGGGCGGATTGGTGGCGCAGGGTGTTGGTACCAGTATGCTGCAAATGCCGAACATTGTGAAAAACCCCCGTATCTGGATCCCGCCTACGCTGGCATCTGCCATCACCGGACCTCTGGCCACCTGCGTGTTTAAGCTGCAAATGAACGGCGCTGCGGTGTCTTCCGGTATGGGCACCTGCGGCTTTGTGGGACAGATCGGCGTATACACCGGCTGGGTCAACGATGTGGCCAGCGGCGCCAAGGCTGCCATCACGGCTATGGATTGGATCGGCCTTGTACTGATCTGCTTTATCCTGCCGGCGATCTTTAGCTGGGTATTTGGCCTTGTTCTGCGCAAGTGGGGTTGGATCAAGGAAAATGATCTGAAATTGAATCTGTAAAATGTTTAAATCCCGTTTCTCAACCGAGAAACGGGATTTTTTATTTGTTATCTTCAGCTTCCATTTCCTTCAGCAGCTTTTTGTCCTGCTTGGAGGAAAGATCCAGCTTTTCATACATATCCGGTCTGCGCTCACGGGTACGGCGCAGAGATTGCTTGCGCCGCCATTGGCGGACCTTTTCATGGTTGCCGGACAGTAAGATCTCCGGCACTTCTCGTCCGTGCCACACAGCAGGGCGGCTGTATTGGGGATATTCCAAAAGACCGTTAAAATGGCTTTCGTCCTCAAAGCATTCGGGATCTGCCAGTACGCCGGGTAGCATGCGGCAAACGGCGTCCGTCACGGCCATAGCGGCTATCTCACCGCCGGTCAGGACAAAGTCGCCCAAAGAGATCTCTTCATCCACACATTCGTCGATAAACCGCTGGTCGATACCCTCGTAATGTCCGCAAACCAGAATGATATTTTCCAGCTTGCTCAGGCGGATGGCATCTGCCTGACGGAATGTGTGGCCGCAAGGGGAGAGGTAGATAGTGTGCACCGGGCCGGCAGCTTCCTCGCAGATATGCTCCCAGCATCGGTACAGAGGATCAGCGGTCATCACAGCGCCACGACCGCCGCCATAAGGATAGTCATCGGTCTGGTTCTGCTTGTTTGCGGTATAGTCCCTGATCTGATGGGCCTCGATGCGGATAAAGCCACGGTCCTGGGCACGTCCCAGAATGCTGTCGGACAGCACATCACCCACAGACTCGGGAAACAGCGTCATAATATCAATCCTCATCGCTGCGCATCCCTTCAATAATGGTGACTTCCATCCGGTTAGCGTCCAGATCGGTGGACAAAATAAACTGTTTCACCGCCGGGATCATGTATTCATGCTCACCGGTAACAACATAGACGCTGCTGCTGGGATAATCCAGCACGTCGGTAATCTTGCCCAGCAAGGCACCTGCGGCGTAAACCTCCACACCGATCAGCTCAGCTGCGAAAATCACATCGCTGTCAATATCCTCCCGAAAAAGCTCTACGGTCTTGCCACGCATGGCCTGTGCAGCTTCCACGGTATCGATTCCCGTGACCTTCAGCAGATTGCAGGATTTTTGGATGCGGCAGGTTTCAATTTTATATTCTGCGCCGCCAATACGGCAGCGGTCAAATTCATACAAAATGTCCGGAGAATCCACCCAGGGAAGGACCTTCATCTCGCCCTTAAGTCCATGGGTCGTAACGATCTCACCGGCTTCGATAAACTGGAGTCTCATAATTTACCTCCCAAATAAACGGAAAATGCGTGACGCGAGCGCCACGCATACCCGTTAATCCACGATTTCGACGGTTACCTTTTCTCCGGTACGCTGGGCAACTGTCTTCACGATGGTACGGATCTCCTTGGCGATCCGACCCTGGCGTCCGATCACTTTGCCCATGTCACCTTCGGCGACACGCAACTCCAGCACCTTGCCGTCCTCACTGTCGGTTTCGGTCACGGTTACGGAGTCGGGATCATCCACCAGATTCTTTGCCATATACAGCAAAAGCTCTTTCATTGCGCTAAACTCCTTCGGCTTATTACAGCACGCCGGCCTTCTTCAGCAGGCCACGGACAGTGTCAGTGGGCTGTGCGCCGTTCTT
>JAZQJO010000059.1:0-19497 GCA_045541695.1 Faecousia sp.
TGTACTCTTTTTTGCTTACGGGTTGCTGGGGCAGGACATTGCTCTCAGGATTTGCCATAAATAACGCTCCTCTGTTTTTAGAATCGCAGATAATTACTGCATGAAGTAAATATAGCAATTGTGTGAACAAAAGTCAATAAATGATAAACAAAAAACGCCACCAAATGGTGGCGTTATTGGTGGCAGGGAAAATCAGACGGCCCGCTCAACCTTGTTGGAACGGAGGCATCTGGTACAAGCGTACACATGGCACGGAGTACCGTTGACAACCGCCTTAACCCGCTTGACATTGGGCTTCCAAGTACGGTTGGAACGTCTGTGGGAGTGGGAAACCTTAATGCCAAAGGTCACACCCTTGCCACAAAAATCACAACTAGCCATTCACTGCACCTCCTATCTCCATGATAATCTAAGTCCGCCTTTGCAGGCGCTTGAATATGATAACAGAGTTTTACCGAAAAAGCAAGTCTTTTTTTATAAAATTTCATTTTTTTGTTGCTATTATTCTATCGTTTCGATATAATATTCCTAACTATGAGGAAGGAGCGGCTTACTATGGTGGAAACTTACGGTGTCCCGCTTACAAGATTGGTGGAAGAATTTCACCTTGAGGTAGCCTACAAGGCTACGGATTATGAATCTATCCGCCTTACGGTTGAGGACGTGGCAAGACCCGGTCTGCAGCTGGCAGGATATTACGAGCATTTTGAGCCCATGCGTCTGCAGGTTTTGGGCAATGTGGAAATGAGTTATGTGGCAAAGCTTTCAGAAGCCCAGCGCGCCATCACCTTTGACCGACTGTTTTCTTACAAGTTCCCTGCCCTGCTGATCTCCCGGAACAACCCTCCGGATCCTCTGTGCCTGGAAATGGCGAAGAAGCACAATGTTACGCTGCTGCGCTCCTCCAAGGCCACCAGCACCATCGTTTCCGGCATTATCGCTTTTCTCCATGCCGAGCTTTCTCCCCGCATTACCCGCCATGGCGTGCTGATGGAGGTCTATGGTGAGGGTGTTCTGCTGGTTGGCGAAAGCGGTATGGGTAAAAGTGAAACCGCAGTTGAGCTTTTAAAGCGGGGGCACCGGCTGATCGCTGACGATGCCGTAGAGATCCGCAAGATCTCTGAAAGCACTTTGGTTGGCAGCGCGCCGGACTTGATCCGTAACTATATTGAGCTGCGTGGCATCGGCATTATCAACGTGGCAAAGCTTTATGGTATGGCCTCTGTTAAAGCAGAAAATGAGATCAATCTGGTGGTCAATGTGGTGCCCTGGGACAAGCAGGCGGAATACGACCGTTTGGGGCTGGAGGATCAGCACATGGAGATCCTGGGCGTGAATATTCCCATGAATACCATTCCCATCACCCCGGGCCGTAACCTGGCGGTGATTATTGAGGTTGCCGCTATGAACAACCGCCAGCGGAAAATGGGTTACAATCCTGCTTTGGAATTCACCGAGCAGATCAACCAGCATTTTGAAAACGCAGGACAGGAGCTATGAAGGAATTTACCATAGGCGTCAACGACGCAGGTCAGCGGCTTGACCGCTTTCTTGCCAAGGCCGTTCCCCTGCTGCCGGCATCTCTGGCGCAGAAATATATCCGGCTGAAGCGGATCAAGCTGGGTGGCGCACGGGCGCAGCGGGACACCCGCCTGCAGGAAGGCGACGTACTGCAGCTTTATATCAATGACGAATTTTTCGATACACCCCGGGAAGATAACGCCTATCTGACCGTAGCCGCGCCGAAGCTGAATATCGTTTACGAAGACGAAAACATTCTGCTTGCCGACAAGCGCCCTGGGCTTGCTGTGCATCCTCATGACGGCGCCGAGTACGGCAGAACGCTGATCGATCACATTCAGGCGTACCTTTATCAAAAGCGGGAGTGGGTCCCCCGGGCGGAGAACTCCTTCACGCCGGCACTCTGCAACCGTATCGACCGCAACACCGGCGGCATCGTCATTGCTGCCAAGAATGCAGAAGCGCTGCGTATTCTAAACCAGAAGATCAAGGACCGGGAGCTGGACAAGCGGTATCTGGCCATTGTTGAGGGCAAGCCCAAGCCGGAAACCGGCTCGTTGAAAGGATACCTTTTCAAGGATGCCAAGAAAAACCGGGTATTCGTCACCGACACGCCTCAGGCCGGCGCAAAAACCTGCCAGACCAACTACAAGGTCCTTACCAGTCAAAACGGCTTGTCCCTGGTGGAATGTGAGCTGATCACCGGACGCACCCACCAGATCCGTGCGCAATTTGCCCATGCGGGGCATCCCTTGCTGGGCGACGGAAAATACGGAAAGCTGGACAAGCGCTTCGACCGAAATTATCAAGCGCTGTATTCCTACCGGCTGACCTTCACCTTCTCCACCGATGCAGGCTGCCTGGAATATCTGAACGGAAAAAGTTTCTGTGTCCAGAAAGTGGACTTCGCAGAAGAGTATTTCCCCAATTATGTTTTGAAATAAGTTTGACCCGCCGGGTATCCCGGCGGGTCTTATATTCTCTTGGGTCAACAGGTCTTATAGCTGTCGGTTTCCTCTGCAACAGCTGTGCAGCTACCGTCACAGCCACTGGGCGTGAACTGCGCTGCCGGGAATGGAATGCGGCTGAACATCTCACAGGGGTCTTCCGTACAGCCAGGAGCGTCGCAGCATTCCTTGGAAGGAATCGCATACTCCAGTACCGGGACTACCAGCTGTGCGTCCCGCTCCAGACGGACAATGGAGAACTGCCCCAGAGTGACGAACAGACGGCGGCGCTCTCCTGCCAGCACCAGATCATCGTCAAAGGTCCCACGAATAGCTTCCGGGATCTGCAGAGCCGCTTCCTCACGGCACTTATCCTCACAGATCTCCCGCACCCTGGAGCTGAGGACCATAGGATCCAGTACCTCCACAATGGCGGTGGGACGGTTGGCATAGTAGCGGCTCAGCCCATCCGGCCCGCACAAGCGGGTGTCGCTGCGGTAGATGTGGGCACGGCTGTCCTCACCGCAAAGCACTGCCCGCTTGGTAAATACCGCAAGGCCATACAGCGCAGCAGGTCTGGAAACGCCGATGGTGGCGTCAGCCAAAATGCGATAGTAGAAGGTCACATCGATGCAGTAGTGGTTTCTGTCGAAGGCCACAGGCTCCACATCGATGTATGTGTACAGCAGCTCTGCGCAGCGCACCTTTGCGCCTGCAGCGCTGTCCAGAATGGTCTGGGAGCCTCTTGTTAAATAGACCCGCAGATCCTCAATGCAATCCTTATCACGGCAGCTGTCCGTGATCTTTCTTGTGTGGATGGACATCGCCTGCTGCAGATCCTGGGGATTGCAACGCAGGGTGTCCTGGCAATTTTCGGACATGTTGATACCTCCCGATAAAATGTGGGAATAAGCAAACTGCTTATAGGACAGTTTATGCGGTGAGGCAGAAGAAGTGCAGAGAAAAATGGGCCTTTTCGCTGAAAGGAAACGCCCTGCCGCTTTAGGCGGCAAGGCGCTGTGTTATCCAAATTTGTACTTTGTTTCGCTGTGGTAACGTTCTCCTGCTTTTGTGATCGGCTGCTCCCACTGGGGGTGATTCAGCGCATCGGGATAGAACTGGGTCTCCAATGCCACACCGCCCCGGCGGCAGTAACGTACGCCGTCTTTGCCCATCTCGGGATCCAGGAAATTGCCGGCATACAGATGGATACCCGGACAATCGGTGGAAATGGCCATGGTGCGCCCGGATACAGGATCGGACAAAATGGCGCAAGGATCTGTAAAGGCCTCGAAATTGTGGTCGTAGCCGCCTTGCAGCTCCAGCGCATCGTAGGCCTGGGAAATATCTCTGCCCACCGCTTTGGGTGTGCGGAAATCCATGGGCGTTCCCTCCACGCTGCGCATTTCACCGGTAGGCACATTGTCTGCACCTGCAGGCGTAAAGAAGCGGGCGCTCATGCTCAGTTTCTGGTCCATTGCCTTTTCCGGCTTATCGTGGCCGGCAAGGTTGAAATAACTATGATGGGTCATGTTGAAAACGGTATCCTTGTCACAAACCGCATCGTAGGTGACTCGCAGAGTATTGCCATTTTCCAGGGCATAGGTCACCCGAATCTCAGCATTGCCGGGAAAGCCCTGGTCGCCATCAGGACTATCCATGCGCAGACAAATGCTGTCGCTCTCCACATTCTCGACTACCCAGAGCCGATCTTTGAAGAAGTTCGGTCCGCTATGGTGGTTATTCAGTCCATTGTCGTTTTTGGGAAGCTCGTAGCGCTTGCCGTTCAGCGTAAAAACGCCGCCCTTGATGCGGTTTGCGTTCCGCCCCACCGTTGCTCCGAAGAAAGAGCCACTGACGGTGTAAGCATTGGGATCATCAAAGCCCAGCACCACATCTGCAATATCGCCGTTTTTATCCGGAACCAGCAGCCGCACCAGAGTTGCGCCGTAATCAGAAATCTCCGCTGTCATTTTTCCGCTGGTGATGGTATATAAAAAAGCTTCGCCGCCGCTAAGCAGCTTGCCGAAAGATCGTTTCATTTTGGTTTCTCCTTCCGTCGGGTCTATGAGGAATTATACAACAGCCGCCACGTATTTTCAAATACATTTTCGCACAAAAAACATGCAGAAAAACCCACTGTTTTTTTCTTTTTATTTCTTTTGTTGGCTTTTGGTATTATATTATGACAAAGAAACAGAAAATACACTTGCGAAATTCGTTTTTCTGCGATAAAATAATAAAAAAAGCAAGGAGGATCTATCCGTGAGCGCAATACCGCCCAAAGAAACGCTGGAGCAGATCGCAGAGCTTTTCAAAGCTTTCGGCGACCCCACCCGTGTGCAGATACTATCCTTGCTGGAGCAGCAGGAGCGCTGCGTCGGTGACATTGCGGAAGCTGTGGAGCTGTCCCAGAGCGCCATCTCACATCAACTGCGGATCTTGAAGCAAATGCACCTGATCAAGTTCCGCCGGGAGGGCAAAAATATCCTTTACTCCCTGGCAGATGACCATGTTCGCACCATTTTACAAATGGGCCTTGAACACGTTTTGGAGTAAACAAATGCACCCAACACAGTTTGTTGGGTGCTTTTTCATCGATAAATTTCCCTTGATTCAGCCACAAAGCCTTTTTTATAATGCGAAGACCGCCCCTTGGCGGAATACACAAAAGGACGGATGTGGCAGCATGAAACGGATACTGTTGATTGGCGCGGGAACGGTATTGATCCTGGGTCTGCTGGGGATCGGGAAAACGGTCCTGTCCCGTCAGCTGCCGCCAGACATCCAGCAAAACGTAACAGCCGCTTCTGAAGCGACTCAGGCGCAAAGCACACATCCGACTCTGGTTGGCATGCCCCGCAGCATCCCCGGCACGCCTCTTGTGGTGCATGCTCTGGGTGAATACGAAGGGCCGTTTCTGGAAGACGGCACGGATGCCGAGATGGTGGGCGCCTGTGCGATTCTGGAAAACACATCGTCTTCTTACATTGCCCGTGCTGAGGTAGTCATGATCCAGGACGGAAACGAACTAATATTTGAGGCGACTTTCCTGCCCCCAAAGTCAAAAATCCTGGTAATCGAAAAGAACGAAAGCTATTTTGCGCCACAGACGGTGGACAGCTGCAGATGCGACCTGCTGACGTATTTGGAAACACCTGCATACGATGACAGAGTGTATGTTTCCGGCGACGGGGAATGTAGCATGATCGTCACGAATTTGACCCGGGAGCCTATAGATCAGGTACAGATATTTTACAAACAGTATGCGCCCGAGGGCGAAACCTATCTTGGCGGCATCACCTACTGCGCCAATGTTACGGACCTGTCGCCGGGAGAAAGCCTGCGCATCACGCCTTATCACTACTTGGTGGAGCGTGGCAGGATCGTAGCGGTAAGCATACCATAACAAAAGCCGAAAAGAAATTGATTGCCAATTTCTTTTCGGCTTATTATTATCCACGCATAATGCGCTTTCTGGCAATGTTGATCGGGCCTTCCTGCATGTGGTTGATCCATGCCAGGCTCTTGCCGCAGCCGTAAGCAACGCAGGATTCGGGATCGTCTGCAACCGTACAAGCCATTTCCGTACGCTCCGCCAGCAGCTTATCCATACCCCACAGCTGGCTGCCGCCGCCGGTAAGGGTAATGCCGTTTTCGGAAATGTCTCTGACCAGCTCGGGAGAAGTCTCCTCCAGAACGGAGACCACCTCATCGGCGATCTGCCGGGCAGGACGACGCAGGAACTCATAGAGCTCGGAAGAATACAACGTTACCTCTCTGGGCAGACCGGTTTTTGCATCTCTTCCCTTAACGATCATGCTGACATTTTCCGGTCTGGGGTAAACGCAGCCGATCTGGATCTTAATATCCTCTGCGGTGACCTGTCCGATCACGATACCGTGCTTACGCCGCACATAACGGCCGATCGCTTCGTCGAACGTATCGCCGGCGACCTTCAGCGAAGAAGATACCGCAACGCCATTCATGGTCAAAACCGCAACGTCGGTTGTGCCGCCGCCGATGTCTACCACCATCTGGCCCTTAGGCCCCCGAATGTCCAGGCCTGCGCCCAGAGCAGCAGCCAAAGGCTCTTCGATCAAGTACACACGGCGTGCGCCGGCTTCGATGGCGGCGTTGATCACAGAGCGCTCCTGCACCTCCGTAACACCGCTGGGAACGCAGACAACGACACGGGGCTTGGGCGTAAAGAAGGAAGACTTATTGGCCTCCCGGAACAGCACTTGCAGCATACGCACCGTCATTTCGTGATCGGAAATAACGCCGTCCTTCAGCGGGTGCATGGCAACAACGTTGCCGGGCGTCCGTCCCAGCATATTCCGGGCGTCAGAGCCCACCTGCAGAATTCTGCCGGTATTTTTATCCACCGCCACAACGGACGGCTCACGCACAACGACACCCTTGCCGTCAACATAGATCAGCACGTTTGCCGTTCCAAGGTCGATACCTAAATCATGAGAAAATAAACGCATTTTCCTTCACCTACTTACCAGTCTTCTTATAGTGTCTTGTTGCAGCCACCGCACCGCAATGCACCTGCTTTGCACCGGCAGTAAGCAAAACTCTTGCGCACTCCCCTGCCGTTGCGCCGGTGGTGATAATATCGTCGAGTAATAAGATTCGCTTGCCTTTTGCTACGCCCGGGTCGGTCAGCGCATAAGCGCCAAGCACATTGGCACGGCGTTTGGCAACGTCTTTGATGCGGGATTGGGCCTTGTTGTGGCGTATCTTTTTCAGCATGGGCACAGGCTCCATACCCAGCTCCTTGCCCACCGCATTCGCCAGCAGCTCCACCTGGTCGTAACCACGGAAGAATTTTCGCAACGGGCTGATGGGCACCCAGGTCAAAAGCTCGAAACCCTCCGGATGTTTCTCCTGCAGCTTCATGGCAAGCAATCTTCCGTAGCAAAGCGCATAGCTTTGCCGTCCGTAGAACTTAAAAAGGATCAAACTGCGGCGCACATTATTTTCATAATGCCACACAGCGGTCCAGCTGTCAAGAAAGCTAAGCTTCTGCCGGGAAACGGGACATTCCGGCGCATCGATACGGCAATCATGGCACAGATCCGTTTCGTTTCTTTCCAGCAGCCGTCCGCACAGCACGCACTTGGGCGGGTATAAAAGTCTACCCAGCCAATCCATGATCTTCATTCTACTTTCCCCTGCAATCTCAGCTTCAGCCCGGTGTATCGCCGTCCACGCTTGGCATTCTCCGTCATGGCGGCAACTGTTTCTTCCCTGCCCACAAGGATCAGTATCTCTCTGGCTCTTGTGATGGCGGTGTATAAAACGCTGCGGCTCATAAGGTAGGCAGAGCCGTTCCAGACCGGCATGATCACCGCCCGGTACTCGCTGCCCTGGCTTTTGTGGACCGTCATGGCATAGGCCGGCTCCAACTCATTCAGCTGGGTAAAATCGTAGTCCACTTCCCGGTCGTCAAAGAGAACTGTCATAGTCTCCATAGCCGGATCGATGGCCAGGATCGTACCGATATCGCCGTTAAAGACGCCTGTACCCACACCGCTGCCGTCTGCCTTCTTCCACATTATATCATAGTTGTTGCGAATTTGCATCACCTTATCGCCCTCACGGAAAGAAAAATCGCCAAATTGACGTTCTTTTTTTGTAGGAGCTTCCGGATTCAGGGCTCTTTGCAGGATATGGTTCAGCGCAGCCGTTCCTACGCCGCCTTTACGGGTAGGCGAAAGAACTTGGATCTGCTCCGCAGGAATACCCATATTGCGGGGCAAACGGGTGGTGCAAAGCTCCACGATGGTCTGACGGACATCCTCTTCCGACCGGCGGGGCATAAAGAAAAAGTCACTTTTTACATTGCGCAGCTCCGGCATCTGTCCACCGTTGACACGGTGCGCATTCATAACGATCAGGCTCTGCTGCGCCTGCCGGAAGATCTCCGTCAAGCGCACAGCCGGCAATGCGCCGCTGCGGAGCATATCCCCAAAGGGAAATCCCGGTCCCACCGGTGGAAGCTGATCCGGGTCACCCACAAGGATCAGCCGCTTTCCCTCCGGGATCGCCTGCAGCAGGCTGTGCAAAAGCTGAATATCCACCATGGACATCTCGTCCACGATCACCACATCTGCCTTCAAAGGATTGCCCTCATCCCGGGCAAAGAACATCTTTCCCGAAACCGGATCGATACCGGCTTCAAGCAGTCTGTGGATGGTGGACGCTTCCTGTCCGGTGACCTCCGTCAGCCGCTTTGCGGCTCTTCCTGTGGGCGCTGCCAGAACACAGCTAAGCTGCAGCTGTCCCAGCAGGGATAAAATACCCTTCAAAATGGTGGTCTTGCCGGTACCCGGTCCGCCGGTGATCAGCAAAATACCCGTGGTGGCAGCGCAGCGGATCGCTTCCTCCTGCTGCTGAGAGTAGGCAATGCCGCTCTCTTGCGCCACAGTATGCATCAGCTTGTTCAGATTCTTGGGCTGGGCAAAATGGATCTGGGCGCTTTGCAGCAGCCGTGCAGATACATATTGCTCCGCTTCATAAAGGGCAGGCAGATATACAACTTCAATGTCCGCCAAATTCTGCCGCACCAGCCGCTGCTCCTGCAGCAATCTGTCGACCCCGGCAGCCACCGTGCTTTCTTCCACGGAAAGCAGCTGCATAGTTGCCAGAATCAGCTTGTCCAGCGGCAAAAAGCTGTGACCGGAGGATAGATTGTAGTGCAGTTCAAAGAGAATTCCTGCCTGCACACGGCGGGAATCGTCCCCGGCGATTCCCAATTCGATGGCAAATCTGTCCACCGCACCAAAAGGCGCTTCCAGCTCTTCATCCATCAGCAAATAGGGATCGTCGTAAAGCAGCTCCGCCGCAGCTTCGCCATAAAGCTTGTATGTACGCACCGCCAGCTCAGCCGGTAGCTGATGCTGGGTAAAAAACTCCATCAGCTGGCGCATACCCACCCGCTGACGAAATTCCTGACCGATGGCACGGGCCTTTTCCCTGGAAATACCCGGCACCTCAGCCAGACGCTCCGGTGCACGCTCCATAATCATAAGGGTTTCGTCGCCAAAGTGCTGCACGATCCGTGCGGCTGTCTTTGGGCCTACGCCCTTAATGATCCGGCTGGAAAGATAGCTGAGTATCTCCGTGCCGGTCTGGGGCAGCAGGCGCTCCAAAAACTCCGCTTCAAACTGGCGTCCGTAGTTACTATGGCTGTTCCACTTACCGGTGACCATCAGCCGCTCACCTACCGCAGGCAGAGGGATCGTTCCCACCACCGTGACAGTTTGCCCGCCGCCTACGGAAAGGCGCAAAACAGCATAGCCATTATCATAGTTTTGAAAAATCACAGCGGCAACAACGCCCTGGATGATCTCCATTTCCTGTTCAATCAAATTGATTTCTCTCCAGTTCCAGCCGGTCAGCCAGCACCTCCGGCATACAAATTTCAACTACTTTTCCCAATCGCTGTACCTCACGGCGCTCCGCTTCCGACAGACCGCAATCCACCGCCAAAATGGGGCAACGAACAAGTCCAACGCAGTGCAGCCAGTACCATCGCTGCAATGTAGAAAGCTGTCCGAGTCCCGGCGCGCAGAAGCAGACCGCAACGCCCTGCTTGCCGCCCGGCAGCATCCAGCCCGCGGCTGCCCAAAGAGCGCACAAAAACCCAAATGCCGCCAATGCACCCATGAAAACAATCCCGCCCATACCTTTCACCTCTATGATAATATATGAGCAGGCCATCTGTTCGGACACCACAAATATGTTTATAAATATTTTACTATATTTTCTCCTGCTTGAAAAGACCCTGGCAAAAATTTTGTTCGGCTGCGCTTGCAAAAAGGTACACATCTGCTATAATATAGGAAACATATTTAGAGAAGGTATCACCATGAAGCTGTGGCAGCATTTTAAGACGATAACCCGGCACCGCTGGCTGGTCATGAAAGGTTGTTTCCGAATCGGCCTTTACTGGCAGGGTCTGACCCACGACCTTTCCAAATATGCCCCTACGGAGTTCCTGACGGGCGCACGATACTACCAAGGCGTTCGCAGCCCCAACTCCGCAGAGCGTGAGGAAAAAGGCTACAGCATCGCCTGGATGCACCACAAGGGCCGCACCCCCCATCACTACGAATACTGGACAGATCTTAGCCCAAAAACCAAGAATTACGAACCCATTCCCGTCCCCAGAAAGTATCTGGCTGAAATGGTGATGGACCGCAGAGCCGCCTGTCTGGTCTATGAAGGCAAGAATTACACGCCGGGCTCTGCCCTGGCCTATCTGCACAGAAGCCGGGAAAAGGACCTGATGCACCCCGAAACACGGCGGGCTTTGGAGTATATTTTGACAATGCTCAAAGACGAAGGCGAAGAAAAAACATTTCGCTATCTGCGCAAAGAGCTGCTGAAGGGCAAGCCTTTTCCCTGGGAAGAAGCAGGTGCATAATCTCTTCCATGCCCGGGCATGATAATTACACCACGGGCAGGAAATTTTTTTACGGAAAAGGAAAAAAGTTCTTGACTTTTTCCCGGAAATAGGTATAATGATACCCGTGCCTGCGGCACATATAGAGGGTTAGTGTAACGGTAGCACACCGGACTCTGACTCCGTTCGCGGGGGTTCGAATCCCTCACCCTCTGCCAATAAAAACACCACCCGTATGGGTGGTGTTTTTATTGGCAGAGAGCGGATTCGAAGAGGACGGCCAAGCGAAGCGAGGCAAAAAAGTGTCCGGGGGACACTTTTTTAGTCCGGGGGAGAATCCATGGTCTTACGAACGCACCCAACGGGTGTGGGCGTAAGATCATATTTTTTATGCAAAACGCAAATCGAATCCCTCACCCTCTGCCTAGTCAAAAACCTCCGGTACGCATCAGTACCGGAGGTTTCATGTTACCGTTCTTCACGGAAATAGGATTGTCCCAGGTGTGCGGGAGGCTGATGCTCACGCTTTTTGCGCATGCTGGTGATGATCAGCACAATCACCGTCACAACATACGGCAGCATATTGAACACCTCCTGGGTGTCGGTGCCCAGAGGCACTCCGAACAGGGGCATATAGTTGTTCAGATTGCAGAGCATACCAAACAGGAATGAGCCGATAATGGCCATCCAGGGCTTCCAAAGAGCGAAAATAACCAGCGCAATGGCCATCCAGCCTCGGTCACCGAAAGCATCGTTAGACCAAACGCCGTCTGCATAGACCATGACATACTGCAAACCGCCCAGACCGGCGATGGCGCTGCCGATGCAGGTAGCCAGGTACTTATAGCGGGTTACATTGATACCGGCAGCATCGGCAGTGGCGGGATTCTCACCAACTGCCCGCAGATTCAGACCTACACGGGTTTTTGTCAGAACCAACGATGCGGCTATGGCAATAATAATAGCGGCATACGTCAGAAAATCATGGGCAAGGAATAACTGGCCAAACCATCCCAGACTATTGCCTCCGGGAATACCCAGGTGGAAATAGGCGCTGGTTTTGGTGAGCGTCACAGAAGGCATATCACTATCTACCAGCTTGATCAGCGAGCCGCCAAAGAAGTTACCAAGGCCCACACCAAAGGTGGTCAGTGCCAGGCCGGTGACGTTTTGGTTGACACGCAGGGTGACAGTGAGGAAGCTGTAAATAAGGCCCATCAGCACAGAGCCCAAAATGCAGGAAAGCACTGGGATCAGCACTGCAAGCACCGGATTCAGCGGAATGCCGGCGTTGGCGCAGGCGGTTTCGTACAAGAAAGCACCAATAACACTACTAATGGAGCCTACATACATAATGCCGGGAATACCAAGGTTCAGGTGGCCGGACTTTTCTGTGATGATCTCACCGGTGGAACCGTACATCAGCGGGACACTCAGAGGAATGGAGCTACTGATGTAAGAAATAATAACTCCCATCATTGCTGCGTTCCTCCTTTCTTGCTGTTACGGATACGGACTTTATAACGGACGAAGAATTCACATGCAACAAGGCACAGCACAACAACGCCAACCATAATGTCGGCATATGCGCTGTCAAGGAAATAGCGGTCAGCCACACCTGCAGCGCCGATTTGCAAGGCGGACACCAACAAAGACATGCCGGCAATGATAAACGGATTGAACTGGCCAAGCCAACAGACCATAATGGCCGTAAAGCCTTGTCCGCCCACCGTTGCAGTGTTGATGGAATGGTCTTTGCCAGCAACCAGCAGCATACCTGCCACACCGCAAAGCGCACCGGAAATGATCATGGTGCGAATAATGACCTTCTTAACATTGATGCCGATGTAGCGAGCTGTGTTTTGGCTCTCGCCCACAACAGAAATCTCGTAGCCCTGCTTGCTGTGGCGCATATAGATGAACACTAAAACCATCAGCACCAAAACAATCAGTACATTCAGCAGATACTGCTGCCCGGCGATCACCGGCAGCGCGCCGGTGGAAACAGGGTTAATAACGTTAGAGCCCTGACCGTTGGAATAAACAAAATAAGCGACCAGCTGGGTGGCAATATAGTTCATCATCAGGGTAAACAGGGTTTCATTGGTGCCGTACTGGGCATGGAACAACGCAGGGATCAAACCCCACAGCGCACCGCCCAGAATACTTGCAATAATAACAATGGGGACCAGAATGGTTTCCGGCAGCACACCGCCCAGATTGATCATGCAGAACATAGCGCACAGGCCGCCAAAGAGGGCCTGACCTTCTGCGCCACAGTTCCAGAATTTCATTCTGAATGCAGGCGTCAGCGCCAAAGAAAGGCACAAAAGCATGGCGGAAGACTGTAAAAAGCCCCAAAGCTGTGCTGTTTTGCCGCCCTGGAAAACACGGCCAAAAATACTCAGCTGAAAACGTTCCATCACATTGCCGAAGGAAACGGGCTTGTCGAAGGAAGCATTGCACAGCATAGTGAGCACCAGACTCATAATCATAAAACCCACAAGGATCGCAGTCAGACGGATAAGCCAAGCCTTCCAGCTGGCCATATCGTCACGCTTCGCAATATGAAGCAACGGCTCATGGTGCTTTTTTGCAGGTGTATTAGCCATCGATGTTGCCTCCTTCCCGGATTGCTTCGGTTTTCGTCATCAGCAGACCGATCTGCTCCTTGGTGGCAGTCCGGGCATCCACCATGCCGGTAATCCGGCCGGAGCCGATGACCATGATCCGGTCACACAGCTCCAGCAACACGTCCAGATCCTCGCCCACAAAGATCACTGCCACGCCCAGCTCTTTTTGCTGGTTCAGCAGGTTGTAGATAGTATAAGAAGAGTTAATGTCCAGACCACGAACAGGATAGGCTGCCATCAGCACTGTGGGAGATGCTGCGATCTCACGACCCACCAGCACCTTCTGGACGTTGCCGCCGGAAAGACGGCGAACAGGCGTCGACGAACCGGGCGTTACCACTTCCAGATCCTTAATGATCTTTTCCGCAAGATCACGGGGCTCTTTTCGCTCCAGGAACAGGCTCTTGCCTCTGCGGTAGCTACGCAGCATCATATTGTCTACGATGTCCATATTTCCTACCAGGCCCATGCCCAGCCGGTCCTCCGGCACAAAGGAGAGCCGAACGCCCAGTTCACGGATCTGCAGCGGTGTTTTGGTGCCCAAATTATCCATTTTGCCTGTTTTGGGATTGTTATACAGCACAGCGCCGCTATCCAGCTTCTGCAAGCCGGCAATAGCTTCCAGCAGTTCACGCTGGCCGGAGCCTGCGATGCCGGCAATGCCCAGGATCTCGCCAGCCTTGGCAACAAAGGAAACATCGTCCAGCACCTTAACACCCTCACGATTGGAGCAGTTAATATGATGGACCTCCAGACGGGACATCGGCTTCTTGGGCTCAGTAC
Organism: Faecousia sp.; assembly: GCA_045541695.1. Classification (GTDB taxonomy): domain Bacteria; phylum Bacillota; class Clostridia; order Oscillospirales; family Oscillospiraceae; genus Faecousia. Next base: position 14,304 of record JAZQJO010000059.1, read on the forward strand.
GGTGAATATTCAACTCCACCTTTTTACCAACCATCATCTCCGTCAGTTCCGCTTCGTTTGTCTCTGCGGTATTGACGGTGCCGACATACTCACCTTTGCGCAAAACGGCCACACGGTCAGAAAGGCTCAGCACCTCATGGAGCTTGTGGGTAATAATAATGATTGCCTTGCCATCGTCACGCATACGGCGCAGGACAGTAAACAGCTTTTCGGTCTCCTGAGGGGTCAGCACGGCGGTAGGCTCGTCCAGGATCAGAATATCCGCACCACGATACAAAACCTTGATAATCTCAACGGTTTGCTTCTCGGAAACTGCCATTGTATAGATCTTCTTTTTCAGATCGACCTCAAAACCGTAACGGTCACAGATCTCCGAAACCTGCTGCTGCGCAGCTTTCAAGTCATATTTTCCCTGGTCATGCAGGCCCAGAACAATGTTCTCGGTAGCAGTAAAGACGTCCACCAGTTTGAAGTGCTGATGGATCATACCGATTTTATAATCAAATGCGTCCTTAGGGCTGGCGATCACCGCCTCTTCACCGTCGATAAAGATCTGGCCCTCGTCGGGAAAGTAAATACCGGAGATCATGTTCATCAAGGTTGTCTTGCCGGAGCCGTTCTCGCCCAGGATGGACAGAATCTCGCCCTTGTTCACCGTAAGGTTCACATTCCTGTTGGCCACAACACTGCCAAAGGTCTTGGTGATATTTCTAAGTTCAATAGCCGGTGTCTTATCCAAGCCAATGCCCTCCTTTTCTGATTTTCAAAAGCAGGCTGACACTTTGGGCAGCCTGCTTTTCAAACCCAGAAACCTGCTAAGGCGGGGCAGGTAAAACCTGCCTCGCCTTAGATTTTTAAAGCTTAGTCGCCGTATGCACGGTCCAGCAGAGTGATGCCGTCGATCTCAACATTGAAGTAGGGACCGGAACGGAACTTGGACTCCTGGAAGATGCCGTCAGCAATCACTTCGGTATCGGGAGTGTAATCAGGATCGGTATCCACGTCAGCCATGTAGGAGGTCAGCTTTTCACCCTTAACGGTGAAGTTAGCAGTATCGAATACGTTGATCTCGCCGGCGATCAGCTTAGCCTTGACGTCAGCCAGCTTTTCAGCAGCGCCGGCAGGGGCAGCAGTACCCAGATCGGTCAGAGCAACAGCGCCGTTCTCCAGGTCACCTGCCCAGTCGATGTCGATAGCCTTGCCGTTCTTAACCTGGGTGATCATGTACTCGAAGTAGGGAACCCAGTTGATACGGGAAGAAATCAGGAAGGTGTTGGGGCATGCAGCGGCGGTAGAGCCGTTGTAGGAAACGTTGGGAATCTTAGCAGCCTCGCAGGCAGTGGGAGCGCCCATGGAGTCAGCGTGCTGGGAAATCAGAACGCAACCACCGTCGATCAGAGCCTGTGCAGCCTGCTTTTCCTTGGTCTCGTCGTACCAAGAGCCGGTGAACTTAACGTCCATGGTCACTTCGGGAACGATGGACTTAGCGCCCAGGTAGAAGGAAGTATAGCCAGAGATAACTTCTGCGAAGGTGAATGCGCCAACGTAGCCCATCTTAGCCTGTGCAGCGGTGATCTTGCCGGAGTCGATCATTTCCTTCAGCTTCAGGCCGGCAACGACGCCTGCCAGGTAACGGCCTTCGTAGATGTGTGCGAAAGCGTTGTGGAAGTTCTTCAGATCGGTAGCGGTGTGAGCCTGGGTACCGGTAGCATGGCAGAACTGAACCTCGGGATGCTCCTTGGCAGCCTTCATCAGGAAGGCCTCGTGGCCGAAGGAGTCAGCAAAGATGATGGAGCAGCCATCGGTCTCGATCAGCTCGATAGCAGCATCATAGCAAGCATTAGACTCGGGAATCTGAGTCTTCTGGAACATCTCAACGCCCATGTTCTCGCAAGCGACCTTGGCAGCGTCGATGAAGTTCTTGTCATAGGTAGAGTTTTCGTCATGCAGGAAAATGAAGCCGACCTTTAGGGTCTTTTCGCCGGTTTCTTCGGTGGGTGCGCAGGCAGCCAGGGCGAAGACCGTGACGGCAACCAGCAGCAGTGCGATAAGTTTTTTCATTTTTGTTTCCTCCTAAAGTATTATGTTATAATCTCGCTTCCTTCCGACAGGCGGCAGACCGCCCACCGAAAAGCAAAAGGAACACAAAGTAAAATGACCCGATAAACAGCCATGGTACGCCCACTTCGCTTATCCGGTCAAACAGTATCAACCCCTGCTGTGCAGTGGATGACAACATCCCTGAAAACAGGGTAACCAATAGTCGCGACTTAGGGCGTCACGGTAGAAACATTTGGGCCCAACAAATTCGTTAATCCAAACCTATACTGGCTAGCATATTTATTTACGGTCTAATATTAGCACGTTGCGCCCCGCTTTGTCAACAATTTTCCGGCAGTTTCGACACTTTCGTAATTTAAGCGAAAAGCCATTTCAGAAAGGCTTGCCGCCTTGTGCAAAATACCGAACAGCTGCAAAACCGGGGGTTTTTCCGCTTTTGCTGTTGCAAAGCTGCTTTATAGCTGCTATAATTTGTAGCAAGATCGTATTTTTGCTTGAAGATACGCACAAAAGGGGTAATCACTATGAATTGTTTGGAAGAGAGAATCCTGCGCGACGGCATTGTCAAAGAAGGAAATGTACTGAAAGTAGATAGCTTTCTGAATCACCAGATGGATATTGCACTGATGAACGAGATCGGCAAGGAATTTTACCGCCGTTTTCAGGGTAAGAACATCACCAAAGTGCTGACCATCGAGGCATCCGGTATTGCCATTGCCTATGCGGTCGCTCAGCAGTTCCATGTGCCGGTACTGTTTGCAAAGAAATCCAAGAGCATCAACATCGCAGGCGACACCTATGTCGCCGAGGTGGAGTCCTTTACACACAAGAACAAGAACACCGTTGTTGTTTCCAAGCAGTTTTTGTCTGCAGAGGACCGTGTTCTGATCATTGACGACTTTCTCGCCAACGGCTGCGCCTTGCAGGGACTGATCTCCATCGTGGACCAGGCCGGTGGCAGCGTGGAGGGCATCGGTATTGCTGTGGAAAAAGGCTTCCAGATGGGCGGACAGATCATTCGTAATCTGGGTTACCAGCTGGAATCTCTGGCAATCGTGGAATCGATGGACCACGCAACCGGTGAGATCGTATTGAGAAAGCAAAAATAACACAGGAGGCCCTTATGGCACCGGAACTGTTTGGAATAGAGCATGTTCTCTACCTTGTTGTTTCCACTGTTTGCGCAAGCGCAGCCCTGTTGATGTTCAAGCAGATTCACATTACCTATAAGAAATGGTACTGCGCCGCATTCTGCTTTACCGCATATATCACAGTGGGTGCTTTTTTAATGCACACGTTCGACATGTCCGATGCGTTTCATATAGCCGAGCCTTTGCTTGATGATACACCTTTGACTGCATGGGTCATGGCTCCTATGTTCGCTGTGGCATACGGTCTGCTGCTGTGGATCGTTGAGCTGGTCAGAGCGAAGAAGGCAGTAACTGCATAAATAGAAAGGCTCCGATGCATTTGCATCGGAGCCTTTTTTAATCTGCTCCATCATCCTGCCGCCCTCTTCAAGTCCAGTACCTGCAAAGAAAAACAGCGATAGCCAATGCTATCGCTGTTTCCTGTGTAATAACACACTCGTTGATACAATGAACTACCGAAAGTAGCAATTGTGCATTGTCTTGACGACTTGTTTATTTAATGGCCACTATGACCGCCGCAGTTATGCGTGCCGCAGCCGTGATCTCCACAATTATGACCCCCATCGCTGTGCTCGTGATCGTGGTGGTCGCACTTGACATTAGGATTATAGCCGAGATTGTTCGCAAGATACGCCTCGACCGCTGCATCGCAAGAACAGCTGACACCGCCGTAGAGCTTGATGCCCGCCTCCGCAAGAGCCATCTGTGCGCCACCGCCGATACCTCCGCAGATCAGCACGTCTGCACCGAGAGACCTCAGAAAAGATGCGAGTGCGCCGTGTCCCTGACCGTTGGTGTCAACAACGACACTGTCCGTGATTTTGCCGTTCTCCACGGTATATACCTTAAATTGCTCCGTGTGACCGAAATGTTGAAAGATCTGTCCGTTTTCGTAAGTAACTGCAATTTTCATGCTTTTATACTCCTTATCATAAATTACATTTCCCAGCTTCCGAGCCAATTCGAGAACTCCATATAGATCTCCTGCATTTCAGCCGCAAGCTCTTCCCCTTTGTTCAGCGTGAATATCCAATCCTCTTTGCCAAACTTTTCTACGTATTTGTATTCGGAAGTGTAGTTTTCATTTTCAAGCTCACCGAGAGCCTTGTTTGCAAGCGCTTCCGCTTTACGAACATTGGCAACAAGATCCGCGAACGCTGTTTTATCTACCGCCTCAATTTCGGCTACGATAGAGTCAAAGTACCCCTCCTTATAGCCGTAATTATACTGCGCACCGTCTTTGTAGATAAAGCGTTCTGCATCGCTTGCGTACAGATAATAACCCGGAACGGTTTCGCCGTTTTCATTCGTATAGCTATTGACGAAATAAGTATTCCAAGCACACAGGAAGTTGACGTAATCATACATTTTGTAGATATCGTTCACTACGTCGGTATTTGCAATCTTCTGCCAAAGCGCCATATCCTCTGAAAGATCCTCGGCTTTAATTATGGTATAGGTCGCATCTACGATCTTGCAGCAGAATTCATATCCGTACATATCGGTAAAGGGCTTATCTTCACTCTCGGATACTTCAAGAGTTCCCACTACTTGAATCGCTTGAGTTGTATATGAGAACGATTCACCCTTTTTCGGGTATATTTCCATAGTGTTGGAAAGCTGAGAGGTATTCGGTACGCAGAACGGACAGCTCTGATACGGTAGGTTCATCAAAAACATAAACGAACCGTCAACAGGTGAGCTTGTCGCCATATAACCGCTGATGGTCACAAGCGTTCCGTCAAGGGTTTTTAGATAATCGTATCCGGATGCAGCCTTAAAGCTCAGCTTAGTAACATTTTCTCCATTTGGATCAACGGGATCGTCTTTGTCGCAAGCAACAAAGGACGAAGTCATAATGGCGAGTAACAGAAAGATTGCCGCAAATTTAATAAGATTCTTTTTCGTTTTCATAATCAATCCACAATGCTATCCTTTCTGGACATACAGAACGTCCAAATTACCGTGGGAAGCACACTGAT
>JAZQJO010000060.1:0-4409 GCA_045541695.1 Faecousia sp.
GCCCTTTGGCTGGACCGGTACCGGCGGCGACCTGCATTATGCCACAGAGCTGGTGAAGTTCGTCCGGCAGGAGTTCGGCGATAAGTTCTGCATCGCAGTTGCCGGCTCTCCCGAGGGCCACATTCAGTGCCGCAGCCTGGAGGCTGACATTGCGTTCCTGAAGCAGAAGCAGGACAACGGCGCTGACTACATTATGACCCAGCTGTGCTGGGATATGGACCAGTTCCGCTACTGGCTGGACGCTATCCGCGCTGCCGGTATCTGGCTGCCTGTGGACATCGGCATTATGCCCATTCTGGATCAGGCTGCCACCATCAATATGGCTCTGTCCCGCAATGCCTGTGTGATGCCCAGAGCTCTGTCTGAGCTGATTTCCAAGCATTGGATCTTCCCCAATCCCTTTGACAAGGAGCCCTTCGACGCTGCTGCTGAGCAGAAGAAGGCTGACTTCAAGAAGGCCGGTATTGAATATACCATCGACCAGATTGACCAGTACCGCGCCTGCGGCATCGACGGCATCCACCTGTATGCCCTCAATAAGTACGAGGATGTGGCATACATTGCCAAGGAAGCCGGTCTGCTGGACCTGATTTAACCGGAAAGCATGGCAGGGGACAACCTCTGCCATGCCCCGAAAACAAAGGAGCAATTATCTATGGCAACACCCCATACCATCGCAGTAGCCGGCAAGGGCGGCGTGGGTAAGACCACCACCTGCGGCATGATTATTGATTATCTGTGCAGCAAGAAGCAGGGGCCTGTTCTTGTGGTGGACGCTGACGCCAACGCAAACCTCAACGAGGTGCTGGGCGTGGAAGTGGAAACTAGCCTGGGCGCAATTCGGGAAGAAATGGCGCAGGCAGAGCTGAAGGGCAGTATTCCTGCCGGTATGACCAAGGCTGACTATGCGGATTTCAAGTTCAGCTCCGCCATTGTGGAGGAAGATGACTTTGATATGCTGGTGATGGGCCGCACCCAGGGAAAGGGCTGCTATTGCTATGTCAATGGCGTGCTGAAATCCCAGGTGGACAAGTATGCCAGGAATTACAGCTACATCGTTATGGACAATGAGGCGGGACTTGAACACGTGGCAAGAGGGACCCTTCCCAAGGTTGACACCATGCTGCTGGTCTCCGACTGCTCCCGGCGGGGTATTCAGGCAGCGGCGCGGGTTGCCGAAATTGTGGAAGAGATGAACCTGCAGCCTGGGGTGATGGGCCTGATTGTCAACCGGGCGCCAGACGGCAAGCTGGACGACGGCGTGCAGGAGGAAATTGCCAAGCACGGCCTCAAGTTGCTGGGCGTGCTGCCTCAGGACGACGGGGTCTATCGGTGCGACTGCGCCGGTGAGCCGTCGGCAAAGCTGCCCGACACCAACCCTGTGAAAACAGCGGTGAAGCAAATTATGCAGTCCCTGGGACTGTAAAACGCAAGGATTCAAAATCAGGATACCCAACCGTATCGGATTTGAGAATAAAAAACATTATATTTTTATAAGGGGGATATTTACCATGTCTTTCGTTCCCAAGACGCAGCCCTTCAGCGGCAAGATCAATGCCGTGACTCTGGGCACCGGTGACAAGGCAATCGTCATCGGCGGTCAGAATGTGCTGCCCTTCTACTCTTTCGATGCACCCATCGAAAACGCACCCAAAATCGGCGTTGAAGTGTCCGATGTTGCTGCTCAGTGGAATTGGCCCGGTCTGGCCGACTTCTACGCAGGCTGCACCTCCATGGTGGACTATGCCAAGAAGGCAGCAACCGTTGAAGGCGCTGACTTCATCTGCCTGAACTTCGTGGGCGCTGACCCCAACGGCGCGGATCGTCCCGTTGCTGACTGCGTGGCAGATGCAAAGGCTGTTGCCGAAGCAGTAGACCTGCCCATCGTGGTTATGGGCTGCAAGCACCTGGAAAAGGACGCTGAGCTGTTCGCGGCCATCGCTGAGGCACTGGCCGGCAAGAACGTGCTGTTCATGTCCGCAAAGAACGAGAACTACAAGACTGTCGGTGCCGCGGTTGCGCTGGCAAACGGTCAGAAGCTGGGTGCTGAGACCGCTGACGACATCAACCTGGCCAAGCAGCTGAACATTATGCTCAAGGGCCTGAATGTGAATCCCGAGTCCGTGGTAATGGACATCGGTACTGCCGCTGTTGGTTACGGCTATGAGTATGCCGCTTCCACCTTCGACCGTATCCGTCTTGCCGCGCTGGCTCAGGGCGATGCTGATCTGCAGATGCCCATTCTGGCTGCCGTTTGCAACGACACCTGGGGTGTCAAGGAATCCACCGCCTCCGAAGAGGACGAGCCCGCATGGGGCTGCATGGAAGAGCGCGCCATCTCTATGGAAGTCGCTACCGCAGCAGCTGACCTGACCGGCGGCGCTGACGCTGTTGTTCTGCGTCACCCCGCGTCCGTGGCTACCATCAAGAAGTTCATCACTGAACTTGTATAATCGGAAGTAAGGAGGATACATAACAATGGCTTTGAAAGGTCTTGATATTTTTAAGCTGTCTCCTAAGAAGAACTGTAAGGAGTGCGGCAGCCCCACCTGTATGGCATTCTGCATGAAGGTGGCGCAGGGCGCTGTTGAACTGAGCAAGTGCCCCTACTTCTCCGAGGAAGCTCTGGCAACCCTGAATTCCGCCACCGCTCCTCTGATGCAGACCATTTCCGTTGGCGATTATAAGCTGGGCGGCGAGACCGTTCTGTTCCGTCACGAGAAGACTCTGGTTAATAAGAACCTGTTCGCTGTTTCTCTGTGCACCTGCATGGACGAAGCAACTGTTGATGCTAAGCTGGCTGATATGGCCAAGGTCGACTATGAGCGTATCGGCGAGCGTATGTACGTGGAGTTTGTTCAGGTTGCCAATATGCAGAATGACCCCGCTGTGTACGCAGAGCTGGTCAAGAAGGCTGCTGCTACCGGCCGCGCTCTTGTTCTGGAGTGCTGGGATGTGGCGTGCGCTAACGCTGCGCTGGAAGTTGCCGGCAAGAACGTAATTCTCGACGGCGCTACTCCCGACAACTGGGAAGCTATGAATGAGCTGGCTACTGCCTCCGGCGTGACGCTGGGCGTTTGGGCAGAGAACATCTCCGACCTGTACGACACCGTGAAGAATCTGGAAGCCAAGGGCAACAAGAACCTGATTCTGGATGTGACCGGCAAGACCGCCAAGGAAACTCTGGCCAATGCCGTCAATGTGCGCCGTACCGCTCTGAAGCAGGAAGACCGTACCTTCGGTTATCCCTCCATCGTGAACCTGGCTAAGGTTGCCAAGGGCGACGATCGCCTGCAGACCGCTCTGGCTGCCATGTTTGTTGAAAAGTACGCTTCCATCATTGTGATGTCCAACATGTCCTACGCACAGGCTCTGCCTCTGTACGGCCTGCGTCAGAACATCTACACCGATCCTCAGAAGCCCATGAAGGTGGAGGCGAAGGTTTACCCCATCAACGGCGCTGACGAGAACAGCCCCTGCTGCCTGACCGTTGACTTTGCGCTGACCTACTTCCTGGTCTCCGGCGAACTGGAGCGTTCCGGCCAGCCTGTGAACCTGATCATCACCGACGCTTCCGGTATGTCTGTTCTGACTGCCTGGGCCGCCGGCAAGCTGTCCTCCTCCACCATCAAGAAGACCTTCGAGGAGCTGGATATCGCCAATAAGATCAAGAACCGCACTCTGATCATCCCCGGCAAGGTTGCTGTTATGAAGGGCGAAATTCAGGATAAGCTGCCTGAGTGGATCGTAGTTGTCGGCCCTCTGGAGGCCGTTCAGCTGCCCAAGTACATCAAGGATAAGGAATACGAGGCCGGCGCTAAGGCTGCTGAGGCTGAGCGCGCTGCCAAGGCCGGTACTGTGAAGGAAGAGGTTAAGGAACTGTCCTTCGACGAGCTGCTGGCTACCAAGGTTCCCGCTATCGAGATCGTTGACATGGGTGTTAAGTACAAGGGCTACAACCCCGAGTCCAAGACCTTCGTCACCATCGGCGAGCGTATCCACTGCATCGCTCCTTCTATCCGCAAGGCTATGGACGAGCGTGATCCCGCTCCCATCCTGGAGCGTGCCGCTGCCCAGATTAAGGCTGGCGCTACCTACCTGGATGTGAACATCGGACCTGCTGAGAAGGACGGTCCCGAGCGTATGATGTGGGCAGTTAAGCTGCTGCAGGAGAACTTCGACAATGTGCCTCTGGCTCTGGTTACCGGCAATATGCGCGCTATCGAGGCCGGTATCAAGGTCTACAACCGTACCAACGGCAAGCCCATCGTCAACTCCGCTGACGCAGGCTCCCGTATCGGCTACATCGATCTGGCTGCTGCCAACGATGCAATTTGTATCGCTCTGTGCTCCGCTGACGGTATCGCCAAGGACAACGAGGAGCGTATGGTCCACTGTGACAATATGCT
>JAZQJO010000061.1:0-4519 GCA_045541695.1 Faecousia sp.
CCTTTAGGCAAGGGAGGCTTAAAAAACACACCGCTGCCGGATGGCAGCGGGGCGATATAATGCATAAATCAGATCTTTTCAGCAGCTTCCACAACATGCTTCATCAGCACGGTGGTGGTGACAGCGCCCACGCCGCCGGGAACAGGAGTGATGGCAGCCACAATAGGCTCGACCTCGTCATAGACGCAGTCACCGGACATGCCGCCCTTGCCCTTGGAAGTGATCTTCTCGGGATTCCAGTTCATGGACACGTCGATGACGATCTGACCCTCACGGACAAAGTCCTTGGTCAGACTGCCCAGAACGCCGGCAGCGGTGACGATAATGTCAGCGTTCTTGCAGATTTCAGCGGTGTTGACAGTCTTGGTGTGGCAGACGGTAACGGTGGCATTCTTGCCCATGAGCATCATAGCGGCAGGCTTGCCCACCACCAGGCTGCGGCCGATAACAACAGCATTTTTGCCCTTGCAGTCGATGCCGTAGTGATCCAGAATTTCCATGCAGGCTGCGGGCGTGCAGGGAGCATAGCCCAGATCCTGACCCTCGAACACGCCGGCGTTAGACATGTGGGTCATGGAGTCCACGTCCTTGGCAGGTGCCAGACGGTTGCAGATCTCGTCCTGATCTGCCTTCAGGTGCTTGGGCAGGGGGCGGAACATCAAAACGCCATGGACGGAAGCGTCAGCATTGACCTCGTCAATGACCTTCAGAAGCTCTTCCTTGGTGGCATCCTCGGGCAGGATGTAATTCTTAACCGCAACACCCACTTCCTCGGCACGCTTGGTTGCGCCCTTTTCGTAGGAAAGGTCGGAGGGGTTTTCACCCAGACGGATGATGCCCAGAGTGGGCTGTATGCCCTTTTCCTTCAGCGCAGCGGTGCGGCCCTGCAGAGCAGCAACCAGCGCCTCGTTAACTTCTTTACCCAAAAGCTGTTTTGCCATTTTATTCTCTCCTTATAGATATGTTTTGTAGGGGCGATTCATGAATCGCCCGCGGGCGCATCGTGATGCGCCCCTACGGGAAGGTTTTTTTACACACCGAAACCGGCCTTGACGGTATTAAAGATCTCGTCAGCCATTGCGCCGTACTTTGCCAGCATGCCCAGAGCCTTGGCGTTCATTTCCTCAGCCACTTCCCGGTTTTTCAGGGTCTTGGTGTTGATGAAAACGTTCAAAGAAGCAGCCTGCAGCGCAGCCTTGCAGCACACAGCGCCGCAGCCGGCATCGGAAACAGCCAGACGGCTGCCCTTGGCGGCAAAGACAGAAATGTACTCGATGGCCTCGCAGCACAGCTCCATGATCTTCATGGGGGTGGAGCAAGCAATGATGGTGGCCTCTTCCATGACGGCGTCACGGGTGGGATCGTCCTTGGGAATGCCGTAGGCCTTTGCCAGAGGCAGGAAGTTCACTTCGTCAGCTTCCACCTGATCCAGCAGCTCGGTCTGCAGCGCATCGCACTTTGCCTTCAGGGCGATGATCTCAGCTTCCACTTCGGCGTACTTCTTCTTGCCGACAGTAAGGCTGCCAACCATGTTGCCCAGAGCGGTGCCGATAGCGCCCACCAGTGCGGCCGCGCCGCCGCCGCCGGGAGCGGGCGCGTCGGAGGCCAGAACCTCCACAAACTTGCGGCAGGATTCCATAGTCATATCCATAGTATGTATCTCCTTTATTTGGTCATAATTTATCGATATAAAGCTTACCATTTTTATGCCCTTTTGTCAATATAATCGACCCCGGCTTTTGTTCAAAGTTTATACACATATTGAAAAATTGCCGGCTGTGTGGTAAACTAAAAACATCGCACATCTAATCTCGGCTCCCTCTTGGAGGGGGCCAGGCGCAGCTATGCTTATATTCACAGAACGGAAGTGACGCAATGAAGATCAAAACAAAGAAAAAGTCTTATGACGCGGTCATGGCATTGCCAAAAGCAAAGCACCACCGCCCCTTGCGCCCCAATTTCCTCCTGCAAACCGTGGTTCGCATCGGTGCGATCCCGGACCTGCTGTCTGCCCGGTTTTCCTACACCGCAGAGGGTATGGAAAAGATCGGCAAGACACCTTGCCTTATTTTAATGAACCACTCCAGCTTTATCGACCTGAAGATCGTTTCCAAGATCTTTTATCCCCGCCGTTACAGCATCGTCTGCACCTCCGACGGTTTTGTGGGCAAACAGTGGCTGATGCGTTTCCTCGGCTGCATCCCCACCCAGAAATTCGTCAGCGACATCTCTCTCATTCGGGATATGGAATATATGCTGAAGGAAAAGAAGGTCAGCGTGCTGATGTACCCCGAAGCCAGCTACTCCTTTGACGGCACGGCCACTGCCCTGCCCCGGAAAATGGGCGTGCTGCTGAAAAAACTGGGCGTGCCGGTGGTAATGATCACCACCAAGGGCGCTTTCACCCGGGAGCCGCTGTATAACAATCTGAAAAAGCGGCCGAAGGTCAAAGTCACAGCCCAGGTCAAATGCCTGTTTACTGCTGACGAGGTCAAGGAAAAGAGCGTCCGGGAGCTGGACGAAATTCTGGACAAGGCATTCACTTTTGACCATTTTGCATGGCAAAAGGCGGAAAATATCAAGGTCTGTGAATCTTTCCGTGCCGACGGTCTGGAGCGTATTCTTTATAAATGCAGCGATTGCGGCGCCGAAGGCGAAATGGTGGGCAAGGGTACAACCTTGACCTGCAACCATTGCTGCAAAACCTGGAAAATGGACGAGCTGGGTCAGCTTTCCGCTGCCGAAGGTGAGACGAAATTCTCCCACATCCCGGCATGGTACGCCTGGGAGCGGGATCAGGTCCGTCAAGAGCTGGAAAACGGCAGCTATCGCATGGATGCGGAAGTGGATATTGCCATGATGGTGGACTACAATGCTATTTATATGGTAGGGGCTGGCCGCCTTGTCCACGATGAAAACGGTTTCCACCTCACCGGCTGCGACGGCAAGCTGGATTATACCCAAGGCCCGCTGGCCTGCTATGGCCTGTATTCCGATTATTATTGGTACGAGCTGGGCGACATTGTCTGTGTCGGTAACAAAGATGCCCTTTACTACTGCTTCCCCAAGGGCGGTGACCCGGTGGCCAAGACCCGTATGGCCGCCGAAGAGCTTTATAAGCTGAAAAAGAAGCGGCCAGCAAAGGAAAAAGCCTCCCTTGCCTAAAGGGAGGTGGCACGGCGAAGCCGTGACGGAGGGATACTTCGCCCGGAGGGCGATATGCCGCCTTGCGGCATAAATATCCCCCAGCCTTGCTTTCGCTCGGCAGCCCCCTTTAGGCAAGGGGGCCTTTGGGGCGCACTCCTACAACAAAAAGCCGCCGGTCAAATGACCGGCGGCCTCTTATTTGCAATTACTGCTGCTCTTCCATTTCCTTCAGAGCGTCCTTGCGGCTGAAGTTTGCACGGCCCTTCTCATCGAAGCCCATGAACTTAACCCAAGTCATATCGCCCAGATTCAGCACATCCTCGACCTTTTCAACACGGCGGTTCTCCAGCTTGGAGATATGCACCATGCCGTCATGACCGGGAGCGATCTCCACGAATGCGCCGATGGGCAGGATGCGGACGACCTTGCCGTAATACAGCTTGCCCACCTCGGGAACGAAGCAAATGTCGTCGATCATCTTCTTGGCAGCCATTGCAGCAGCGCTGTCAACAGCGGAGATGAACACGGAGCCGTCGTCCTCGATGTCCACCTTAGCACCGGTATCGGCGCAGATCTTCTGGATGGTCTTGCCGCCGGAGCCGATGACCTCGCGGATCTTGTCCACGGGGATGGTCAGGCTGATCATCTTGGGTGCGTACTCGCTAACCTCTGCACGAGGCGCAGGGATCGCCTTGAGCATAACCTCGTCCAGGATCACCAGACGAGCCTTGCGGCAGCGCTCCAGAGCATCGGCAATGATCTCCATAGTCAGGCCCTTGTTCTTCAGGTCCATCTGGATGGCGGTGATACCCTCGGTAGTACCGGCAACCTTGAAGTCCATTTCGCCGTGGAAGTCCTCAACGCCCTGAATATCGGTGAAGGTTCTCCACTCGCCGGTCTCCTGATCGGAGATCAGACCGCAGGAAATACCGGCAACGGGACGCTTGATGGGCACGCCGGCATCCATCAGAGCCAGAGTAGAGCCGCAGATAGAGCCCTGAGAAGTAGAACCGTTGGAGCTGAGCACCTCGGAAACCACACGGATGGCATAGGGGAACTCCTCAACGCTGGGGATCACAGGCAGCAGTGCCTTCTCGGCCAGTGCGCCGTGACCGATCTCACGACGGGAAGTGGAGCGGGCGGCTCTTGCTTCGCCGGTGGAGAATGCGGGGAAGTTGTAGTGATGGATATAGCGCTTGGTATCCTCGGGATAGATGGTATCCAGCTTCTGGGCAGCGGACAGGGTGTTCAGGGTGCAGATAGACAGCACCTGCGTCTGGCCACGGGCGAACAGACCGGAGCCGTGGACTCTGGGCAGAACGCCAACCTCGGCGTCCAAAGGACGGATATCGTCCATGCCACGGCCGTCAAC
>JAZQJO010000062.1:0-14908 GCA_045541695.1 Faecousia sp.
GACCATGGCCTGGCAGTTTTTGACCCCGGTGATGTACGACGTTTCCATGGTCCCTGAAAAGCTGGCCCCTATTTTCAGACTGAATCCCATGACGCCTGTGATCATTGCCTATCGGGATATCCTTTACTATAAGCAGCGGCCGGATCTTTCTACCCTGGCTCAGGCCATTATTTTGGGCTTGGTGTTCCTTGCAGTGGGCGCAGTGCTGTTTCGCCGGCTGCAAAAAGGCTTTGCGGAGGAAATGTAATGAAAAATGCCATCGTTGTAAAAGGCGTCTGCAAAAAGTTCAAGGTTTATTTTGACAAGGGCAATCAGCTGAAGGAAAAGGTGCTTTTCTGGAAGCGCAACCGCCACGAAAACCGCTGGGTGCTGGACGGCATTGATTTTGAAATCAAAAGCGGCGAGGCTGTGGCACTGGTGGGCCACAACGGCTGCGGCAAAAGCACCATGCTGAAGCTGCTGACCAAAATCATGTACCCCGACAGCGGCTCCATCGAGACCCATGGACGGATCTCCTGCCTGATCGAACTGGGCGCAGGCTTCCACCCGGACATGACCGGCAGGGAGAATATCTATATCAACGCCTCCATTTTCGGTCTGACAAAAAAAGAGATCGACGAGCGGATCGAAGAGATCATCGCTTTTTCTGAGCTGGAAGAGTTTATGGATAACCCTGTGCGGACCTACTCCTCCGGTATGTATATGCGTCTGGCCTTCGCCGTGGCCATCAACGTGGATGCGGATATTCTGCTGATCGACGAGATTCTGGCAGTAGGCGACGCCAATTTCCAGGCAAAGTGCTTCAAGCGGCTGCAGGAATTCAAGGCCTCCGGCAAGACCATCGTTCTGGTGACCCACGATACGGACACCGTAAAGAATTTCTGTGACCGGGCCATCTGGATCAACCAGGGCAAGGTGGCCGCCATAGGCGATGCCGCCACGGTGGTGGATCAGTATCTGGACTTTATGGACGAAAAGAAGGCCATTCCCCAGATCGACGTGGAAGCGGTTTGGGAAGAAGAGCCCCAATTCCGGCTTGCGCCGGCGCTGACCTACGAGGATGGCGTTCTGCGGGGCAATATCCGCATTACAAATCTGGGTGAGCGGCTGGAGCGCATCTCCGGCGGCGAGCACCCCATCAACCTGGGTATCAGCATGGTGGACGAAAACCGCAACATCTTGAACATGGACGTGATCCATCTGCCCATCAAACGCTTCGGCGCAATGGAGGAAAATGAGACCGTTGCCGTCCCCGTCAGCCTGAACAAGCTGCAGCAGTGCGAGGAAAAGGGCTACGGCTTCCGCTTTGCCATCGTGCAGGAGGGCGTGGCGTGGTTTGACAACACCGCCGTTTACTATCAACTGGGAAATAACTGAGAGGTAGCAATTATGGAAGACAACATTACCGTGAATACCGAACAGATCATGGCGGACATCCGCCGCCAGATCATGGAGGAGGAAGAAAAGCAGCTGCCCGCTTTTGAGGATGTGCGCCGCACCGCCGGCCTTTCCGGCGCTTTGGAATATCTGCAGACCAGCAACCAGGTGGCATATTATTTCCAACTGGGCGGCGGCAAGCTGAAGGTCTTTCTCAAGCGGGTCATGCGCAAGCTGATGAAATGCGTGCTGTTTCCCATCGTTTGCCACCAGAACATCGTCAACCAAAACGTTGCCACCGCTCTGACCGCCCTGAACGAAGAAAACCGTCTTCTGAAAAAGGAGCTGGCCGAGCTGCGCAGCCAGCTGGATGCGCTGAAAGAGAAATAATTTTAAGGAAGTTTCCCCATGAAAGTCATTCAACTGATCCCCACAATTACATATGGCGACGCTGTCAGCAATCACTGCATCGCCATTGACAGACTTCTGCGCTCCATGGGCTTCAAGACCGGGATCTATGCAGACGGCATCGGCGCTTCTTTACCTGCCGGCACAGCCCAGAGTGTGCGTGATCTTCCCCAGCTGACAAAGGAGGACGTGGTGATCTACCACGGCGCCATCGGCTCGGAGCTGAATTATCTGCTACCCAAGCTGCCCTGCCGGAAGATCATGATCTACCACAACATCACGCCTCCGGAATTTTTCCACGGCTTCTGCGCCGTCAGCGAGCAGCTTTGCCGGGACGGTCTGGAGCAAATGCGTTTTCTGGCAGACAAGCTGGACTACTGCATTGCCGATTCCGAGTTTAACAAGCAGGATCTGCTGCGCATGGGCTTTACCTGCCCCATTGATGTCTGCCCGCTGCTGATCGCCTTTTCCGATTACGAAAAAGCCCCCAGCGAAGAAGTCATTCGCCGCTACCGGGACGGTCACACCAATCTGCTGTTTGTAGGCAGGCTTGCTCCCAACAAAAAGCAGGAAAACGTGATCCGGGCATTCTATTTCTACCACAAATTCCTCAATCCCAAATCCCGGCTGTTTTTGGCTGGCAGCGGCGAGGGCGCTTATCCCGATGCCCTGCGCAACTACGTGGCGGCGCTGGGGCTGCAGGATAGCGTGATCTTTCCCGGCCATATCAAATTTAACGAGCTGCTGGCATATTACCACGTGGCTGATGCCTTTGTTTGCATGAGCGAGCACGAAGGGTTCTGCGTGCCGCTGGTGGAGGCCATGTATTTCGACATTCCCATTATCGCCCTAAGTACCAGCGCTATTCCCTGGACACTGGGCGGCAGCGGCGTTTTACTGGAGAGCAACACATCCATTCCCGCCGCAGAAACCATTTACAGCCTGACCACTGACAAAGCCCGCCGGGAAGCTGTTCTCCAGAGCCAGCGGGCCCGGCTGCGGGACTTTGACCCGGCGCTGGTGGCAGAAGAGCTGAAGGCTCTGCTTACCGCCTTTTTGGCAAAGAGCTGAGGAGGTACACGATGAAAACCAAAATCGCTTTTGTTTGCCAGCGCTACGGCCTGGAGGTCAACGGCGGCGCTGAGCAGTACTGCCGCATCTTGGCCGAAAAGCTGACCGATATTTATGAGGTGGATGTCTACACCACCTGCGCCATGGACTATGTCACCTGGGAAAACCATTATCCTGCCGGCACAGAGGTCATAAACGGCGTTACGGTGCACCGTTTCCCCTCAAAAAGTGTGCGGACGGAAAAGGCCTTTTCCGCCATTTACGGCAAGGTTTTGGCCGACCCCAACCATTCCGACAAGGACGAAGAAAAATTCCTGAAAGAGCAAGGCCCTTACTGCCCCGCCGTACTGGAGGCGCTGAAAAAGGACAAGGATCAGTACAAAGCGATCCTGTTCATGACCTACCTTTACTACCTCACCGCCAAGGGCACCCTTATGGATCTGGACAATGCTTATCTGATCCCCACCGTCCACGATGAGCCGCCGGTCTATCTGCGGTGCTACGAGCCGGTTTTCCGCAATCCCAAGGGCATCGTCTGGAACACGCCGGAAGAAAAGGAATTCGCTCTGCGGCGCTTCCCGGGGATCGAAGAAAAGCCCAGCGTCATCACAGGTCTGGGTATCGACGTGCCTGCCGGACCGCTGCCGGCGCTGCCGGAAAAGCTGCAGGGCGCAGACTACATCGTCTACGCCGGACGGATCGACGCCAGCAAGGGCTGCGGCGAAATGTTCGATTATTTCCGGCAATATAAGGCTCAATATGGTGGCCAGCTGAAGCTGGTGCTTATGGGCAAGCCTGCCATGGAGATCCCCAGCCACCCGGACATCATTCCTCTTGGCTTCGTTTCTGACGAGATGAAATTTGCGGTGATGGCGGCAGCCAAGGCGCTGGTGCTGTTTTCCAAGTTTGAAAGCCTTTCCATGGTGGTTCTCGAGAGTATGCTGGTGGGCCGCCCGGTTCTGGTCAGCGGCCAATGTGAGGTGCTGAAGGGCCATTGCATCCGCAGCAATGCAGGATTGTATTTCAACAACTACCCGGAATTTGCCGCCACGCTGAACTATCTTCTGGAGCACGAGCCCCAGTACGAGGTCATGCGCCGAAACGGCAAGAAATACGTGCAAGAAAACTACCAATGGGACGTAATCATCCAAAAGATCCGCAGCCTTTTGGACTGACGCAAAGGCGCACCATGAAGACAAACCGTTTTTGAATACTGCAAAAAAAGCAGAGGGCGTATGCCCTCTGCTTTTTCTTGGTACGGGCGACAAGACTTGAACTTGCACGGAAATCCATTGGAACCTAAATCCAACGTGTCTGCCAATTCCACCACGCCCGCATTTTGGAGGCTTTTCCTAAGCACGGTGTCATTCCGAGGCCCGGTAGGGGCGTGGGAATCTCCCGCACATTGCAACGGGGACATTTTACCACAGCCTCTTCCCGTTGTCAACGGATGTCCGCCACGGGATTGCAGCTTTCTTCTTTCTAAAATCCCTAAATCTGTCGTTATTTCCCCGTCTTTGCGGCATGTTTTGTACTTTTATTCTTGACATTCCCTATTTTTGCAGGTAAAATAGATTCGGTATAGTGTTCGCTGCCCGCTTTGGGCGGCGTTTCATAGATAACCGGCATTGCCGGAGCTAAGCGTTTTGCGCCTCTTGGCGTTTATTTGTAACAACCGAACAAATTTACACACCACGGGGTCCAGTGCGCCCACCTCTTCGGCAAGTGATTTTTAATGAAGGAGGTGCGTTGCAGAATTATGGAACTGACAACTGCGATTATTTGTATCGTCGTTGCTGCCCTGGCCGGGCTTGGTTTGGGTCTACCCATCGGTATTGCCTACCGCAAGAAGTTTGCCGAGCGTGAGATCGGCTCTGCGGAAGCAGAGGCCACCCGCCTGATCAACGAAGCCATCCGCAGCGGTGAGAGCCGTAAAAAGGAAATGCTTCTGGAAGCAAAGGACGAAATCCATAAATCTCGCACAGAGTACGAAAAAGAAGTCAAAGGGCGCCGCGCCGAGCTGAGCAAGCAGGAGCGTCGGCTGGAACAGAAGGAAATCACCCTGGACAAGAAGTCCGAATCCCTGGAGCACAAGGAAGAGGAGCTGGCCAAAAAGCTGGCTGCCGTCACCGAAACCCAGGCAGCTGCCGACGAGCTGTGCAAGCAGCAGATGGCGCAGCTGGAGGCGATTTCCGGTCTGACCCAAGAGCAGGCAAAGCAACATCTGCTGCAAAGCGTGGAGGAGGCCGTCCGCCACGAAACCGCCATGAAGATCAAAGAGATCGAGTCCCAGATGAAGGACGAGGCGGAAGAAAAGGCCCGGGAGATCATCGCCACCGCTATCCAGCGCTGCGCTGCTGATCACGCCGCAGAAACCACCGTTTCCGTGGTGGCCCTGCCCACCGACGAAATGAAGGGTCGCATCATCGGCCGTGAAGGCCGCAACATCCGTACTCTGGAGACCATTACCGGCGTCGACCTGATCATCGACGACACACCCGAAGCCATCACCGTTTCCAGCTTTGTTCCCGTCCGTCGGGAGATCGCCCGTATGGCCCTGGAAAAGCTGATCGCCGACGGCCGTATCCACCCCACCCGCATCGAGGACATGGTGGAAAAGGCCCGCAAGGAAGTGGATCGCACCATTCGCGAGGAAGGCGAGCGCGCCTGCTACGAAACCGGCGTCCACAACCTCAATCCGGAGCTTATTCGGATCCTGGGACGGCAAAAGTACCGTACCTCTTACGGTCAGAACGTCCTCAACCACTCCATCGAGGTTGCTCACATCGCAGGTCTTATGGCCTCCGAGTTGGGTCTGGATTCTGCTCTGGCAAAGCGTGCAGGTCTGCTGCATGACCTGGGCAAGGCCATCGACCACGAGGTGGAGGGCAGCCACGTACAGCTGGGTGCGGATATTGCCCGGAAATACAAGGAAAATCCCATTGTTATCAACGCCATTGAGGCCCACCACGGCGATGTTGAGCCCACAAGCGTCATTGCAGTTCTCGTTCAGGCTGCCGACGCTGTGTCTGCTGCACGTCCCGGCGCGCGCCGCGAAAACGTGGAAAACTATGTCCGCCGCCTGCAGAAGCTGGAAGAGCTCACCGGCTCTTACCCCCGTGTGGTCAAGGCATTCGCCATTCAAGCCGGCCGTGAGGTCCGCATTATGGTCAAGCCCGAGGGGGTCACTGAGGACAATATGATCCTGCTTGCCCGGGATGTTGCCAAGAAGATCGAAGCCGAGCTGGAATACCCCGGCCAGATCAAGATCAACGTCATCCGCGAGACCAAGGCTGTGGAATACGCAAAATAAACCGTACCGGGAGGGCAATGCCCTCCCGGTTTTTTTGGTTGACAAATTCGGTCCTTGCCCATATAATAAAGTCAGCCTGTGTGACTGACGGATCAGTGGTTTACCACAAGGAAGCATAGGTGTTGCAAGCCGACCGTCTGGGCAGTTCAGTTGTGTGCTGGATTGCTCTTTTTTATTGGCAAAATACATATTGAGAGGTGCGTTATGAAAAAACTTAACAACCTGCCCCAGGAAAGCTTTTTGAAGATCTTTTTCCTTTTTGTTTCTGCCTGCTTTGTCATCGCCGCTCCTATTATGCCCGACCGGGCGACCATGCTCAGCGGTCTTTGGAAGATCATGAGCAGCACCTGCAAGATCTCCACCAACTATTTCGCTCTGGGCGGCTTCAGCGCCACCTTCCTGAACATGGGTCTCGTAGGTCTGATCTGCGCAGCGCTGTGCTTCCTGCCCGGCGCCAAGCCCAACAACGTAACCACCTTGGGTGTGCTGCTGACCATTGGCTTCGGCTCTTGGGGTATCAACCCCCTGAATATGCTTCCCACCATTTTGGGCGTATGCCTGTTCTGCCTGGTGAAAAAAGAAAAGCTGGGAGCCATGGCCAATGCCATGATGTATTCCACCGGCATTGCCCCCCTGATCTCCGACCTGCTTTTCCGGTATCCCGGTGTGGAATATGTGGGTTTTAACCCTCTGGGTCTGGGTCTTGCCGTTTTTGTGGGTCTGATCATCGGCTTTTTCCTGCCTGCCGGTCTTGCCCATGCCCCCAACATTCACAAGGGTTATGACCATTATTCCGCTGCAGTACCCATCGGCATGACCGCCTTTTTCCTGCGCGCCGCTCTGTACACCGTGATGCTGGGACAGAAGACCTCTGAGCTTTCCACCATGGCAGCACCCACCGTGGTCAGCTGGCCCATGACCAACATTTTCTGCTTTGCTGTGTTCGGTCTGTGTATCATCGCCGCCCTTGCCATGGGCTGCAAGCCCCGGGATTACTGGAATCTCATGAAGGATTCCGGTCACGGCGTATGCTTCACCGCCAAGTACGGCAACGCACCCTTCCTGATGAATGTGGGCATTTTCGGTCTGATGATCGTAGGCTATTTCAACCTGGCCGGCGCTATTGACGGCCGCAATGTATGGACCGGCATGACCTTCGGCATCGTATTCTGTATGCTGGCCACCTGCAACTCCGGCTCCCATCCCGGAAATGTGTGGCCCATTATGGCAGGCTATGTGCTGAGTTCTTTCCTCTTTGGCTGGATCGCCAAGCTGCTGGGTAACGACAGCTTCGCCCTGACCATCGGCAACCAGTCCATTTTGATCGGCTTGTGCTACGCCAACGGCTTGAGCCCTGTAGCCGGTAAATACGGCTGGGCACATGGCATGCTGGCTGCAGGTCTGCACTATCTGCTGGTAACAGCCGTTCCGGATATGCACGGCGGCTTCTGTCTGTACAATGGCGGCTTTACCGCTGCGCTGATCTGCCTGCTGCTGGTACCGCAGCTGGAAAAGTTCTGCAAGACCAAGGACGAGCGGAAAGAAGCCAAGCAGCTGAAAGCAAAATAACAAAAAGCCTGCGGCAAAAGCCGCAGGCCTTTTTTCGCAATCTCAATGACATTTTATTTTTATGGTGCGGCTACATAAGCCTTCTCCCTATGGGAGAAGGTGGCAAAAATCGAAGATTTTTGACGGATGTGGGCATGTGACCCCCCCACATCAGTCAGCGGCTTGTACCTCACCGCTACCAGCTTCTCCCCCTTGAGGGGAGAAGCCTTTTTGCACCGTTGGCGCAGCGGGCTACGTTTTTATTCGTCAGCAAAGCCGACTCAATAATTTTCCATTCTCCATTTTCCATTCTCAATTCAGCTACCCCAGAGCCGCCGTGACCAAGATCCCAAGATTGTCCCGGTAGATCTGATCAAACTGAGAAAGGGGCAGCGGATTTTCGCCCTCGCCCACCTCAATGGTATAGCCCGGGCGGCGGAAAAGGTTGATGAACCAATCCTTATACCCGGCAAAGGCGGATTCATAGGGCGTATCATCCAAGGTATAGCCGCTGACCTGGGCAAAGCGCTCTCCCAACTCCCGGGCGCCGGGAACGAACACGTCCTCAAACTGCCAGTAGATCACCTTGCCCTGAGAATGATACGCCAGCACCAGCGCCGGATCAACATACTCCGTATAGTCAGCCAGAGCCCGGCTTTCCAACTGATTCAAGGGCGCTCTGCCCACATAATCTCTTGGGCCGGGACGGGTAAATCCCTGGGAAAATTTGATCTCCCGTGCCTGCAGCCAGCCGGCAGGGTACTGCAGATTCAGATCCACCCCCAGAAGATTGGCTTTCCAGCCTTCCGGGAAAGGGATCGCCGGATAATTTTCTGCGAGGGATGCTGCGCCTTCATATTCCAGCTGCCCCGGCTGGATCGCCCCGGTCACCAAGTCCACTCCGTCCGGGTTGACCATGGGCACGGTGTAGATCGTTACCGCTTCTGCCAGATCCCGGGCATCCACGCCGCCGATCTGACCGCCGGAGCTGATCGCCTCGGCAAATTCCTCCACAAATTTCAAAAGCACCGGGGTGGTGATCCACTCATTGGCATGGTGGGCGGCGGTATAAAGCACCCTGCGCTCGCCCTCGCCGATGACCAAGGTGCGGATCGGTCTGCCGAAGGCCGTGGTTGCCATCAGCTCCGTGCGGCAAAAAGGATACGCTTCCGCCAGCGCCAGAATGGTTTCGTCGCAAAGCTGGGATGTATATGGGACGTCCGTTTTCACAATAGACAAAAAGATCACCTCCGGCTATTCTATGCGCCGGAGGTGATATGGGTTACTGATACATTTGCAGGCCGGGGGCAGACGCTGCCACAGCGCTGACTTGATACAGCAGCTGCGCTACCTGGCCACGGGTCAGATCGCCCTGCACAGGCACGTGGATGCCGTTGGCGCTGAGGGTAGACACCGCTTCCGCCGCCCAGACAGGCACATCCTCCGCCGTTTCGCCGGCAGAAACCGCCAGGTCCATGGCGTTTTGCAGCATCACCGCCGCTTCCGCACCGGTAACACCCAGATCGCAGCCAAAAGCGCCGCTGTCAGCCAGGGGAATGCCGGCGGTGAGACCTGCGCGCATAGCAGCCGCCAGATAAGGCTGCAGCCAAGTGGGAATATTGTCGGTATAGCCGGTGAAGGTGGCGCTTTCATCCACGGGAATGCCCAACGTCTTTACCAGCATCGCCACCAGCTCACCACGGCTGACGGTCTTATTCTCGTTAAAGCAGTATTCACCGCCAATCTGTTCGCCCACAAACAGGCCGGTGTTTTTCATCCACTCAGCGGCAAAGCGGCAGGAAGAGCCCACCGTATCGGTATATTGGGTGGCATTACTGGGCTTCAAAATGGTGACCGTTACCGTGGCTTCCCGGGAGACGTTGCCTGCCGGGTCGGTGGCGGTGTAGGTGAAGGAGTCCACGCCCACCTTATTTTTCTTGGGGGTGTAGAGGAAGCTGCCATCCTCCCGCAGGATCAGCTCGCCCCGCTTGGGCTGCCGGGTCACGGTATAGACCATAGGCTTGCCCTCCGGGTCCGTGACCTTCAAAAGGCCTTCGTTGGGCAAATTTTTGTAGGTCTCCATGGCAGAATCCTCCGCCACGGGAGCATTGTCGGTCTTGCCTTTGACGGCGATGACCATGGAAGACGCCGGAGCGACACGGTTTTCATAAATGGGCAGATAGGTCATCACCGCATCGGTGTCGATCTCGGTCAGCAGGGGAGAAAAGGTCATCTGGGCCAGCTGGTCGGCGGTGAGGATGTCACCGGGCTGCAGCACACGGCTGCCCAGCATGACCGTGCCGGTATTGGGGTCGGGCAGGCCGGTGATGCAGATGCCTGCCAGCGTTTCCTCGGAAAAATCCCCGGCGCTGAAGCAATAGGTGCTGTCGCAATCCACCTCCGCCGCAGCCGCACCGGAAAAAATGCCTGCCAGACATGCCAGCAGCACAAGGGCGCAAAGAGTTCGCTTACGGAACATGAAAAAACCTCCTAAATTTGGTGTCCGGAGGTATTGTTTGCCAGAGCGGGGAATTTTATTCAGCCGGGCAGCAAAAAGACGCAGCGGAAAAAGGCCCCCTTGCCTAAAGGGGGCTGGCATTTGCGAAGAATGAGCAAATGACTGGGGGATATTATGCCGCAAAGCGGCATATCGCCCTTTGGGCGAAGAATCCCTCCGTCACGGCTTCGCCGTGCCACCTCCCTTTAGGCAAGGGAGGCTTCCCTCTTTGGCGCTGTTTCTCAGTTTTTGTGAACAATTCGTCTAATGTGTGGCTTTCTTTATGGAAAAAACGCAGCGGTTTTCCGCTGCGTCTTTTCTTCACTTAGTGGCTGTGGCTGCCTGGGCCCTTGCCCAGGATCTTGCCGGTGGAGATCTCCACCGCATAGACCAGCTCCTGGTCACCAACTGTTGCATATACATAATAGCAATCCTTGCCGCCGAATTCGCCCTCGTGAACGTGGGAATTGATCGCAGCGCCATCGCCTGCATCGGTCTTTACGATCTGGATTGCCTCCGCTGTGGTGATCTTCTTTTCCTGGCAGGCAGCCAGCAGGCAGCCCACCATGGCAACCAGCAAAATTGCCGCAATGATCCGTTTTGTCATATTTATCCTCTCCTTGCATAATAGCATTTTAAGCTTGGCTTTATTGTAACACACCTCTGCAAAGAGTGCAAGCATCTTTTCTCAGATGGAATTTATTTGACTATTGGAGGAAAATATAATAGAATGATTTTGATAACGATTCCTGCGGAGGTTTTTTTCATGGCTATTTCTGTATTACTGTTCGCGGCAGGACTGATCCTGCTGATCAAGGGCGGCGACTGGTTCGTCGACGGCGCTACCGGCATCGCCACCCGCTTCCATTTGCCGGACATTGTTGTGGGCGCAACTGTTGTGTCTATCGGCACAACACTGCCGGAGGTTATGGTCTCCGCCACCGGTGCGCTGCAGGGTCAGGGCGCCATGGCCTACGGCAACGCCATCGGCTCCATCATTTGCAACACCGCTCTGATCGCCGCCATTTCCGTGACCTGTAACCCCGGCCCGGTGAACATCAAGACACTGAAAATGCCTGTCATTTTCTTTTTCTGCTCTGCTGCGCTTTACTGCCTCGCAGCCTATGTTCTGGGCACATTCCCCCGCTGGATGGGCTTTGTGATGCTGGGCATTTTTGTTGTATACACATTCCTCAACGTTCGCAACGGACTGAAAAATCCTACGCAAGAGGAAGCGGATGAGGCGGAAGGCGGCAAGCCCAAATCTCTGGCTATGGAGCTGGTGCTGCTGGTGGCAGGCGCTGCGGTGATCGCCGTAGGCGCTGACCTTTTGGTGGACCACGGCACCATCATTGCCAAGGAGTTGGGCGTTCCCGAAACCGTGATCGCCCTGACCTTTGTGGCCCTGGGAACATCCCTTCCCGAACTGGTGACCACTATCACATCCTTGAAAAAAGGCCGGGCATCCCTGGGCATCGGCAACGTGATCGGCGCAAATGTGTTCAATCTGGTGCTGGTTTCCGGCGTTTCTGTCACGCTGGCGCCCTTTGATGTGCCTGTGGGCAAGCTGCTGTTTGGTCAAAACGCATCCTTGGTGCTGGATATTCCTCTGATGATCGGCGCTATGGCGCTGCTGACCCTGCCGGCGCTGCTGCGCAAGAAGCTGGGTCGCTGGCAGGGCATTGCGCTGCTGAGCATGTACGCAGCCTTCTGCGTGTTCCAGTTCTTCATTTAACAAAAGCCCCGGGGCGGTAATTTCGCTCCGGGGCTTCTTTTACATTTTTTCCATCACCCTGCCGCAGCATCGGGGAATTACTTCGCCGGCTTTGACCTCCAGGATCTTACGGCACACGGGGCAGTAAACCTGGCAGTCCTCCTGCGCCCGCTTTACCAGATCGGCAAAGGGGGATTTCTGTTCCCTTGGGGTTTCCATGGGTTACTTACTTGAAGTAACGCTCCAGCAGACCCTGCAGCGCCTTGCCATGTCGGGCCTCGTCACGGGCCATCTCGTGGACGGTGTCATGAATGGCATCCAGACCGTTCTTCTTTGCGCAGGCGGCCAGATCGAACTTGCCGGCAGTTGCGCCGAACTCACAGTCCACACGCCATGCCAAATTCTTCTTGGTCTCGGCCTTCATGTTGGGCTCCAGCTCCTCACCCAAAAGCTCAGCAAATTTTGCTGCGTGCTCAGCCTCTTCCCAGGCTGCCTTTTCCCAGTACAGGCCGATCTCGGGATAGCCTTCACGGTGAGCGATCCGTGCCATGCACAGATACATACCAACCTCGCTGCACTCGCCCTGGAAGTTAGCCAGCAGCTGCTCACGGATATATTCCTTATCTTCAGCGGAAATGTCGGGGTTGTTCTTCACGGTCTTGGCGTAGATGCCGTACTCATGCTCGGCAGCCAGCTTATTGGTCTCCATGACCTTGAACTTGGAGCCGTCAACCTTGCAGACGGGGCACTTGAAGCCCTCGGGCATAGCCTCAGCTTCGTGAACATAACCGCAAACGGGGCAAACAAACTTTTTCATAATAGATTCCTCCAAATAATGATTTTATTTTTATTCTTCTTCAAACTGCTCGGGGCCGACGCCGCAGAGGGGGCATTCATAGTTTTCGGGGAGTTCTTCGCCCTCGTAGACATAACCGCAGACGGTGCAGACATACTTTTTCATGATGATTCCTCCAATTATTTTTGATTACATTGATTGCAGACACCGGTGAAGGTGAGCTGACAATTACTTACGTGGCAGCCGGCGGCTTCCTCTGCGCCTATGCGCAGGCTGGCCGGGATCTGAATTTCCGGCAGGTCGATCACAGCGTCACAGCCGGTGCAAACAAAGTGGACGTGGGGCGCTGTGTTGCCATCGAACCGCTCTACGCCTTTTACCGTGCC
This sequence comes from Faecousia sp., assembly GCA_045541695.1. Lineage (GTDB taxonomy): Bacteria > Bacillota > Clostridia > Oscillospirales > Oscillospiraceae > Faecousia. Next base: position 13,111 of record JAZQJO010000062.1, read on the forward strand.
TAAGCTGGAGATGATCCCCTGCTCTTTAAAAAGGGTCAGGTTTCTGTACACTGTACCCAGCGACAGGTCCGGATATGACGGTTTTAACCGGTTGTATACCCATTCGGCAGAAGGATGCTCTGTGGTTTGGCGCAGGCAGGTGAGAATGGCGTCACGTTTGCGAAAATGCTTTGCCGTTCTTTCCATATGAACCTCCTGTCTTATTCATAAATAAGAATCGTTCTTATTTACGAGCTAAGTATAGCACAGGATTTTATATTTGTCAATAGGAATTATTCTTATTTAGAAAAAATTTTTTAGGGCCGCATCATGCGCGATGCGCGGGCGATTCGTGAATCGTCCCTACGATGAATTTTGTAGGGACCGGCGTCCTCGACGGTCCTTTTGTCAAGGCTGCTTCGCAGACGGACTGTCCGGAGGCCAGTCCCTACATTTCAATCGTTTTGCGAAGCAAAACACCATAATTCTCAATTCTCCATTATCCATTCTCAATTAAAAAAGCCGCCCTTAGGCGGCTTTTTTATTTCTTGCGTTTGAATTTCCGGATCAGCAGCAGCGTCAATCTGTCGCCCCAGTCGAACACCCGCTGAATGGCGAAGAACACCGTGGGTGTCATAATGAGCAGCACCGCCATCACCAGCTTGGCCGCAAGGCTGCCGGCCTGCAGCTCGAAGAAGCTGCCCAGCAACGTAAAGCAGAATACCAATGCGATGGCCATGGCAAACCAGATCAGCCTGCGGAATTTGTCGAAGGGTTTACAGGTCTGGAACAGCACCAGAAGTCCCACTACGCTGAGGATCGCAGCGCAAACGGTGGAGATCTCCTCCAAGGGTATGGAGAATACCACCATAAACGCCTGGGCCATCAGCACCACGAAAATATTGGTCAGGCCGCCGGGGAAGGCCCGGCGCAGCACTCCTGGCAGGAAACGGCCCCGCACCCGCTCGTAATTGGGCTCCATGGCCAGGAAAAAGGACGGAACGCCGATAGTCAGCGCAGAAAGGACGCTCAAATGCAGCGGCACCATAGGATAGGCCCAGTTGGTGAAGAAGGAGATCAGCGAAAGGCCCAGAGAGAAGATGTTTTTCACCAAAAACAAGGTGGCCGCACGCTGGATATTGTTGATGACCCGCCGGCCCTCGCCCACAATGCCGGGCATGGCAGCAAAATCCGACTTCAAAAGCACCAGCTTCGCCACCTGGCTGGCGGCCTGGGCGCCGGAGGCCATGGCGATGCTGCAATCTGCTTCCTTCATGGCCAGCACATCGTTAACGCCGTCGCCGGTCATGGCCACGGTGTGGCCATTTTTCCGCATGGTTTGGATCAGTCTCTTTTTCTTATCCGGCGTGACACGGCCGAAAACGGTGCAGAACCGGACGGCAGCCTGGAAATCCTCTTCGGTTTCCAGTTCGTTTGCGTCCACATATTTTTCCGCTCCGGCAATACCTGCCCGACGGGCCACTTCGGAAACCGTCACCGGGTTGTCGCCGGAAATGACCTTGATGGCCACGCCCTGCTGGGCAAAGTACCGGAATGTCTCCGGCGCCTCGGGCCGGATGGGGTTGGCCAGAATCGCCAGCGCCATGGGTTCGATGACGCCGGACAGGCCGTTCATGGTAGGCGGTGTATCACACTTGGCCAGCAGCAGCACACGGCTGCCCTCCGCCTGATAGGGAGCCACTACGGGTTGAATATAGCGGTAGTCCTCACCCAACACAAATTCCGGCGCACCCACCACATAGGAGCCTTGTTCCAGGAAGGTCACCGCCGACCACTTGTTGGCAGACGTGAAGGGAAC
>JAZQJO010000063.1:0-10785 GCA_045541695.1 Faecousia sp.
CCTGCCAGGACGTTGCCGCCGCAATCGCAGCCGGTCTCCTCCATCTTGGTCAGCATCTTCAGGATGCCGACGGAGTCCAGGTCATAAACGGGCTTAGAGTCCTTGCAATCGCCCACAACAGGATGGTCACCGGTGAGGGCCAGCATGGTGTCGATGCCGAAAGCGGCAGCGGCCAGAGCATCGCCCATGAGAGCCATGCGGTTGCGGTCACGACCGGTCATCTGCAGAATGGGCTCAACGCCTGCCTGCTTCAGCTTGATGCACAGGCCCAGACCGGTAGCCTTCAGGCTGGCGGACTGCATGTCAGTGACATTGACACCGTGGACCTTGCCCCGGAGCAGCTCAGCTGCTTCCATCTGCTCGGTAAAGTCACAACCTTTGGGGGGCGCCATTTCGGCGGTTACGCCAAACTTACCGGATTCCAGTGCGTCTTTCAGTAAACTCATTATTTCTTCCCCCTCAAGCTGATAGTTCTGGGATAAGCAACGGCTGCGTAGCCCTTATCCTCGCGGGTCTGGGTGAGCTTGTCCAGCTGACCGGTAGCTTCCAGACGGTTGTAAATCTTGATCCATGCGCATTCATTCTCGGGATTGACCTCGCACTTGCCGTCCTTCTGGCCGCCGCAAGGACCGTTCACCAGACTTTTGGCGCACTGGGTGATGGGGCAAACAGCACCGGTCTGACCCAGAACGCACTGACCGCAGAAGTGGCAGGCCTCTTCCCAGACACCGAAACGGACGGCTTCGCCCAGATACATGGTGTCGTTGGAGGGGTAGACGGGGGTGTTGGGCGCAGTTTTGGCGACGCACTGTACACCGTCACCGCAGGACATGCAGATGATGCAGTTGGGCTGAGCGGCGATCAGGGGCTTCATTTTGCTCTTGACGCCCAGAGCCATGCAGCAGTAGTCAGCTACAGTAGTGCCGACCACCTTCTTGCCGGCCTGTTCCAGTACAGCGGTCAGCTCAGCGATCTGGGGCTCGCCGCCGGTCTGACAGGCGGTGGCGCAGCTGCCGCAGCCGATGATGGCAACGGTCTTGGCATCGCCGACCATAGCCATGATTTCTTCTATGGGTTTTTTCTGTGTAATGATCATGTACAATTTCTCCTTCCGTATTCTAACGGGCGTTAAAAATACTTATGTGTAAGTACATTTCTGCTCAATTTTATATTATACTTCATTTGCCAGAAAAATCAAGCGGTTTGAAAGAAAGATTGGCAGATGGGAGACGTTTTGCTTTGCGTGTCATTGCGAGGAGCGCAGCAACGTGGCAATCTCCCGGAGAAAAAGTTGGCACAGGAGAAGATGAGTGCCGGTAAATTAAAAATATCCCGACCCCAATGGAGGCTGGGAGTTCTTATACAATAAAAAAGAAACGGCAACTTTGCCGTTTCTTCCATATGCGCTATAAGTTACTTGCTGTCTGACCGACCAAGCAAATAGTCTACGGACGTATGATAAAAATCTGCGAGTTTGATTAAAATGGCGGTGGGGATATCATTTTCACCGGTCTCATATTTGGAGTAACCGGTTTGTGACATTCCGAGCATTTGGGCGACCTGCGCCTGGGTCAAATCACGGTCCTCTCTAAGGTCACGTATGCGTCTGTACATAGCCTCACCTCTGTAATGGTATAAAAGTATTCTACATTAACCTTAAACAGATTATTGACATTTAACCTAAAACAGGTTAGAATTGCGGCGAGGTGATTAGAATGAAGGAGTATAGTTGTAAAGACTGTATACATTTTCGCCAACATTATATTTTGAGCGGGGAGACGCTTATGAAAGTGTATTGCGGTCATTGCACTTGTGCCAGATCAAAAAAGAAAAAGCCGGATACCGCTATTTGTGCAAATTTTTTGCTCTCTCAATCTGATACCAGTGCTTTTGTATCTAAGAGTTACTTAACAAAGGAACTGCTCCAATTTGTATTGGATATGGAGCTGCTACCGGAAATTAAAGAATATGTTGAAGAAGAGTAGATGCCAGTGCCATGTTACGGTGACCGAAAACTTATGTACCGGTGGCCGGACTCAATTTGCATTTTTGCCTTTGGCAAAAATTATGGTAGCCACCAGTTTTTGAACTGGTGGCAGGAAGGCTCCATCGAAGCCTTGCGTTTAGATGGGTTCGAGTCCGATTCCATCATAAAATAAAAAAGAGAGGCAGAAGCCTCTCTTTTTTATTTGGTGCCGGTGGCCGGACTCGAACCGGCACGCTATCGCTAGCGGTGGATTTTGAGTCCACTACGTCTACCAATTCCATCACACCGGCAGATTGCTTCAATAGTATAGTACACTTTGAAGCAAAAAGCAAGCACAATTTTTACGGCGTATCCAGGTAGCCAGCCAGCACTTTCAGCGTGTTATACACGCCGTCGATATGGCTTCTTTCGTAGCCGTGGCTGGCGTAAACGCCTGCGCCGATGAGACCGTGGCGAATGTCCACACCGGAGCGCAAGGTGGCTTCAACATCAGAGCCGTAATAGGGGTAAACATCCACCGCATAGTCGGCTTCCATCTTCTTGGCAGCTTCGATCAGCTTGCCCACCACCTCATAGCTGTACGGACCGCCGGAATCCTTGGCGCAGATGGAAACCTGCTTTTCGGTGCATTGCAGGCCGTCGCCAACACAGCCCATGTCCACGGAAATGGCTTCGGTCACGCCGGCGGGGACGGAAGCGGAGCCGCCGTGGCCCACCTCTTCATACACGGTAATGTGCGCCCAGACACGCCGGGCGGGGACAATGTTGTTATCCTTCAGATACTTGGCAAAGCCCAGCAAAATGCCCACAGACAGCTTGTCATCCAGAAAACGGCTCTTAAGATAGCCGGACCCCGTCCTGCGGGTGCGGGGGTCAAAGCAGACGATGTCGCCCACCTCGATGCCCAGCTTGCGGGTGTCAGCGGCAGAGCTGACATCTTCGTCAAGAACGACCTCAGTGGTATCGAAGCTGCGCTTGGCAGAGGAGTAGTCGCCATTGACATGCACAGATGCATTGCAAAGCTGCAGCGTGCCTTCAATGACCTTGCCGCTACGGGTATAGACACGGACATTTTCCGCTTCGCCGTTGTTGGGGTTCATGCCACCAAGAGGGGTGACACGCAGGCGACCGCTGCCTTTGATTTCAGCGACCATTGCGCCCAGAGTATCGGCGTGAGCTTCCAGCAAAAGAGCATCGTCACCGTCTTTGCCGCCCAGATCGGCCAGCACGCCGCCCTTGGTGGTGATAGATGCGTTGAAGCCGAGGGCTTCAAATGCCTGCTTGACCCATTTGGCTGCCTTTGCAGTGTAGCCGGAAGGGGAGTCGATGGCCAGCAGAGCCGCGGTTTGCTCCCATGCATAGTCTGCGAATTTGCGTTCAATCATGATAGTTTCCTCCCAAAATCAGATAATGCCATACGCCGGCGCCTTCCCGCAAAAAATAGTTTAGGCGAATGCTGGGCCAGCTTGTGGCTGCGGGGATACCGATGGCTTCCACACCGCAGTCTTTGGCAAAGAGTCCTGCCCGGAACAGATGATATTCACTGGAAATGAGGCCGATGGAATCCGGTCGCATCCCGGTCTTTTCTTCAATGATATCAAGGGAAAAGTTCAGATTTTCCCATGTGGAGGTGGACTTTTCCTCCAACCACAGCCGCTCTGGGGAGATGCCCATAGCTGTCAGTTCCCGCTGCAAACACCGTGCTTCGGAAATGCCTTCATCCTCGCCCTGACCGCCGGAGAGCACCGCCACAGCATTGGGATGGCGGGTCAAATAGTCGTAAGCGGCGTGGATCCGGTCCTGCAAGGAAACGGAGGGCGCTGTGCCGTTAACCTTTGCCCCAAGCACTACCACATATTTGCAGGCTGTTTCCGGTGCGCCGAAGCTGGCACGAATGATAATGACCTCCGTGATGGCATATACGAGACAACCCAGGCACAGCAGGGAGGTGAGAGCAGTTTTTGCCAGCCGTGCCGCTTCCTTGTAATTGACGGCAAGCACGCCGATCAAGCCGTAGCACACGATCACACCGGCGATGGCGAAGCAAACAAGCCCCAGGAAGCTGTGGCCATGCACCGTCCGCCGCAGGAAAATGCCCAATACAACCAGCACTGCGGCAACGATCCATTTTATTAAGTGAAAAAATTTCATGGAAATCTCTCCGGGAAATCATACTTACAGTATCGTATCACATTTTGCAGAATAAAACAAGCCGCCCGCAGGCGGCTTTTTTATACTTTGATTTCCCTGACGATGCGATAATCACCGGAGTTTTCGGTTTCTGAGAGTCCCAGCAGAAATGTGTCTGATCGCAAAGCACATTTGGTTGGGTATTTTTCCAGAGAAGCCAGCATTTTTGCGATCTTTCCAGCGTCCGGATCTATAAATAGGGTGGAATGGAAAATAAAACACTTGTCAAATGCATGTTGAGGTATGCCAAAGTGATTTTCCAACAGAGAATCCAATTGGTTATGGAGCATGCGCAGCTGCTCGTTTTCCGCAACGGGCATCCAAAGAATGTTTCCCGCCTGCTCCGGGTTTAAGATCTGAAGAGAAATCGGTTTTTGGGATGACAGAAACGCTGACAGATATTCTATGATTTCCCAGTGTTGAGAGGTTTGAAAGCTGATCTTCAGAGAAACGTGCTGGGGCAGGGAAAAGGAGGCTGTGTCAAGTCCAATGTCTTTATTCAGTTCCAGACAGCGCTTTCTGATCTCCTGCTCGAACGATTCCGGTAGTTTGCAGCCGATCCAGATGTACATAGGCATCTCCTTCTAGAAACAGACCGCCCGTTTGGGCGGTCTGTCATTGGATATTAAACTTCCTTGATCTTGGTGGCGATCTCCATCAGGCACTTTGCGATGAACTCGTCGGGGGTCATTGCGCCCAGATCCTCGCCCTTGCGGGTACGGACGGAAACAGTGCCGTTTTCCATGTCACGGTCGCCGATGACCAGCATATAGGGGATCTTCTGCATCTGTGCTTCCCGGATCTTGTAACCCAGCTTTTCGCTGCGGCAGTCGGATTCGGCATGAATGTTCAGATCGTTGAGCTTCTCGCACAGCTCGTTTGCGTATTCATGGGCACGGTCGGTGATGGGCAGGACCTTGACCTGGGTGGGCATCATCCACAGAGGCAGTGCGCCGGCATACCGCTCGATCAGGTAAGCCAGAGTACGCTCGTAGCAGCCGAGGCTGGTGCGGTGGATGATATAGGGCGTCTTCTTCTGGCCGTCAGCATCGGTGTATTCCATGCCGAACTTCTGTGCCAGCAGCATATCGATCTGGATGGTGACGATGGTATCTTCCTTACCGAAGACATTCTTGTACTGGATGTCCAGCTTGGGACCGTAGAAGGCAGCTTCGTCGATACCGATGGTGTATTCGATGCCGATGTTATCCAGAATGTCCTTCATGACGCTCTGTGCGGTCTCCCACTGCTCAGGCGTGCCTTCATACTTGATGCCTGCACGGGCAGGATCCCACTGACTGAAGCGGAAGGTGCAGTTTTCCAGCATGCCCACAGTATCCAGACAGTACTTTGCCAGCTCCAGACAGCCACGGAACTCTTCTTCCAGCTGCTCGGGACGCAGAACAAGGTGACCCTCGGAAATAGTGAACTGACGGACACGGATCAGACCGTGCATTTCGCCGCTGTCCTCGTTACGGAAGAGGGTAGAGGTCTCGCCCAAGCGCATGGGCAGATCACGGTAGCTCCGGGCGCGGTTCAGGAAGACCTGATACTGGAACGGACAGGTCATGGGCCGCAGAGCGAAGCATTCCTTTTCTTCGTCATAGGGGTCGCCCAGAATGAACATGCCGTCCAGATAGTGATCCCAGTGACCGGAAATCTTATAAAGCTCACGCTTTGCCATGAGGGGAGTCTTGGTCAGCAGGTAGCCACGTTTCTGCTCTTCGTCTTCTACCCAGCGTTGCAGAGTCTGGATGACCCGTGCGCCCTTGGGAAGCAGGATGGGCAGACCCTGACCGATCTCTTCCACGGTGGTGAAGAATTCCAGCTCACGGCCCAGCTTGTTGTGGTCGCGCTTCAGGGCCTCTTCCTGTCTGGCGAGGTACTCGTCCAGCTCGTCCTTGCTGGGGAAGCCGATGCCGTAGATACGCTGCAGCATCTTGCGGTTACTGTCGCCACGCCAGTATGCGCCGCAGCTCTTTGTCAGCTTGAAGCCGTTGTGGCGCAGGCGGCCGGTGTGATCCAGGTGAGGACCGGCGCACAGGTCGGTGAAGTCGCCCTGGGTGTAGAAGCTGATGACAGCATCTGCAGGCAGATCTTCGATCAGTTCTTTCTTGTAAGGCTCGTTGTTTGCCTCTGCCCATGCAATGGCGTCGGCGCGGGACTTTTCGCTGCGCTCAAGGCGGATGCGCTCCTTGACGATCTTCTTCATCTCAGCTTCGATCTGGGAAAGATGATCGGGCGTGAAGGAGAAAGGGGCATCAAAGTCGTAATACCAGCCTTCGTCGATGGCAGGGCCGATGGCCAGCTGCACTTCGGGCCACAGCCGCTTGACGGCCTGAGCCATCACGTGGGAGCTGGTGTGCCAGAAGGTCTTGCGGTATTCCGGGTTTTCAAAGGTGTACAGATTTTCTTCAGACATAATGTTTCCTCCTTTTATTGTGGGGAAGGCATAAAAAATACCCATCCCCTGAAAAAATCAGGGGTGGGATACAAAGTATTCCACGGTTCCACCCTGGTTACGGCTTCCGCCGTCACTCATTGGCGCATTAACGGGCGCACCCGGCAGGACATTTCTTTCCTGCGGCTCGGAAGTGGTATCGCTGAAGGCAGGGAAACAGATGCCTTTCACCAAACGGCATCCTCTCTGAGAATCTTACGGTCAGCGCATGTCTTCGTCATAGCTTTTCTCCAGAAAAATTTAACACAAATATGCGCAAATGTCAATCCCTCCTTAGGGAAAAAGGGAAAAACGGTTTTCATAATGTCCGATCCGGTGACCATAAAACGGTTGCGCATTATGGAGTGGTTATGTAAACACTTCCGGATTTTTTCACAAGATGTTGTGCTATATGCGGTTAAATGGCCGCATATTTGGGTTTTGAAGTTTACATAAAAGAAAAGTAAAAAACCACTAAAAAGTTGTCGAAATACCGTATTTTCAAGGAAAAGCTTGACTTTTGGTGAAAAAATGTTATAATTAAGACCCAATGCAGATCTGTGATCTGCAGCATCATCATGCCTAAATACGCCGCCCGGCGCGGCGAAGATCGATTGATTTTATGAGAGGAGGAGCATTTATGCTGGAATGTAATCGCGTAGTCCGAAAGAAGATGACGATACTGGCACGTGTCTTTGTTTTGCTGCTGCCTGTTGCCTGCATCGTGCTACTGCTGACCCAGACGGCCTTTGCAAAGAATACGTTTTTGATCAACGACGGCGGCCGTGTCATGATCCACACCACCTATGCCACAGATCCCGCTGCCGTTTTGAACGAAGCCGGTCTGGCGCTTGGCGAAGAAGATATCATTACGACCCAGCCCGGTATCGGCGTGTCTGAGATCACCGTGCAGCGCAAGCAATGCATCCAAATCGTGTATAGCGGAAAGACCTGGGATGTCACAAGCTACGGTGAAACTGTCGAAAGCCTGCTCAGCAAGCTGAATTTCACCTTGACTGAGGATGATGTTGTTTCGGTTTCCCTGAGCAGCCGGACATACGACGGCTTGGTCATCACCATTTCCCGCACCAATACTGTGGAGGAAACCTATTCCGTTACGCTGCCCTATAACACCGTCTATTGCTACGATGCAACCATTCCCCAGGGTCAGCAGGTGGTTTTGACGCAGGGCAGGGAAGGCCAGATGAGCTGCACTGCCAGCGTATTCTACGTCAACGGTGCGGAAGTCAGCAAGACCATGCTTAGCCAGGTGGTTACCCAGCAACCGGTGAACGAACTGATCGCCATCGGAACATATGTTGAGCCCACCGAAGAGCCCACTCAGCCTATCCAGCCGGTAACAAAGCCCTCTGTGTCCCAGCCTGTCTATTTCCCCACGGAAGAAACAAGACCCGTTATCGGTGAGAATTCCATTACGCTGGCAAACGGCGAGGTGCTGTATTACAGCTCCACCATGCAGGCAAAGGCTACTGCCTATACCCACACCGATCCCGGCTGCGATATGATCACCGCAACCGGCACCACGGTACATATCGGCACGGTGGCGGTCGATCCCCGGGTCATTCCTTACGGAACGAAGATGTTCATCGTTTCCAACGATGGCCGCTACGTATACGGTGTTTCCGCAGCAGAAGACTGCGGCGGCTCCATCAAGGGCGACAGAATCGATCTGTATTTCCCCACCTATGACGAGTGCATCCAGTTTGGCATCCGCTACTGCACCATCTATTTTATCGGATAATTAAAGCGTTGCATAACCGCCTTTCTTCTGGTATACTAACCGAAGAAAGGCGGTTTTTGTTATGATCAACGTGTGCGATATTCAGGTGATGAAGCCTCTGCTGGCAGCCCACGGCTTCCATTTTTCAAAAGCGAAGGGGCAGAATTTTCTAATTGCCTCCTGGGTGCCGGAGAGCATCGCAGAGGATGCGGGCGTGGACGAAACAGCGGGCGTTTTGGAGATCGGCCCCGGCATCGGCCCGCTGACCCAGCAGCTTTGCCTGCGTGCGGGCAAGGTTTGCGCCGTGGAGCTGGATGAACGGCTAGCGCCTATCCTGAAGCAGACAGTTGGCGAATTTGAGAATTTACAGATCCTCTGGGGCGATGTGCTGAAGCAGGACATTCCGGCGCTGGTTGCGGAGAGATTTGCCGGTCTGCGCCCCATGGCCTGCGCCAATTTGCCGTATTACATCACATCGCCCATTTTGTCTGCGCTGCTGGAAGCGGAGTGCTTTGAGTCCGTCACCGTTATGGTGCAGAAGGAAGTTGCCCAGCGGATCGCAGCAAAGCCGGGCACAGCGGATTACAGCGCCTTCAGCGTACTTTGCCAGTATTATGCCAAGCCGGAGCTGCTGTTTGACGTGCCTGCCCATTGCTTCATGCCCCAGCCCAAGGTTACCTCTGCGGTGATCCAGCTGCGTGTGCGGCAGGAAAAGCCCTGGCAGATCGAGGATAAGCAGACCTTCTTCCGTGTGGTACGTGCCAGCTTTGCCATGCGCAGAAAGAAGCTGATCAACGGTTTGGCCGCCGGATTCCCGGAACTGGGAAAGGCAGGTGTCACCGAGGTGATCGACGCCTGCGGCTTCGATGAAAATGTCCGTGGCGAGACGCTGGACATCCACCAGTTTGCCGCCATTGCCAACGAAATATTCCGCCGCAAGAATTAAGAATAACACTCCCTTTGCCGCATAAGCTGTGGCAAAGGGGGCGTTTTTATGGAGGGGGAGTATCCAATTCTTTTGGGCGGACAACCCATCGGACAGGCGCAGGTGCGTCGTGAGGGACTTTATCTTTGCTTTTCCTGCCGCTGTCGTTTCAGCGGCGAGGTGATCTACAGATTGACCGTCAGCGACGATGAAAATACGGTAAATTTGGGCATTCCGGTGCCCTCCGGCGGACGGTTTTGTCTGGATACCAGAATTCCCGCCAAGCGATTCAGAAGGGGAGCACTGAAATTCACGGCGCTGCCAAAACACAGCGAACTGACAGGGAAATTCGTGCCGCTTTCCCCGGAAGAACCTTTTGCCTATCTCAACCGGCTGCAAAACGCCTATTTGCAGGTGCGTTCCGGACAAGTGGGCATAGTGATCCCGGAAACGGATGATGTTTGACACCGCTGCGACTGGCTGATATAATAATGCCATATTGCGTTGCAAGGAGTCCAATATGGCTGAAATTATAGAGATTCGGAACTTAAATGATCCGGCGCTGGAAGCATACGCCAGCCTTACGGAGGCGCAGCTGCGCAATCGCCTGGAGCCGGAAAAGGGTATTTTTATTGCGGAAAGCTCCAAGGTCATTGCCAGGGCGCTGGACGGAGGATATGTGCCGGTTTCCATGCTGATGGAACGCAGGCACATCACCGGACAGGGAGCGGAGTTGATCGCCCGGTGTGGTGATATTCCCGTTTATACAGGGGACAGAGAGGTGCTGGCTGCCCTTACCGGCTATGAGCTGACCCGTGGAATCTTGTGCGCCATGCGCCGCCCGAAGCTTCCCACAGTCGAGCAGCTTTGCGCCAACGCCAAACGGGTGGCGGTACTGGAGGGAATCGTGGATTCCACCAATGTGGGCGCAATCTTCCGTAGCGCAGCGGCGTTGCACATGGATGTGGTGCTTGTGACGCCCACATGCTGTGATCCGCTGAATCGCCGGGCTGTCCGGGTTAGTATGGGAACGGTGTTCCAGATTCTCTGGACGGTAATTGGCGAAAATGCCGCAGATTGGCCGCACCCCGGTCTTGACCGCTTGAAAGCCATGGGCTTCAAAACATCTGCTATGGCACTTAGCGACGACAGCGTTTCTGTTGACGATCCGGCGCTTGCCGCTGAGGAGAAGCTTGCTATCGTTTTGGGAACTGAGGGTGACGGCCTGTGCGACCGCACCGTTGCCGATTGTGATTACACCGTGAAGATCCCTATGTCCCACGGTGTGGATTCTCTCAATGTGGCAGCCGCCAGCGCCGTTGCGTTCTGGCAGCTGAGAAAGAAATAAGAAAAGCCCCTGCCGTTGGGCGTCGCGCCGTAGTGATAAATCGCCTATAAAAGGCGTTTATTCCCACCATTCGTCGTTAAAAATGCTCGAAATACACAAAGTATTTCTGCGCTTTTTGCCTTGCCTGGTGAAAATCTCCGCCCTTTATAGGTGC